>CBINGR010000002.1:0-229277 GCA_966250295.1 uncultured Akkermansia sp. | reverse complement strand
AGAGACAACACGGCAAGACGGAAATGACCGCGCCACGCGCGGGGCGTAACCGAAAATGAGGTCGGCCCGCTGGGAGCGCCGGCTTCCAGCGGGCTTTAATTAAGGCCGAGCCGCCGGCAAGATGCCGGCGCTCCAGTACAGAGTCTGGCCTGCTGGGGTTGCCGGCCTTGCGATGCTGGGCGACGAGCCGGAGCTCGTCGTCGAAAGCGGCGTCGTGCCGGTCGTGCCGCCGCACTCCAAATGTGCCTCCGCCCAGCGCGCTCTCCCCGACCGCCGTCAGAAATCGAAGCCGTCGATGTTGTCCTTCGTGAAAATGAAGGGCTTGCCCAACAGGATCTGGTCTCCCTCGACCTGGAGCGTGCCGAGCCGGCCGGCCGCGAAGCTCGTGGCGCCGGGCTTCAGCTCGCCGTCGCGCACCGCCTTGGCCGCACGCACCGTGAGGTAGCCGAGATCCTGCGTGTTCCAGAGCACGATGCTCTGGATCCAGTCCTCGTGAACGTAGGCCTTGCACAGACTGGGGACGGAGAGGCCGGTCAGCTTCACGTCGCGCCGGCCCTCCTGCTTCAGGGCCTCGGCCGCGCCGGGCACCGCGGGAGCGGCCACCGCGATGATGGCCTTCACGTCGGGGTAGGCTCGAACGATGTTGCGCGCCTCGGTCATGGCCTTGTCGCGCTGGCCGTCGGAGGGATGGATCGCCGCCAGCTCCATGCCCGGATGCGCCGCGGCCATGCGGGCCTTGATGAACTTGATCCACTCGTTCTGGTTCGCGTCGGTGAGCGAGGCGGTGATGATCGCGTAGCGGCCCTTGCCGCCCGCGAGGCGCGCGCCCTCGTCGGCCAGCGTCGTGCCGATGCCCTCGGCGGTGGCCTGGTTGACGAAAAAGCCGCGCGCGTCCGGCTTCGCGTCGGCGTCCCACGAAATGACTTTGATGCCGCGCTCCTGAGCCTTGCGCAGCACGGAGGAAAGCGCCTCGGGGCTCGCGCAACTGGCGGCGATCACGTCAACGCCGCGGGTGATCCAGGCCTCCACGATCTCGGTCTGCTTGGCCGGATCCGGATCGGTCGGCGCGTCCCACAGGATGTCCACGCCCAGCTCGGCGGCGGCCGCATCGGCGCCTTTCTTGCAGGAGACAAAGTACGGGTCGGCCTTGGCCTTCGGGGTCAAGGCCACAACGGTGCGCACGGCCGGCGTCTCGACCGGGGCACCGCCCACCGACCTGGCGGACGGGGTGGCGGCGAGCTGGGCGGGGGCAGCGCCGCCGGCCGAGACCAGGGAGCGGGCGAGGAACATGTTGCTCGCGGCGATGAGCAGGGCGCCGGCAAGGATGGCGCCAATGATGAGGGCAACCTGGCTGTTTTTCATGGTGAGTTCGTCGGGGTTTGAAGGGTCCTCGCCCGCGGCGGCGGGCCGCGCGGCAGGTTTGAAAAGGAATTGGGAGGCCGCGATCGCCGCGACCAGCACCGCGCCGGTGAGCAGGCCGGCGATCTCGCTCGGCTGGCCGGCGAGACGGAGGCCGTTTTGGAGCACGATGAGGCAGAGCAGGCCGAGCAGGGTGCCGTGCAGGGTGCCGCGCCCGCCGTTGATCGAGGCGCCGCCGAGCACCACGGCAGCGATGGCGGTCAGCTCGTAGCCCAGGCCGGCGTCGGCCTTGGCCTGGCCGATGCGCGCCACGTACACCACGCCCGCGAGGGCGGCACAGGCGCCGCAGAGCACGTAAGCGCGGAGCGTCACCCCGGCCACTCGCACGCCCGCGTGGCGCGCGCCGGCGGCGTTGTGGCCGATCACGCCGAGTTCACGGCCGAAGACGGTGCGATGCAGCATCACCCAGAGCGCGGCGAACACCGCCCCGCCCAGGACCAGTTGCACCGGCAACCAGCCGCCGAGGTAGCCCTGGCCGAGCCGCAGAAAAGCCGCCGGGAACCCGGTGTAGCTCGTGTAACCGCCGGTCAGCGCCTCGGCCAGGCCGCGATAAAGCGAAAAGGTGCCGAGCGTGACGATCAGGGGCGGCACGCGCAGCCGCGTGACCAGCACGCCATGCAGCGTTCCGCCCAAGCCGCCCAGCACGATCGCGAGCAGCACGGCCAGCCAGACCGGCAGTCCGAGCGACCAGGCGCCGCCCAGGGTCACGGCGGCGAGGCCCATCATGGAGCCGACCGAGAGATCGATGCCGCCGGTCTTTATTACCAGCGTAAGCCCGAAAGCCAGCAGGCCCACCTCGGCGGCCAGGCGCGCGATCTCGAAACCGTTTTCCAAGGAGAGGAAACGCGGGTGGGCCAGACCGAAGGCTGCCGCCTCGACCAGGAGGACAAGGAGGAGCACCCACTCGCCGTTGGGCAGCCAGCGCGCGGCGAAGGAGGGCCGGTCAACCGCGGGGCCGGGACGCGCGGACGCGGATGCAGCTCCCGGAGGCGTGGAGGCGGGCGCGCTCATGCGGCGGCCCCCTCGCCTTCCTTGCGGAAAGCGGTGTCCGCCACCACCGCCGCGAGCAGGATCGCGCCCTGGATGGCCTTTTCCCAGGCCGGGTTGACGTGCAGGAAGGTGAACACCGTGCCGATGGACCCGAGAAGGACCACCCCGAGCAGGGTGCCGAAGAGCGAACCGCGCCCGCCGGTGATGGCGGTGCCGCCGACCACCACGGCGGCGATGACCTTCAGCTCGAAGCCGAGGCCGGCGTTGGTCTCGATCGTCGGGTAGCGGGTGAAGTTGAGCAGTGCCGCCGCCCCGGTGCAGAGCCCCATGACCACAAAGGCACCGACGACCCAGCCGGCCGGGCGCAAGCCGATGCGACGCGACGCCTCGTGGTCGCAGCCCACGGCGTAGAAGGCCCGCCCGCCCGAGGTGTTGCGCAAGGCCCACGCCCCGGCGGCGAAGAGCAGCGCGGCGGCGGCGATATAGACGTAGGGCGCGCCACCCGCCGGCAGACCGAACCATTGGAAGCCGCGCGGCAGATCCTGGATCCAGTCGCCCCCGGTGGCGCGCAGCACCGCATTGCGCAGCAGCACCATGGTGGCGAGCGTGGCGATGATCGCCGGTATCCGCGCGGCGGTGACGAGCAGGCCGTTGAACGCCCCGAGCAGGGCGCCGACGCCGAGCGTGGCGGCGGCCACCAACGGCATGGGCAGGCCGCTCTTCGCGAGCAGGCCGGCGGCGATGCCCCCGACCACGAACTGCGAGCCGATCGAGATGTCGATCTGCCCGGCCACGATCACCACCGTCATGCCGGCGGCCGCGAGCAGCACGGGCAGGTTGTCGACGGCGAGGCTGCGCAGGTTGCCCGCGGTGTAGAAGCCCGCCACGCCGAAGAGCGGCAGCAGAAAGAGCAGGACGAGCGCGGCCAGAAGCGCCGCCTCGCGCGGATGTTTTTTGAACAGTCGGATCATGACGCGGCGTCCTCCATCGCGAGGTGCAGCACCGCCTCGCGCGAGGCCTCGCGCGCCGGCAGCACGCCGGCCAGGCGCCCACGCCGCAGGACCGCGATGCGGTCGGCCATGCCCAGCAGCTCGGGCAGTTCCGAGGAGATGAGGAGGATAGCCATGCCTTCCTTCACCAACTCGCCCATCAGGCGGTGGATCTCGGCTTTCGCGCCGACATCGATGCCCTGGGTGGGCTCGTCGAGGATGAGCACGCGCGGCTTGGTCGCGAGCCAGCGGGCCAGCGCGACTTTCTGCTGGTTGCCGCCGGAAAGCGTGCCCGCGCCGGTGAAGATCGAAGCCGCCTTCACCCCGAGCCGGCGGGCGAGATCGGCAGCGAGCGCCTCCTCCTTCGTCTCGTCGAGCCAGGCCCCGCCGAGGCGCCGCAGCACGCCGAGGGAAATGTTCTCCACGATGGGCAAGGCCTCGACCACGCCGTGTTCCTTGCGGTCCTCCGGCACATAGGCGAGGCCGTGCGCGAGGGCGTCGCCCACCCCGCGGATGACGACCGGTTTTCCGTCGATGCGGATCTCGCCCGCGGTGGCCGGGGCCAGGCCGAAGAGGACGCGAGCCAGCTCCGTGCGCCCCGCGCCGACCAGGCCGGCGAGACCTAGGATTTCGCCGCGCCGCACCGAGAGGCTGACGTCGCGCACGCCGGAGGGCGCGTGACCGAGCCCGCGGGTCTCCAGCACCATTTCGCCAGGCGCAACCGTCACCTTGGGAAACATCTCCGCGAGGTCGCGCCCCGCCATGAGCTGGATCAGCCGGGAACGGTCCACCTCCGAACGCGGAAAGGTGCCGACGTGCCCGCCGTCGCGCAGCACGGTGAAACGGTCCGCCAGGCGCAGCACCTCCTCCAGCCGGTGGGTGATGTAGAGGATGGCGACGCCGTCGGCGCGGAGTTTCTCCACCAGTTCGAGCAACCGGTCGGCGTCATGCTGCGAGAGCGAGGCGGTGGGCTCGTCCAGGATAAGCACGCGGGCTTTGCGGCCGAGGGCGCGGGCGATCTCGAGGAGCTGCTTCTCCGCCATGCGCAGGGCCTTCACCGGGCGCTCCGGATCGATCTCCGCACCGATGCGCGCGAGCAGGGCACGGGCCTGCTCCGCGCGGCGGCGCCACGAGATCACCGGGCCGTCCTCGCCGAGGAGCAGGTTTTCCGCGACCGAAAGCTCGGAGAACAGCGTTGGATTCTGATAAACCACCGCCACGCCCAGTTCCTGCATCCGACGCGGGGTCGCGTTTTCCACGGGGACGCCATCGAAGGCGATCTCCGCTCCGGGGTCGGGCTGTACCACGCCGCTGGCGATCTTGATCAGCGTGCTCTTGCCCGCGCCGTTTTCGCCGAGCAGCGCATGCACCTCGCCCGCGCGCAGCTCGAGCCGCACGCCGCGGAGGGCGCGCGCGCCAGGGTAAGTTTTGGCGATGTTGCGAAGGCTGAACATGCGACGGGGAGAACCGCGGGGGAAAGCGGAAGAGTGCGGAAGAAAGGTGATTCCGGCACCGCGAGGCAAGCGCGCCGTCGGCGGCCTCCGTCCGCGGCGGCTTTGCCCGGGCCGCCCGCCGGGCCGGCGTTTACGTTATTCCCAGCTCCGCGCTCGAACCGTCCGATTCCGTCCGGTCTCGCGATTGCCGCGCGCAGCCCTGGCCTGCATTCTCCCGGCGCATCCGATCCCCCGCCCGCCCCGGGCCGGCACCCGCCGGTTTCCTCCGCCTCCCCCGCCGTGTCTACCCTCCCGTCCCCTCGCCTTCGCCTTTTCTCCTTCGCCATGGCCGCGCTCCTGGCCTCCCTCTCTCGCGCCGAGGACCAGGTGCCGCCACCCTCGGCGCCGGGTTTCGGGCCGGAGCGTGCCCGCGAACTCGAGCGTCCGCTCCGCTACCGGCCCGAGGCGGGGGGCTTCGTCATCGCGAACGGCGGTGAGTTTTTCAACCGCCCTCTCTACGGCACGAACACCGCCTTCCGCGTCGACGGCGGCGACAAGCCCGAGTGGTCGCTCTACCTGCCCGGCCGGGGCGGCAACCTGCGCCTCGGCCTCGTCGCGCCGGACGGAAGCGTACGCTGGCTGCACGAGGCCGCCGGCATCGTCACCCGCTATCGCCCCGGCGCGTTGCGGCACGAGATCCGCGACCCTGCGCTCGGCGCGGCCGGCTCGCTCGTGGTCGACTCCATCCCCTTCGCCGAGGCCGAGGGCCTGCTCGTTCGCGTCGAAGCCCGCGATCTGGCGGCGCCGGTCACCCTCGGCTGGGCCTACGGCGGCGCCAGCGGCCAGCGCGGCAAACGCGACGGCGACATCGGCACCGAGAAAGTCCCCATCGGCCAGTATTTCCAGTTCAGCCCGGAAAACGCCCGCGGCAACGTGTTCACCCCCGGCGCCGGCGGCTCCTTCGTCCTGCGGGCGAAGCCCGGCGCCATCCTCGGCCTCTCGCATCCGGCCGCCGTTCTCGCCCTGGCCGATGCGCGGCACTGGGATGCGCCCTTTGCGCCGGCTCCCGCGGCGGACGCGGCGCCCGGGTTGCCCGTGATGACGGGCCGCTTCGCCCTGACGGGAAACACCCCTGTTTTCCTCGCGCTCCGTCGTATCCATGACGACAATACGGCCGCGGCGGCCGAAGGCGCCGCCCCCGGGGCCGGGGACGTACTGCCCGCGTTGTTCGCCGCGGCCGAGGCGAAGCGCGTCCGCCTCGCGGAGCATGTCCGCGTCTCCACGCCCGATCCCTTCCTCGATGCCGCCGTCGGCGCGCTCAACCTCGCCGCCGACGCCGTCTGGGACGAGGCGCAGGGCGCGGTCATGCACGGTGCCGTCGCCTGGCGTCAGAAACTCCTCGGCTGGCGCGGCCCCTACGCCAACGACGCACTCGGCTGGCACGACCGCGCCCGCCGCCACTTCACCTACTGGGCCGGCCAGCAGAAGACCGGAGAAATCCCCGCCGAACTCCCCCCGCCCGAGGAGGAGACAAACCTCGCCCGCTCCCGCCGCGCCCTTCATTCGCCCGGCGCCATGTCGTTCAACCACTACGACATGAACCTGGTCTACATCGATGCCCTCTTCCGGCACCTGATGTGGACCGGCGACCTCGATTTCGCCCGCGAGGTCTGGCCCGTCGTCGAGCGCCACCTCGCCTGGGAACGCCGTCTGTTCCGCCGCGAGTTCGGCCCTGACAAACTCCCGCTTTACGAGGCCTACGCCTGCATCTGGGCCAGCGACGATCTCCAATACCATGGCGGAGGCACGGCCCACGCCTCGGCTTACAACCATTGGCACAACCTCATGGCCGGGCGCCTCGCCCGCCTCGCCGGCGCCGACCCCGCTCCCTATGAAAGGGAGGCCGCGCTGATCGCCCGCGCCATGCGCCGGTACCTCTGGCTGCCGGAGCGCGGGATGTTCGCCGAGTTCAAGGACCTGCTCGGCCTCCAGCTCGTCCACCCGGCGGCCGCGCTCTGGAGTTTCTACCACACGATGGACGCCGGTCTCGTGACGCCCGCCGAGGCGTGGAGCATGACCCGCTACGTCGAGCGCGAGCTCCCCCGCCTCCCCGTCCGCGGCCCCGGCGTGCCGGACGGCCTCGCCATGTATGCGTCGAGCAACTGGATGCCCTACACCTGGTCGATCAACAACGTCGTCATGGGCGAGGATCTCCACACCGCGCTCGGCTTCTGGCAGGCCGGCCGGGCCGATGCCGCCTGCGACCTCGCCCGCGCCTCTCTCATCGCCTCGCTCTACATGGGCATCTGCCCGGGCAACATCGGCTCGATGAACTACCTCGATGCTTATCGCGGCGAATCGCAGCGCGACTTCGCCGACGGCTCGGGCGTCTTCGCCCGCGCCCTCGTCGAGGGTCTCTTCGGTATCGCGCCCGATCTGCTCGCCGGCGAACTGAGCCTCACGCCTGGATTCCCCGGGAGCTGGGACCGTGCCAGGCTCCATCACCCCGACCTGGACCTGGAGTTCACGCGCCAAGGCGACGTCGACACCTACCGTCTGGTCTCCCGCTTCCCCCGCCCGGTCCGCCTGCGCCTCGTCCTCCCGCAGCGCTTCGCCCGCGCCGAGCTGACGATCAACGGCCTCGCCACGCCGGCCTCGCCGCTACCCGAGTGGCGCGACGCCCCGCGTCTCGCCGCCAGCGCGCCCGCCTCAAACCGTTTCGACATCGTCGTGCGCTGGTCGGGCGAGACCGTCGCGCCCACGCCCGCGCCATCCTTCCCTCCCGCGCCGCCGGCCGACATCGCCGCCTTCGTCGCGCCGCCCCCGCCCGCCTCCGGCGCCGTGCTCGAACCGCTCGACCTCACTGCCGCGTTCAACGACCGCGTCACCCAGATTTTCGCGAAGGGGAAATACCGCACGCCCCGCTCGCCTTATGTGTCGCTCGCCATCCCCGCGCAGGGCATCGGCGCCTGGGCCGGCCACGTCAACGCCAGCGCCGAGATCGACGACGCCGGCCTGCGCGCCGCTTCCGCCGCGAAGGGCGGTCGCTTTTTCCTGCCCTCGGACCTGCCCTTCGCCACTCCCGGCCCGGGCGAAGCGCCCAACATCGTCTTCACGTCGCAGTGGGACAACTATCCCCGCGAAGTCACCGTGCCGCTCGCCGGCCGCGCCCGCCGCGTCCACTTGCTGATGGCCGGCTCGACCAACTGGATGCAGAGCCGGCTCGACAACGGCGAGGTCGTCGCCACCTACGCCGACGGCACGACTGCCCGCCTGCCCCTCCACAACCCCACCACCTGGTGGCCCATCGAGCAGGATTACTACATCGACGGCCACGCCTTCAACCGCCCCGAACCCGTGCCCCTCCGCGTCGATCTGAAGACCGGCACGGTGCGCGCCGGCACGCCCGCCGACTACACGAAGCGCGAGGCCTCGGTCCCCGGCGGCGCCGCCACCGTGCTCGCCCTGCCGCTCGACCCGGCAAAGGAGCTGCGCAGCCTCACCGTGCGCACCCTCGCCAACGAGGTGGTCATCGGCCTGCTCGCCGCGACGCTGGAACGGTGAAAGATAAATTGGATGGACCAATTCCATCTCGCCTCAATTTTTAATATCTTGTTGTTTTAGGTCGCGTTGTGCAGTCTTGGATGAAGTGCCATGGCCCCCAAAAGCAAGATGACCTCTCAAACGCTTCTGATCATAGTTGCCTTAGCAGTGATGGGAATCGCCGTGGTTGTATATCTGCTCAGGGATCGCCTCACTTGGCTTTCAGTATCGAAAGAGAAGGTTGAAATCAAAGCCAAGGAAACTCCCAACCCTGCCGCCGACCTAAGCGTCAGCGGGGCCAAATCCGGGGCCAATTTGAATGTCACCGAGAACGCAGGCGGCACCGTCGAGGTGCGCAATACCGAATCGGCAAAAGACACCACCATCACCCGTAATCCGGAGTCCGCCTCGCCCCCAAAATCCTAGCCCCCGCTCCGCACGCTGCCGTCGGCACGGGGGTCCTGATCACGGCGCAAGGCATAAACTCGGGTCGCGACACTCTTATCCAGGCGACCATCCAGCAGGCCCCGCCTGCCCCGCACACCTCCCTTTATCAAATCCCACCCCCGGTCTCCGATTTCATCGGACGCGAAGAGGAACGCCACCAGCTTCACCGCTGGATCGAGGCAGGCACAACGATCATCGCCATCAATGGCATGGGCGGAACCGGTAAAACCCAGCTCGCTCTCAAATTTGTTGCTGAAGTCGCCGACCGCTTTCCAGATGCGCGTATCCAGGTCGAGATGAATGGCACGGCGCCGCAGCACACAAGCGCTACCGACGCGATGGCCTCCGTCATTCATTCCTGGGATCTCTCCCGTGAATTGCCCAAGGATGAAAACGAGCTTCGTTCACTCTATCAAAGCACGCTCCAAGGAAAACGTGCGATTATTCTTCTCGATGATGCCTTCGACTCTACGCAGGTCGAGCGGCTTTTGCCACCGGCCGGCAACCTCCTCCTAGTTACTAGCCGTGACACTATCGTGCTGCCCGGTGCCCAAATCCTCTATCTCAACGAGCATCCCTTCTCGCCTGCCGACGCTGCCCAGTTCCTTCTGAGCATTGAACCGCGAATCGGCATTGATGCTCCGAATCTCGCCAAACTCTGTGGATACCTACCACTCGCACTCCGGCAGGCCGCATCAACTCTTAGACAGCGGCATAGCCTAGCCGTCACCGATTATCTAGTGCGCTTGGAAAAAAACCGTCCCGCGCAGCTCTCCGCGGTCATCGCCACCCTCCGTCTTAGCTACGATCTGCTCCCGCCCGAACGCCAGCTCCGGTTCCGCGCCCTGGGTATTTTCTCAGGCAGTTTCGACCGGCCCGCCGCCGCCACTCTGCTGGAATTGGATGAAGAAGGCACCGCAGAAACACTCGAAAGCTTGGCCGCCGGAAGCCTAATCGCATGGGACGAAACTGCGCGGCGCTACCGTCTGCATGATTTAGTGCGCGACTTCGCCTTAGGTCTTCTATCCCCAGAAGAAATAGAAACTCTCCATCTCCGCCACGCTACCCATTACCGCAACATAGGCATCGAAGCAGAAACCCTGTATAATCAAGGAGGCGAAAACGCGCTCCGTGGATTGGAACTCTTTGACAGTGAACGCACCCAGATCGACGCAGCTTTCGACTGGCTCCAACCACGACACGATCGCACATCTGCGGAGCTCCTAATTTCATTGGTGGACGCAGTGCGAAATGTAGCGGGTCTCCGGCTGAGCCCCCCTCAGAGCATTCGCTGGCGAGAGGCCCAACTGGCAGCAGCCCGCTTTATCGGGAACTATAAGGCAGAAGGCGAAGCTCTGAATAATTTAGGTATAGCGTATCGACACCTGGGAAATCCACGCAAAGCCCTCGAGTTTTTCCGACAAGCCCTTGAGATTGCTCGAAACACCAGCGGCGAAATGGGATTGGGCAACATTCTCGGCAACCTCGGCAACACCTACATTGACTTAGGTGATGCCAATAGAGCCATCGAAGTTTTCGATCGATGCCTTTCAGTTCATCGCCAAATCGGCGACCACAAAGGCGAATACAAAGATTTGGGCAATCTCGGCAACGCTTATTCCATGCTGAGAGACGCGTCCAAAGCTATTGAATTTTACGAAAAGGTATTAACCATTGCCTATGAAATCGGAGATCAACAGGGTCAAGCCAACTCGCTATGCAATTTAGGATCCAATTATGCCGCCCTCGGAAATCTCCCTAAAGCCATCGAATCCCACGAGCGGTCTTTGGTAATCACCCGAGCCATCCAAGATAAGCGCTGCGAACTCAACGTGCTTTATAATCTCGGCATAGCCTATCGCCGCAGTGGCGACGTCGACAAATCGATCCAATTTTGCCAGCAGGCACTTGATATCGCCCGCGACGTCAAAAGCCCACGCGGTGAAGCAAACGCACTTAGTGGCCTCGGCAATGCCTATACTGAATTGGGCGACCACAAAAAAGCCGTCGAATTGCACGAAAAATCGCGCCGAATCTCCGAGGAAATGGGAGACAGACACGGAGAAGCCACCGCTCTTTGGAATTCGGCAAATGCCTTTTGGGAACTCGGCGAGAAGTCGGAAGCGATTCGGCGTGCGGAAGCCGCTTTGCGTATTCGCGAAGAGATCAAAGACCCGGACGCCGCCAAGGTGCGCGCGTTTCTCGCCCGGTGGCGTGATGAAATGCCATAACGTAGAGAAACGTTTTCGCTCATCAGCCACACCTCGTAAAACAAGACTGCATCTGCTGCCCATACCCCCGCTCACGTTGGTGATACTTACGCGCCCGACTCCTTGGCGACCAGAAGGTGTTTTGCGATCGCAATGATCGTCCACTGCGGTCGTGAAACCGGCCGCTCAATGGTGGACTGTTTTCCGTGAGATATGACCGGTGAGCAAAGAGATATGCCAGTGCTCCGTCACCGCCGTTCCCCCTCGCGTCGGAGCGCCGGCCCGGGCATCCACGACGGGAAGGAACCTCCGCGCCCCCGATGAGCCTCGACTCCCTCACCCACCGCGAAATCCACCGCAGCGTTCACTTCGACCATGCCGACAAGGAAGCCGCGCTCTCCCAGGCCCGGCTCCTGCGCGAGCAGGTCACCTACTACCTCGACCAAATTTTCGGGAGCGGCGGCGTCTATCTCGTCGAACGCCGGCACGAGTCGGAAACCGACCACGTTTATACGATCCGAAAAGGCAGCGCGGTCCTCAGCGTCAGGACCATCTTCGGGCTCGATACCTCCTACGCCGAAAGGCCGCCGCGCAAATTCTACACCTTCACCGCCAGCGCGTCCCACCACAACGAGACCCTCGACAACACCGACAAGGCCAACGAGGTCATCGAATGGACCTTCCGCGCCGGCGGGGCGCTGGTGCTGGGAGTTATCTTCACCGTGCTGCTGCTCCTATTCGCCGGCCATCTCAGCGGCCATCTGATTTTCCTGGGCTTCGCCGCCGGCAGCGCCCTCGGGGGAATGGTCGGCCAGCTCATCTCCCGCAAAGTCTATCAGATCATGGAACGCCGCCTGGAAGCCCGGGGCGAGATCACCGTCGTGGAGCAGGAATGGCAGTCCCTGGCGGAAACCCTCGACATCGTCTTTTCGCCGGCGGACCCGGCCCCGGCCGGCTGAACTCCCCGGCGAAGATTCCCGCCAAATTTCATACTGTCCGAACAAGGCATGGTGTAGGTTCGGAACCGAAGCCCTAATCTGCCGGACTCTCCGTCACCCCCTTGCCCGCCCGCCCGGTGGCCTCGGGATGAAACCCTTTCCCCCCTCCCCTGCACCCGTGATCCGCGCCATCCTCCCTTCCCTGGCCGCCCTTTTCGCCCTGTCCGCCTCCGCCGCCGAGACCCCGCCCGCGTCCAATCGGGCCACCCCGGCCGCGCCGGCGTCGGCCACCCCCTCCGCCCGCATCGACCGTCAGGCCGTCGTCACCCGCCACAACGTCGTCAACAAGAGCCTCGACCCCGAGTCCGCCCTCACCCTCGGCAACGGAGACTTCGCCCTCACCGTCGATGTGACCGGTCTCCAGGGCCTCGAGCGCATCTACCATGACAACGGCCTGCCGCTCGAAACCCGAGCCACCTGGGCCTGGCACACCTTTCCCAATCCCGAGAACTTCAAGTTCGAGGACACGATGGGCCCGGTCGATTTCCACGGCCGCGCCATCCTCTACCCGATCAAACAAAATAGCCCCGCCGGAAAATATTTCCGCGAGAACCCGCAGCCCATGCCGCTCGGCCAGCTCGCGTTCACCCTCTTCGGCGAACCGCTCCGCACCGAGGACATCGCCGGCATCGACCAGACCCTCGATCTCTGGACCGGCGTCGTCACCAGCCGCCTCCTCGTGCGCGGCGAGCCGCTCGAGGTCGTGACCGCCGCCCACGGCTACGCCGCCGTCGTGGCGGTCCAGGCCCGCTCCCCGCTCATCGCGCGCGGCGACCTCCAGGTGCGCCTCCATTTCCCCTACGCCTACCGTACCTCCGTCGCGCACAAGCCGCCCCTCATCTGGGAACAGCCCGAGAAACACACGACCGCGCTCACCCGCGTGACGCCCGAGCACGCCCGGCTCGAGCGCGCGAGCGACGGCACCCGCTACACGACCGATCTCCGTTGGACCTCGCCCGCCGCCCTCGCCGAGGCCGGGCCGCACGATTTCCGGCTCCGCGCCACCGCGGGCGACACGCTCGCCTTCACCTGCGCCTTCGCCGACGCCGGCCACCCCGCGCCGGCCGAGACCTTCGCCGCCACCCGCGATTCCTCGGCGATCGCGTGGAGGGACTACTGGACACGCGGCGGCATGATCGATCTCTCCGCCGCCACCGATCCCCGCGCCAAGGAGCTCGAGCGCCGCACCCTGCTCTCGCTCTATCTCATGCGCGTGAATTACGCGGGCGCCTTCCCGCCCGCCGAAACCGGCCTCCAGCACCTCACCTGGTTCGGCAAGCACAACTCCGAGGTCTACTTCCTCCACGCCGCCCAGTTCTACCAGTGGGGCCACGTCGAGCTCCTCGAAAAAGGCCTCGCCTGGTATCGCCAAATCCTGCCCCAGGGCATGGCCCACGCGAAATCCGAGGGCTTCGAGGGGGTACGCTGGCCAAAGATGGCCGGCATCGACGGCCGCCCCTCTCCGGGCGGCATCAATCCCTACATCATCTGGAACCAGCCGAACCCGATCTACCTTTCCGAACTCGTCTACCGGGCCAAGCCCACGCCCGAGACTCTCGCGCTCTACCGCGACCTCGTGTTCGAATCGGCCAGGTTCCTCGCCTCCTTCGCCCACCGCGACCCTGCCACCGGCGTTTACCATCTTGGCCCGCCGCTCAAGAACGTCAGCGAGAGCACCCACGCCGACCTCGTTCGCAACCCAGCCTTCGAAGTGGCCTACTGGTATTACGGCCTGAGCCTCGCCCAGCAGTGGCGCGAACGCCTCGGCCTGCCGCGCGAGCCGCGCTGGGACGACGTGATCCGGCACCTCGCGCCGATGCCCAGGACCGAGGACGGCCTCTACCTCGAGATCGAGGGCGTGAACGATGTCTTCGCGCCCGGAAAACGCAGCATCCCCACCTCCATGATGCTCGCCCTCGGCTATCTGCCCGCCACGCCCAAGGTCGACCTCGAGACCGCCCGCCGTACCTTCCACGCCATCAACGAGCGCAACGGCCTCGAACGCTGGGTCAGTTGGCAGATGGGCCAGGGCGCGCTCGCCGCCACCCGCCTTGGCGAGCCGGAGACCGCCGTCGATATTCTCACCAACCGTTCCGCGCCCGCGCGCTTTATGCCCAGCGGCTACGTCCGCCGCCCGAAGGACCCCGACGGCGCCGTCGCCTATCTGCCGGTCAATTCCGCCTTCCTCTGCGCCGTCGGTCTCATGGCCGGAGGCTGGGACGGCGCCCCCGCCGGCCCCGCCCCCGGGTTTCCCCGCGACGGCAAATGGGAAATCCGCGCCGAAAGCCTCCTGCCCATGCCCTGAAACGGGCGGTGTGAAATAGTTTGGAGAAGGGCCGCATCCTCACTTCTCCGGCCGCGTTATACGTTCACCTTACCCCTTTCTTTGCCTCTTTCTTCGTCAGGTTACTTTCCGCGCCTTTTGGTCCGCTCCCCGCGGCCAGGCTGCTTCCTTTTTCACCCTGAATGAAACAAATCTTCGCCCACTCCGCTGCCGAGACAGCCGGCTTTGACACCGCCCGCCTGCGCTCCGAACACCTGCTCTCTGGCCTTTTCCAACCCGGTGCCGTCGAACTGGCCTGGTGGGAGACCGACCGCACCATCGCCGCCGGCGTCATGCCGGCCGCCGCGCCGCTCGAGCTGCCCAACCACCCGGCTTTGCGCGCCGCCTTTTTCCTCGAGCGCCGCGAGGCCGGGATCGTCAACGTCGGCGGCCCCGGCGCCATCGCGGTGGACGGCGTCGTCCATCACCTCGCCTCGCTCGACGCCCTCTACGTCGGACGCGGCGCGCGTTCGGTCGTCTTCACCTCCGACTCTGCCGCCACGCCAGCGAAGTTCTGGCTCCTCAGCTATCCGGCCCACGCCGCCTACCCCACCCGCCACGTCTCCTTCGCCTCCGCGGTCACCGATCCGCTCGGCGCGCCCGCCACCGCCAACGAGCGCAAGCTCACCAAGCTCATCCACGCCGGCGCCTTCCCCACCTGCCAGGTCGTCATGGGTGTCACCCGCCTCGAGCCCGGCAGCATCTGGAACACCATGCCGCCGCACACCCACCTGCGCCGCTCCGAGGTGTATCTCTACTTCGACGTGCAGCCCGGCCACGCCGTCTTCCACTTCATGGGCCAGCCGCAGGAGACCCGCCACCTCGTCGTGCGCGACGGCGAGGCCGTGCTCTCGCCTCCCTGGTCCGTCCACAGCGGCGCCGGCACCGCCCGCTACTCTTTCGTCTGGGGCATGGGCGGCGAAAACCAGGAGTTCGCCGACATGGACCCCGCCCCCGTCGCCACCCTGCTCTGATAAAAGAACCTCAGAAATTTTAACGCAAAGACGCCAAGAGAAGACGCGAAGGACGCAAAGAAATCTCCGGACGCTCCCTTTCACTTCTGCTCTTCGCGACCTTCGCGGCCCTTCGCTGCTTCGCGTTAAAAATCCGAAATTTTCATGTCTTCCATCCTCGACTCGTTCCGCCTCGACGGGAAAACCGCCCTCGTCACCGGCGCCTCGCGCGGTCTTGGCGCCGCCATGTCCGCGGCCCTCGCCCAGGCCGGCGCGGACGTGATCCTCGTCGCGCGCGGCGACCTCTCCGCCACCGCCCGCCTGGTCGAGGCCGCCGGTCGCCGCGCCTTCACCTTCGCGGCCGACCAGGCCAGCCGCCCCTCGCTCGACCGGCTCATGGCCGCGCTCGGCGACTCGCTTCCCCTGCCCGATATCCTCGTGAACAACGGCGGCACCATCCGGCGCGCCAACTTCACCGAGTTTTCCCTCACCGACTGGGACGAGGTCCTCGAGACCAATCTCACCGCCCCCTTCCGCCTCAGCCAGCGCCTCGCCGCCGCTTGGATCGCCCAAAACCGCCGCGGCAAGATCATCCACACCGCCTCCCTTCTCTCCTTTCAGGGCGGCATCCGCGTCGCCTCCTACACCGCCTCGAAAAGCGCCCTCGCCGGTCTCACCCGCCTGATGGCCAACGAGCTCGCCCCGCGCGGCATCAACGTCAACGCCATCGCCCCCGGCTACATGGCGACCGACAACACCGCCCAGCTCCGCGCCGACCCGGTTCGCCAGCAAGCCATCCTCGACCGCATCCCCGCCGCCCGCTGGGGCGAGTCCTCCGACCTCGCCGGCGCCGTCGTCTTCCTCGCCTCCCCCGCCTCCGACTACATCCACGGCCACCTCCTCGCCGTGGACGGCGGCTGGCTCGCCCGCTAGCCGCCATCGACGGCGTTCCGAAATCCCCAATTTCACCTCTCAAATCCCCTCATGATACCCCGCTTTCCGCTCGCCGCCGCCCTGGCTCTGGCCGCCGCCCTCGCCGCTTCCGCCGCGGACTCGAAAAAACTGATCGTCACCGCCACGCACGAGCTGGCCATCGCCCGCCCCTCCGAGACCATCGCCGTCCCCTGGACCGAGGTGAACAAGGCCCTTCCCCGCGCCCTCGTGCAAAAGATCGCGGTGCGCGACGCCGCCGGCCGCAGCCTCCCCTACCAGGTCACCAACGTCGCCCCCCAGGCCAAGGACCCCGAGGGCATCGGCATCGCCTACGGTGAGCTGATCTTCCAGCACGACTTCGCCCCCGGCGAGAAATCCGCGACCTTCACCGTCGAGCAGACCGAAACCGTCTCCCCGCCTTTTCCCATCAAGGCCTTCGCCCGCCAGGTCCCCGAGCGCCTCGACGACTTCGCGTGGGAGAACGACCGCATCGGCCACCGCACCTACGGCCCCGCCCTCGCCGCCCCCGCGCCCGCCGGCGTGGTCAAGGAAGTGCTCGTCACCAGCGGCCTCGACATCTGGTGCAAACGCGTGGACTACCCGATCGTCGACCGCTGGTACAACAAGGGCCACGACCACTACCACCACGACGAGGGCGAGGGCATGGACATGTATGGCGTCGGCCCCTCCCGCGGCTGCGGTGGCACCGGCATCTGGGACGGCTCCCGGCTGTATGTAAGCGGCAACTACAAGGCCGCCCGCGTCCTCGCCAACGGCCCCGTTCGCGCCGTCTTCGAGCTCACCTACGACACCTGGGCCGCCGACGGCGTCTTCGTCTCCGAGACAAAACGCTTCACCGTCGACGCCGGCCATAACCTCGACCGCATCGAGAGCACCTTCGCCACCACCGGCAAGGCCGCCGACTTCACGGTCGCCATCGGCCTGAACAAGACCCCCGCCGACAAGGGCCAGGACCCGCGCGCCAGCGTCACGCCCTCGCCCGCCGAGGCGACCCTCGTCCAGTGGGTCGCGCAAAAGACCAACGGCGCCCTGGGCACCGCCGTCGTCGTCGCCGATCCCGCCGTCTTCGCCGGCTTCGCCGAGGACGCCCGCAACCACCTCCTCCTCGCCAAGGTGACGCCCGGCCAGCCCCTCCGCTACCTCGCCGGTGCCGGCTGGGACCGCTCCGGCCAGTTCGCCGACCAAGCCGCCTGGCAGGCCTACGTCGCCGCCGAGGCCGCCCGCGCCCGCGCCCCCGTCCAGGTCACCTTCTCCACCCGCTAGCCTGATTCCCGGAACCTCGAGTTCGTGGCCTCGGGTTTCACTCCTGGGCTCTCCTCCTCCACCCTCTCCGACTCTCCCCATGCGCACGCCAGTCCGTTTCGGGCTTCTCGTCCTGCTCCTCGTCGGCGTCGCCCTCGACGCAGCTCCCCCGTCCCGCCAAAACCGCCCCGGCGCCGCGCGGGTCTCCGCCCCTCCGGAGACGGTCTGCCCCGCTCCGGCCGAGGTGCTTGCCCTCCTCGAGCGGGTCGCCGACTGGCAGTTCGCGCATCCCTCCATCACCTGGCCGTCCCTCGACTGGACCAATGCCGCCTTCTACACGGGGGTCATGGCCCTGGCGCGGGTCTCTCCCGAGCCGCGCTTCGAAGCCGCCCTGCGCAAGATCGGCGAGGAGAATGACTGGCGGCTGGGCCGCTCGCTCTACTTCGCCGACGACCACTGCGTCGGCCAAACCTATGCCGAGCTCTACCTGCGGCACCGCGACCCCGCCATGATCGCCCCCATGCGCGCGAGTTTCGACCGCATCCTCGCCGCGCCGAAAGACGACAATCTCGACTTCAATCGCCGCAAAAACCCCGACCGGCTCCATCGCTGGTCTTGGTGCGATTCGCTCTTCATGGCCCCACCCGCCTGGATCCGGCTCTGGCAGGCCACCGGCGATACCCGTTACCTCGACTTCGCCGTCACGAAATGGTGGGTCACCTCCGATTTCCTCTTCGACCCGGAGGAACGGCTCTTTTTTCGCGACAGCTCCTTTTTCCCCAAACGCGAGACCAATGGCCGCAAGATCTTCTGGAGCCGCGGCAACGGCTGGGTCCTTTCCGGCCTTGCCCGTTTTCTGATGGTGCTGCCCGCCGATCACCCGCAGCGCCCGCGCTTCGAGGCCCAATTCCGCACCCTCGCCGCCCGCGTGCTCGAATGCCGCCAGCCCGACGGCCTCTGGCGCGCCAGTCTTCTCGCGCCCGAAGCCTATCCGATACAGGAGACCAGCGGCTCCGCCTTCTTCTGCCATGCCTTCGCCTGGGGAGTGAACGCCGGTCTTCTCCCGCGCGAGCCCTATGCCGACGCGGCGCTCGACACCTGGAGCGCCCTCGCCGGTTTCGTGCAGCCGGACGGCCGCCTCACCCACGTGCAGCCCGTCGGCGCCAGCCCGGTGAAATTCCCCGCCCAGTCCACCGAACCCTACGGCGTCGGCGCGCTCCTCCTCGCCGGCGTGGAAATCCACCAGTTGCTGAGCAAGCCCGCCCCCGCCCGCTAAACCGCCCCCCCCTCCGGTTTCAAGTTTCAGGTCCCCGCCCTCCCCCCCTTCCGCCCCGCCCCTCCGTCCTTCTGTCGCTCTGTCCTCTGTCGCTCTGTCGCTCTGTCGTTCCGTCCTTCTGCCGCTCTGGCCCTCCCCTTTTTCCCGACACCCCTATGACCCTGCTCACCCGCCTCGGCTTGCCCCTCACCCTCGCCGCCTGCGCCCTTTTCCAGGGCTGCACCGGCCCGGCCGCCTCCACCTCCCCCTCCGACGCCACGCCGGCGGGCCGGCCCCCGCCCACCTTCGGCGGCGCCACGCCGCTGGAGTGGTCCTCCCGTTTCGCCAGCTCCGAGATGAAGCGCCAGGGCGACCGGATGTTCTATGACGCCAATCCCAAGGCCAAGTGGAGCTATACCGCGCCGCTCGTCGGACTGTCCCTCATGCGTCTCGGCGAATACACCGGTGACGAGGCCATGGTGAAGTACGGCGAACGCACCGCCACCTCCTTCGTCGCCTCCGACGGCTCCATCCCGGCCTACCAGAAGGACGAGTACAACATCGACCTCGTCGCCCCCGGCAAGGTCCTCGTCCGCACCTGGGCGAACGGAGACCATTCCCCCGCGCTCCGCGCCGCGATCGAGGACCTGCGCGACCAGATGCGCACCCACCCCCGCACCAGCGAGGGCGGCTTCTGGCACAAGAAACGTTACCCCTCCCAGATGTGGCTCGACGGGCTCTTCATGGCCTCGCCTTTCCTCGCCCACTACGGCCAGGTCTTCGGCGAACGCCCTCTCTTCGACGACGTGACCAAGCAGATCATCCTGATGGATAAACACGCCTTCGATCCGGCGACCGGGCTTTACTTCCACGCTTGGGACGAAGCCCGTGCCCAGCCCTGGGCCAACAAGGAGACCGGCGACTCGCCCGGCTTCTGGAGCCGCGCCCTCGGCTGGTACGCCATGGCGATCGTGGATGTCCTCGAATACCTGCCCGCCGATCACCCCGACCTGCCCCGGATCCACGAAATCCTGAACAAGGTCGCCGCCGGCATCGTCCGGTGGCAGGACCCCGCCACCGGCCTTTGGTGGCAGGTCACCGACCAGGGTTCCCGCGAGGGCAACTACCTCGAGGGCACCGGCTCCAGCATGTTCGTCTACGCCCTCGCCAAGGGTATCAATCTGGGCGCGCTCGACCGCGCCAAATACGAGCCCGCCCTGCTCAAGGGCTACGCCGGCATCGTCCGCGACCTCATCCGCACCGAGACCGACGGCACCATCAGCCTCACCCAGTGCTGCGAAGTCGCCGGTCTCGGCGGGATGGGCAAGAACGGCCACCCGCGCGACGGCAGCTTCGCCTACTACGTCAGCGAGCCCATCGTCGTGAACGACCACAAGGGCGTCGGCCCTTTCATCTCCGTCGGCATCGAGTTCGACCGCCTCTACGGCGGCTCCGCCCGGGCCTCCTCCCGCGCCCAGACCGCCGCTTTCACCGCCCGCGGCTGGCAGGACTACGCGGCCGCCCTCGCCCGCATCAAGGCCCCGGCCTTCCCGAACCGCGATTTCCCCATCACCGAGTTCGGCGCCAGGCCCGGCGAGGACGCCGCCGCCAACGCCAACACGGTCGCCATCCGCGATGCCATCGCCGCCGCGCACCAGGCCGGCGGCGGCCGGGTCGTCGTTCCCCCGGGGGTCTGGCGCACCGGCGCCATCCACCTGAAGAGCAACGTCAACCTCCACGTCCCCAAGGGCGCCACCCTCCTCTTCTCCACCAACCCCGCCGACTACCCCATCGTCCAGACCCGCTGGGAAGGCGTGGAGCTGATGAACTACTCCCCCCTCATCTACGCCTTCGAGCAGGAGAACATCGCGGTCACCGGCGAGGGCACCCTCGACGGCGGCGCGACCCTCGCCGACTGGTGGAGCTGGAACAAAAAAGGCGAAGGCGCCGCCCAGAAGCAGAAGATCGCCCGCGACCGCCTCGTCGCCCTCGCCGAAACGGATACGCCCGTCGCCAAACGGGTCTTCGGCGACGGCAGCTTCCTCCGCCCCAACTTCGTCGAGCCCTACCGTTGCAAGAACGTGCTCATCGAGGGCGTGACCATCCTCCGTTCGCCCATGTGGATCATCCACCCGACCTTCTGCCGGAACGTCACCGTCCGCGGCGTCACCGTCCGCTCCCACGGCGGCAACAACGACGGCTGCGATCCCGAATCCTCCCAGGACGTGCTGATCGAAAACTGCGTCTTCGACACCGGCGACGACTGCATCGCCATCAAGTCCGGCCGCAACGGCGACGGCCGCCGCGTCCCGATCCCCTCCTCCAACATCATCGTGCGCGGCTGCACCATGAAGGATGGCCACGGGGGCGTCGTCCTCGGCTCCGAATGCTCCGGCCACATCCGCAACGTCTTCGTCGAGAACTGCACCATGGATAGCCCCGAGCTCGACCGCGCCCTCCGCTTCAAGAACAACGCCGTGCGCGGCGGCATCCTGGAGAACGTCTTCATGCGCGACGTGAAGATCGGCAAGGTGGTCGAGGCCGTCGTCACCATCGATCTGCTCTACGAGGAAGGCGCCAACGGCAAGTTCCCGCCCGCCGTGCGCAACGTGCAGCTCGACCGCGTCGAGGCCACCGCCGCCCCGCGCCTTTTCTACATCCGCGGCTTCGAAGGCGCCACGATCGAGGACATCCGCGTGAACGACTCCGTCTTCAAGGGTCTTACCCAGGCCGAGGTCGTCCAGCACGCCGGCGCCATCTCGCTGAAAAACGTCCGCCTCGAACCCGCCAACCTGAAACCCGGCAAGAACTCCGTCCCCGCCCCCGCGCCGGCCGCAGGCATGTAGGCCCGACCGCTGGTCGGGCTTCCCTTCCCAAACGCCCGACCGCTGGTCGGGCCTACAACGAATGTAATCGCGTCACGAAAGGATCATCACCGTTCCCTAAAACTGTTCTCAGACATTTCAGACTTCAGACCCGGACCTTTCCCCCTCCTCCTTCCTCATCCCGCTTTCAGCTCTCCCCCTCCGGTTTCAGGTCTCCGCCCTCGGCTCTTCCCCGCCTGCCCTCATCCCCTACTCCTCACTCCCTCCTCCTCCCCTGCTTCCATGAGTTCCTCCTCCCCGCTCGGTCGTTATCGTTGGCGCATCTGCGCCGTGTTGTTCCTGGCCACCACCATCAACTACATCGATCGGAACGTCTTCTCGTTCACGATGCTGGACGAGACCTTCCGCCACCAGATGCTGGACCTGCCGGCGGGGCAGCCGCTCACCGATGCGGACATGGCGCTGTTTCGCGAGCGGATGAGCCACCTCGATGCCATCTTCAAATACTGCTACGCCTTCGGCTTCCTGCTCGCCGGCTACATGATCGACCGCATCGGCATCCGCCGCGGCTACGCGGTGGGCATCGGCGGCTGGAGCCTGGCCGCCGTGCTCCACGGCATCGTGCATTCCGTGACCGGCATGGGTTGGGCGCGCGGCCTGCTCGGCGTGGGCGAGGCGACCAACTTCCCCTCGGCCATCAAGACCGTCTCCGAGTGGTTCCCCAAGAAGGAGCGCAGCTTCGCCACCGGCATCTTCAACGCCGGCGCCAACGTCGGCATCATCCTCACCGCGCTCTGCGTTCCCTTCATCATCGCCAACTGGGGCTGGCGCGCCTCCTTCATCGTCACCGGTGCCATCGGCGCCCTCGTCCTCTTCTGGTGGCTCAGCATCTACCGCTCCCCCGAGGAACACCCCAAGGTCTCCAAGGAGGAACTGGCCCACATCCGCCAGGACGGCCCGGCCGACACCGGCAAACCCGTCAAATGGCGCGATCTCATCTGCTACCGCGCCACCTGGGCCTTCGCCATTCCCAAATTCATGACCGACGCCATCTGGTGGTTTTATCTCACCTGGCTGCCGACCTTCTTTAACAGCAACCCCGCCTTCGTGAAGAAGCTCGACCTCAAGCAGGTGGGCATTCCCTTCCTCCTCATCTACCTCGTGTCCGACGGCGGCAGCGTTTTCTTCGGCTGGCTCGCCACCAAGTTCATCGGCATGGGCTGGCCGGTGAACAAGGCCCGCAAGGTCACCATGCTCATCTGCGCGCTCTGCGTCGTGCCCATCGTCTTCGCCTCGATCACGAGCAACATCTACATCGCCATCGCGCTGATCGCCCTCGCCACCGCCGCCCACCAGGGCTGGAGCGCCAACCTCTTCACCACGGTCGCCGACCAGTTCCCCCGCCGCGCCGTGGGCAGCGTCGTCGGCATCGGCGGCCTCGCCGGCGGCCTCGGCGGCGCGCTCCTCGCGGCCAAGGTCGGTTTCATCATCAACACCGGCGGCTACGTCCCGCTCTTCATCATCGCCGCCTCCGCCTACCTTCTCGCCCTCCTCATTCTCCAGGTCCTCTCGCCCCGCCTCGCGACCGTAGAGCTGAAGTCGGCCTGAGGCTCCCCGCCCATGAACGCCGCCCGCACCCCTCCGCTGCTCGCCGCGGCGGTACTCCTCGCGTTCCCCGGTTGCGGCACGGCTTCCACCGATTCCTCCCCGGCCGCCGTAATCGTCACTCCCGGGCCCGGGGCCGCCCCCATGCCGTCCGTAGCCGCGAAGTCTTCCGCCCCTGCCCAAGGCAAGGTCCGCTGGAGCGCCGCCCTCCGCCAATCCGGCGCCTGGTATGCCGGCAACGAGGCGGATGCCATGGTCGAGAGCGTCCTCCAGTATCAGACTGAGTTCGGCGGCTGGCCCAAAAACACCGACTTCTCCGATCCGCCCACCGAGGAGTTCCTCGAGGACCGCCGCCTCGACCACCGCGCGGCTACGATCGACAACAACGCCACCACCACGCCGCTGCGTTTCCTCGCCAAGCGCCTCGCCTCCGCCCCCGACGACGCCCGGGCCCGGGCCGCCTTCGAGCGCGGCTTCGACTACCTCCTCGCCGCCCAGTACAAAAACGGCGGCTGGCCCCAGTATTACCCGCTGCAAAAGGGCTACTACACCCACATCACCTACAACGACAACGCGATGGTGAACGTGCTCACCCTCCTGCGCGACGCCGCGCAGGGCACCGCCCCCTTCGGCTTCGTCGACCCCGCGCGCCGCGCCCTCGCCGCCGCGGTCGTCGCCCGGGGCATCGACTGCATCCTGCGCACCCAGGTGAAGGAGGACGGCAAACTCACCGTCTGGTGCGCCCAGCACGACGAGACCACCCTCGAACCCGCCTGGGCGCGCAATTTCGAACCGCCCTCGCTCAGCGGCCGCGAAAGTCTCGGCATCGCCAAATTCCTGATGGAGGTCGAAAGTCCCTCGCCCGAGATCGTCGCCGCCGTCGAGGGCGCCGTAGCCTGGTTCCAGAGGGCGAAGATCACCGGCCTGCGTTACGAAACCTTCACCGACGCCGAAGGCAAAAAAGACCGCCGCGTCGTGCCCGACCCCGCCGCCGGGCCGCTTTGGGCCCGCTTCTACGAACTCGGCACCGGCCGTCCCATCTTCGTCGGCCGCGACAAAGTCATCCATTACGACTTCGCCGAGATCGAGCGCGAGCGCCGGGCCGGCTACGCTTACTACAACGACAACGCCGTCTCCCTCCTCGAATCGAACTACCCCCGCTGGAAAAAACGCCTCGAACGCGCCGAAGCCAAGGCCGCCAAGTCCCCCGCCCGCTGACCGCGCCGCGCCTTCGCTGCTTTGGCATTGGTCATTGGACATTAATCATTGGTCATTTTCTCTCCATGCCCGTCCTCCGTCTCCTTCTTGCCGTTCTCGCTCTCGGCTTCGCCGCCCGGTTGAAGGCCGACACGGCGCCCGTCATTCATCTGGCCGGTGACTCCACCATGGCCGACAAGCCCAATCCCTCCTACCCCGAGCGCGGTTGGGGCCAGCTTTTCCGTGAGTTCGTGCGCGCGCCCGCCCGCGTCGAGAACCACGCCAAGAACGGCCGTAGCACCAAGTCCTTTATCGACGAGGGCCGCTGGGACGCGTTGATCAAGCAGCTCCAGCCCGGCGACTGGGTGATCATCCAATTCGGCCACAACGACGAGAAGGCCGACAAGCCCGCCGTCTACGCTGCCCCTCACGGCGCCTACCGCGAAAACCTCCTCCGCTTCGTGCAAGAGACGCGTGCACACGGCGGTCACCCCGTCCTGGCCACCTCCGTCGCCCGCCGCAAATGGAGCGAGGCCGGCGAACTCCAGCCCACCCACGGCGAATACCCCGATGTCGTCCGCGCTCTCGCGGCGGAGGAAAAGGTGCCCCTCCTCGAGCTCGAAAAGCTCACCTCCGACCTCGAGCGCGAGTTCGGCGTCGAGGGTTCCAAAAAACTCCACCTCTGGTTCGCGGCCAATGAAATCCCCTCCGTCACCAAGGAGCTGAAGGACGACACCCATTACTCCGAGCTCGGCGCCCGCCGCGTCGCCGCCCTCGCCGCCGCCGAGATCGCCCGCCTCGGCCTGCCCCTCGCCGCCTGGCTCCAAAACAGCCCGGCCCCAGGGGCTGCCGGCTTTCAGCCGGCTTCCGAAACCCGCCGTGCTGACGCCACCGTGGCCGCCGACGGCTCCGGCGATTACACCTCTCTGCAAACCGCGATCGACAAGGCCCCCATGCGCACCGGCGCCGATGACGCGCACTGGGTGATCGCCGTGAAGCCCGGAACCTACCGCGAGCGCATCTATGTCCAACGCGAGCGCGGCCGCATCCTCGTCCGCGGCGAGGACGCGGCGACGACCACGGTCGCCTTCGACCTTCACGCCAAGGTTCCCGGCCCCGACGGTCAGCCGATCGGCACCTTTCGCACTCCAACCGTACAAGTCGACGGCGATGGCATGATCTGGGAGAACCTCACGCTCGCCAACACCGCTGGCCCCGTCGGCCAGGCCCTCGCCCTCCGCGCCGACGGCGACCGCCTCGTTTTCCGTCGCTGCCGCTTTCTTGGCTGGCAGGACACGATCCTCCTCAACCGCGGCCGCCATTACTTCGAGGACTGTTACATCGAGGGCCACGTGGATTTCATCTTCGGCGGCGCGACCGCCTTTTTCCGCCGCTGCCATATCCACTGCCTGCGCGACGGCTACATCACCGCCGCCTCCACCCCCGAAGGCACGTCCTATGGATTCGTCTTCGCCGACGGCAAGATCACCGCCGGCCCCGAGGTCAGCAAAGGCGTCTATCTCGGCCGTCCCTGGCGCAACTTCGCCCGCACCGTTTTTCTTCGCACCGAAATGCCCGCCGCTATTCGCCCCGAAGGCTGGCATAACTGGAACAAGCCCGACGCCGAAAAAACCACCTTCTATGCCGAGTTCGGCAGCACCGGCCCCGGCGCCAATCCCGCCGCCCGGGTTCCCTGGTCCAAAGCCCTGGCCGAAACCGAAGCCGCCGCCCTCACTCCGCAAGCCGTCCTCGCCGGCTCGGACGGCTGGGATCCGGACGCGAACCGATCGCATTACGGCGATTAGCTGCTGGGGTGGAGCCGTCGGGGCGGTGGCGGACAATCAAACGATCCTCAAAGTCGTACTCATCGGGCGAGGAGACGGAGGGAGCGGTCAGCGTGTTGCCGTTCGGGTCGTAGGTGTCGGTCGGTAGTTGGTCGCGGGCGTTGAAGACCGAATTAACCACGGAGAGCACGGAGGAGGTGCAGGCTTCGCGGTTGCCGACTTTGTCTAGGCCGTAGGTGACGGTACCGGCGTGGAGCGGGTTGCTGGTGATGACGCACACGAATGCCAGCAGAAGCCAAATCCATGCTTGTCCCCTCCGCGGCCGGAACCAAGGTGGGCAGAACATAGTTCTTTCGAGTCGCGCGGCTTTACCCGCTTCGAGATGAACCCTGCTACCTTGACTGTGTGCGGGGGGAATTCAGGTTGGCGAGGGACAGCTGATGGAGGGGTGGGACCTTTAGTTGCCGCGTTCGGACGGTAAGTCGCAAGTCGTGATCGACCGCTGCCACGAGAAGCTCGATCGAACGTTATAAAAATAGCCCTTAGCCGAAAACTTGGCATCCATGTCGCTATTGGTTGCCGCTCTTGGCGACGGGGGACTGACATAAGACGTTCCGGGACGGTATACTTCACCTGCATCACCAAAGACATCTATATAGCGCCGAAGTTGCCTCTTTGCCGCTCGCAAGGACCTCTCCGGCTTTATTTCATAAGCCTCCTTTGTAGAGGTATCCACCAAGTCCGGCCTAAGCGCACCATCATCCTCATCCAGCAATGAAACAACATCTTCCATGATAGCCTGTATCGAGGTGGAATTGTGATACCTTGAATCTGGCACCACCTCACCTGCAACAAAATCAACACCTATTACATTATGCACATACATGCCGATCATCGCGTATTCATTCAGCGTCAAATACCCGCTCGGGTCCATGAACATAACCGGGTTGCCGGACCCGTAGTTGTATTTGTGCAGCGAGGCCGGATCGGAGTTTGAGCCCTCGTAAGCATCTTGATTCCAGAAGCGCCCCGAATTCGGGTTCATGAAACGAGCGCGCAGGTAGTAGAGGCCGAGGTCGGCGTCCCATTGCTCGCCGCGGTAGAGGTACACGTTGTCGCTCGTGCCAGTGTGCGCGATCAGCACCCCGAAAGCATGTACGTATAACGGTCGGTGATCGCGCCGACCTCGTCGGCCAGGGCGCGGATAGAGCCGCCGCCGTCGTAGAGGAAGAAGGCGGAGTGAGCGGCGGCGAGTGACGAGTGATGAGTCGTTACCGAGAGCAGGTCGCTGCCGTAGGTGTAGGTTTTATGCGCGGTGCCGGTGGCGTCGGTGACGATTTCTTCCAGAACCTGGGCGTAGCCGGTGAGGTTATTCCCACAGACCAGATAGGACGTGGAGGAGACGAGGCCGGCTGAGGAATCGAGGATCGTCTTCCGCGTGCGGAGGCCGTCGGCGTCGTAGTTCAAGTTAACCGTGGAGCCGTCGGGGCGGTGGCGAACAATCAAACGATCCTCAAAATCGTACGCGTCGGGAGAAGAGACAGAGGGCGAGGTCAGCGTGTTGCCGTTGGTATCGTAGGTGTCGGTCGAGAGTTGGTCGCGGGCGTCGAAGACCGAATTAACCACGGAGGGCACGGAGAGCACAGAGGAGGTGCGGGCTTCGCGGTTGCCGACTTTGTCCAGGCCGTAGGCGACGGTACCGGCGTGGAGCGGGTTGCTGGTGATGACGCACACGAATGCCAGCAGAAGCCAAATCCATGCTTGTCCCCTCCGCGGCCGGAACCAAGGTGGGCAGAACATAGTTCTTTCGAGTCGCGCGGCTTTACCCGCTTCGAGATGAACCCTGCTACCTTGACTGTGTGCGGGGGGAATTCAGGTTGGCGAGGGACAGCTGATGGAGGGGTGGGACCTTTAGTTGCCGCGTTCGGACGGTAAGTCGCAAGTCGTGATCGACCGCTGCCACGAGAAGCTCGATCGAACGTTATAAAAATAGCCCTTAGCCGAAAACTTGGCATCCATGTCGCTATTGGTTGCCGCTTTTAGTCCGCGAGGATCTTAACGCGTCGGCGGCTCCCGCCCCGATTCACCGCCAAGTGCCCGAACGTAATCACGCCAGTCCTGGTAATCGGTTATGCTGTCGATGAAGCTGACCGGCCTAGGCCTCTTGGTTTTGAGATAAAGCGACATCGCCACCACTCCAGACGCCGCTCGCACGGGCTGCGCCTTTTGCAGGAGATCCAAAAGCTCCTCCACTTCCACCGCATCCAAATTCTCATGGAAAACGTGGCAGGCATGGAAAAATTTCGCAGCGCTGGGGCTTATGTCACTGCCCGCGATGCCACGGGCTTCATCTAAATTCATGTTAACCTCCAAAAAGCTTCTTGATCGATGTGAAGACGTCGGCCGGCAACATACCGTTTTCACTCACATGGGCGTTTAGCTCCGACGTTCTCAAAACGGTGACCTTACCGGATTCATCAACCACAAGGTTGAAACCCAGAGTTTCGCCAGGCGTGGCCAATCCGCGACGCACCAAGCCCGCATGCCCTTCGTTGCCAGTTTCAGCCATCGAGTAGAGCCGGATATTTCCGTTTTTATCGACAACAGCGGTATAGGCGGAATCGGGGCGCAAATTGCCTGGCAGGTTCCTGCCGACGACTTGGTAAGGTTGTGAAGTCGGCTCGGGGACCGGTGCCCCTACTTTCCAGCTGGCGCGTAACGCGACAAGGGAGAGCATCGCAGTAACCGTGCGCCACGCCTTCAAGCTGATGTTACCCGGTTGCTGATAGGCATCATAAGCCCAATATCCAGCGGCAGCGGCCCCAACCGTCGCCACGGTCTGAACTGCCAGCCGACCCCAAGCATACATTTGCGCCTGACCAAGGGCCGGACCGCCAATCGCACCAATTGCCGCCGAGAGCCCAACAGATTGCGCCAAGTCCCAACCGCGTTGACCGCTTAACAAACCATCAACCAGAGCAAACCCCCCGGCGATGGCCATGCGTGCGAGGATAGCATTGACGGTCACCCCGGTCATCAGCTCACCGAGCGACATATGTCCCGTCGGATCGCTGAAACTCACCGGATTCCCGTGAGCATAGAGGTATTTGTGGAGTGAGGTAGGATCGGAATTGCGTCCCTCATAGGTATCCTGATTCCAGAAGCGGCCACTGTCCGGATTCATGAAGCGGGCGCGCAGGTAGTATAGGCCGAGGTCTACGTCCCATTGTTCACCTCGGTAAAGGTAAACATTGTCACTGGTGCCGGTGTGCTCCAGAAGGACGCCGAAAGCGTCGTAGGTGTAGCGGTCGGTGATCGCGCCAGACTCGTCGGTAAGGGCGCGGACGCTGCCGCCGCCGTCATACGCGTAGTAACGCGTGTTGAAGGTCGAAGTTGACGTTGAAGACTCGGAAACGCTGAGCAGGTCCTGGCCGTAGATGTAGGTCTTGGACGTGGTGCCGGTGGCGTCGGTCGTGGTTTCCTCCAAGACTTGGGCGTAGCCCGTGAGGTTGTTGGTGCAGACGAGGTAAGAAGTCGAAGAGACGAACTGGCCGGAGGCGTTCAGAATCGTCTTCTGCGTGCGGAGGCCATCGGAGTTGTAGCTCAGATTGATCGTCGAGCCGTCGGCGCGGTGGCGGATGATCAGGCGGTCCTCGAAATCATAGGAATCCGTGACGAGTGAGGAGTGACCTGTGACGAGAGGGTCGGAAGCCTGCGTGGTGTTGCCGTTGGCGTCATAGGTGTGGGTTAAGAGCTGGTCGCGTGGATTGAAGAGTGGGTTAACCACGGAGGGCACGGAGAGCACGGAGGAGGTCCGGGCTTCGCGGTTGCCGACTTTGTCGAGGCCGTAGGTGACGGTGCCGGAGTGGAGCGGGTCGCCCGTGATCATCCACACGAACGTCAACAAAAGCCAAATCCATGCTTGTCCCGTCTGCGGCCGGAACCAAGGTGGGCAGAACATAGTTCTTTCGAGTCGCGCGGCTTTACCCGCTTCGAGATGAACCCTGCTACCTTGACTGTGTGCGGGGGGAATTCAGGTTGGCGAGGGACAGCTGATGGAGGGGTGGGACCTTTAGTTGCCGCGTTCGGACGGTAAGTCGCAAGTCGTAATCGACCGCTGCCACGAGAAGCTCGATCAAACGTTATAAAAATAGCCCTTAGCCAAAAACTTGGCATTCATGTCGCTATTGGTTGCCGCTTTTGTGTTCGTTTACATAGCATGGGCAGTCGCATCGTGGGTTCACTTCGCTTGGCTTGTGGGTTCACTTGGTTGCCGCTTTTCACCCCCTTAACCTAAGTCCGTCTTGGGATATTATATAAACTCCAGCATCACCGAAGTTCGCAACACTATCCCGCAGTGCACGAGCCCACGCATAATCCAACATTCGTATAGTCCCAATGAAAGATGCTACTCTATCATCATCTAAAAAAACCAGATCACCTCGGGACGTCCCAAAGTGAGCACGCGTCATTTCATCAAACCGCTGCTTACCACGCTCCGACAATCTCGAACTAAAGAAAAAAAACAAAGGCCGTTGCACGTACTCTGGGGGCGCAGGTACTTTTTTGATGACGTTGAAAACCCTTAACCGGGCCATGACGGCTTGGGATGCTTCTCCCTCAAGAACCATTTTGATCAGCGGAAATTTGGCTTCCTTTGCAACCATCAAGTACTCAAGCCCACGAACCACTAGAAGCCGCCCAGCGACATCCCTGCAGGTGACCACCGGCAGAGACGCCATATCCTTATGACAATACCGTAAATATTCGTAAATTAGATTGGGATTGGCCGACACATACTCCGGCTCGATTTCAATCAACTTCGGGTCAACTAAGTATTCGGTGATCACGGGGCTATGGTATATGTCGCAATTACATCAAGAGCCGGAACCGCATTGAAAGGAATGAACGTTTCTGTTTGGCCGGGCGTCGGCGGGTTGGGCACCGGTTGCTCAACAATAATCTGATTCTGAATAACGAACTCAATGAACGAGCTTGTCTTAACTGTGATGTCTACCACGGCTGGGCCGCCATTGAGCCCATTATTGTAAAAAAGCCCAGCGTAATAATTTGCTGTGGAGCGCTGGCTTGTGATATAGGTCCCTCCCCGTGACGCCCCATGCCCTGTGGTCTGATGCGCAGCGATGCGCTCGATATCCATTGCAAGCGTTCCGCTACCCACGATCTCCAAAGCAGAATAGTAGGAAGTTCCTCGGTGAAAAACCAAAAACGGCTCATCTTCACGATCCTTGATGTACTCTCGTATCCCGAGAACCACCGGTGCTGCCAATGTCGCGGTCATCGAGGCGACTATCACAGTCGAGCCGATCTTAAGGATCGCTAGCTCACCAGCCCCCAACGTCGGTCCAAGTACCAAGCCGGTGGTTACAAGCGGCACGGTGGGAACCACCATAGCTGCTTCGATACCTATTACGGTCTCTACCTCAACGAGCTCTTGGAATGAGAAATACCCGCTCGGGTCTATGAACATAACCGGGTTGCTGGACCCATAGTTATACTTGTGGAGCGAGGCTGGATCAGTGTTTAAGCCCTCATAAGTATCTTGATTCCAGAAGCGCCCGGAATCCGGATTCACGAAACGAGCGCGGAGGTAGTAGAGGCCGAGGTCGGCGTCCCACTGTTCGCCGCGATATAGGTAAGCGCTGTCGCTCGTGCCTACATGCGCGAGCAGCACGCCGAAGGCGTCGTAGGTGTAGCGGTCGGTGATCGCGCCGGTTTCGTCGGTCAGGGTGCGCACGCTGCCGCCGCCGTCGTACGCGTAATAACGTGTTTCGGAAAGCGCGTTGGGGTCGACGCGCCCCACTGAAAGCAAGTCGCTGCCGTAAGTGTAGGTCTTGCGAGTGGTGCCGGTGGCGTCGGTCGTGGTTTCCTCAACGACCTGGGCGTAACCGGTGAGGTTGTTGGTACAGACCAGATAGGACGTGGAAGAGACGAGGCCGGCCGAGGAATCGAGGGTCGTCTTCCGGGTACGGATGCCGTCGGCGTCGTAGTTCAGGTTGACCGTCGAGCCGTCGGCGCGGTGGCGGATGATGAGTCTGTCCTCGAAGTCGTACTCGTCGGGCGAAGAGACCGAGGGGGCGGTCAGCGTGTTGCCGTTGGCGTCGTAGGTGTCGGTCGGGAGTTGGTCGCGGGCATTGAAGACCGGGTTCACCACGGAGGGCACGGAGGCCACGGAGGAGGTCCGGGCTTCGCGGTTGCCGACTTTGTCCAAGGTGTAGCCCACCGAACCCACGGGCGCGACACCCGTGCCACTGATCGTCTCGCCGGTGAGGCGGTAGAGATCGTCGTAGGCGTAGTTGACCGTGCGGGCCGGCGCGGACGGAGCCGCGCCCTCCAATACCTCTCGGCGGTGGCCGCTGGCGCGCAGGCGGTAGTCGTAAGATTGGAGGACGGTCGTGAGGCTTGGAGCAGCCAGGCCGGCGGCCTGGCCTACAGAAAGACCGCGGAGACGGTTCTGAGTGTCGTAAACGTAGGCGTGGCGGAGGCCGTTGGCGTAGGTGACGGCCTCCAAGCTGCCGTTGGCGTTGTAGGCGTAGGCGCTGGTGCGCACCGGCAGGCCGCGGGACGCGTCGTCCACGAAGGCCAGGCGGTTCTGCTCGTCGTAGCGGTAACCCACGTTCACGCCTCCGGAGGTGGAGGAAACGGTGTCCTTCAGCAAGCCGTTGGCGTAATAATCGTAGTCGAGGCGGGTGCCGGAGGCACCGGTGTCTTTGTAGTCGAGGCGGCCTCGCTCGTCGCGGGGCGTGGTCTCGGTGTAGAGGAGCGTGCCGGAGGCATTGTAGGTGCGGGCGGCCTCGCGGACGCCGTTGTCGTCGTAATCGTACTCCACGCGGGCGATGGCATGGGCGTGGATCAGACTCGGGTGCGCGGCATCGGCCTGCTTGGAGCGCAGGCGGTGCAAGGCGTCGTAGCCGAAGGTCGTGGTGCGGCCGGCGAAGTCGTCGCGCTGCCAGAGGTCGCCCCAGGGGTCGTAGCGGAGCTGCTCGAAGACCGGCTGGCCGGAGGTGGCCGGCAGGAAACGCTTCAGACGGCGGCCGAGGGCGTCGTGCTCGTAGCGGGTGACGTGGTCGCGGGCGTCGGTCTGGGCGATCTGGTTGCCGGCTTCGTCGTAAGCGAACCGCGTCGAGACGAGGTTCGCCGTGGAAGTCGACAAGTTGAAGTTCACGTCGGAGAGAGCCAGGGACTGGTCGAGGTATTGGCGGACCTCGACCAGGCGGCCGAGGGCGTCGTGGCGCTGGCGCGTGATCTTGCCTTCCTGGTCGGTCGTCGCGATGCGCTGGCCGAGGGCGTTGTAGGTCGTGCGCGTCTCCGTGGCCGGATGCTCGTCGGTGGCGGGCAGGAGGCTGCGCACCGGGCGGCCGTGGCTGTCATAGCGCGTGCCGATGGTGTTGTTCCTCGGATCGGTGACGGCGCGCACCTGCCCGGAGGGATAGTAGGCGTAGGTCGTGACGAGTTCGGTAGCGTCGAGGTGCTGGACGAGCTTTTCGCGGCGGCCGGCGTCGGGCGTGCCGTCGGCGAAGTAGCGCGTCTCGGTCGTCGCGCCGCGTTCGTCGATCTGGAAGCGCACCCGGCCGGTGAGGTCGTAGCGGGTTTCGATGCGCGGGTTGTTGGCCAGGCGCGAGTCGTCAGCCGTGGCGGGCGCGGCGTCGAAGGTGCCGTCGTCCGTATCGGGCGCGAGGGTGTAGCGCGGACGGCCCACCTCGTCGTACACAGTGAAAGTGCGATAGCCGCGGGCGTCCTGCTGCCAGAGGGCGCGGCCTTCGAGGTCGTAGCCGGTGGCGGTGAAGGTGCCGTCCGGCAGCGTGGTGCGCTCGAGGTTGCCACGGGCGTCGTAGCTCATGGCGGTAACGCGCGCCCCGGCAGTCGGGCCGGAGGGGCCGGCGGCTACGAGGGTGGCAAGCGCGGTGCCGACGGGCCATTCGAGGGTCTTGTCCGTCTGGCCGAAGCTCGTGTAACGCGTCTCCGTGATGCGACCGTCTGCCATGAGAGTGAAACGCAGGCGGTTCTCGGCGTCGTAGACGTGGCGGGTGGGCGCGGACTCGACGCTGCCGTCCGCGAGGGTGCGCGGGGTCACGGTCGCGAGGAGGTTTTCCTGCGCGTCGTGGTAGCGGTAGGTGGTGCGCAGGGTGGTCGCGCTCGCGTTGGCCGGATCGGAGCCGGGGGCACCGGCGGGATCGACCACGGCGGTGGTGACTCGCTTCACCGCACCGGGATAGGCGGCGTCCGTGAAGCCGTAGGCGTAGGTCGTGGTCGTGACGTTGCCCAGGGCATCGGTCACGGTCCAGAGGGTGCCGTCGGGATGGTAGGTGTAGATCGTGGTGGCGGCGGGCGCAGCCTCGATCTCGGTGTGAGCTCCGACGGCGAGCTGGCCGACGGTATGGGTCAGCAGTTGCTGGGTGGTCGGATCGTAGGTGAAGGACTGCACGCGACCATCGGGATCGGTGATGGCGAGCGGCGCGCTGAAGCCGGTGTAGCTCGTTCGGGTGATATGGCCGGTGGTGGCGGTGGCGGGCTCCTCGGAGCGGGAGGCGCCGAGAATTTCGACCGTGACGTTGCCGCGGGCGTCGTAGGCGAAGCCCTTCACGTTGCCGTAGTGGTCCTCCTCGAACTTCACCCGGTCGCTGTCGGGGTAGTAATCGTAGGAGGTCACGGCGCCGAGGGCGTCGATCTTCGAGGTCACGTTGCCGCGCTCGTCGTAGAAGTAGGTGGTCGGGTGGCCCAGGCGGTCGGTGATACGCTCGTAGCGGCCGAAGCCGGGTTCGATGCCGCGGTCGAAGACGGTCTCGCGGCCGTCGGCGTCGATCTGCTTGCGCAGGCGCCCGGCGTCGTCGTATTCGCAGCGCAGGGCGGGCAGCCCGCGGGGATCGATGATCTTGGTCAGGTAGTGGAAGAGCGGGTGCGCGGGGGCGTCGCTCTTTTCGTAGCGGAACTGGGTAGTGTTGTCCTCGCGGTCGGTGAAGGAGGCGAGGCGGCCCTGCGGGTCGTAGAGGTAGTCGAGGGTGCGGCCGGCGAGGTCGGTGAGGTAGTCGACGCGGCCGTCGGCCAGGCGGTGGACCGCGACGGTGCGGGTGATCGGGCCGTCCTCGTGCGCCTGGATGGAGTCGACGGCCTGGATGCGGCCGGCGAGGGCCGCGCCGGCGGAACTCGGGTGGCGATGGACGACGAGACGGTTGCCGTTGCGGTCGCGCAGCTCGAGCAGGCCCAGCGCCTGGTCGAGGAGCATCACGGTGCCGTCGGCGGTGGTGAGGCGGAAGCGCGTGGGGTTGTAGGGGGCGGGGAAGCCGCTGGCGTCGGTGTCCTTGTAGTTGCCGACGTAGAGGTCCTGGTCGCCGGTGCCGTCGATCCAGAAGCGGTCCGCGAGTACGGGCTCGCCGGCGCTGTCGAGGGTGATGGGCTCGAGCGCGGAGGTGGTGTCGCCGAGCGGGTAGAAGCGGTAGGAGCCTTCGCGGGCGGGACTGGGGAAGGACTCGTTGTCGTCGTCGAAGGTGCGGGTCTTCACATAGGCGCCGCCGCGGAAGCGGTGGGTTTCGCCGTCGGGCATGACGACGGTGACGACGCGCTGATCGATGGGCTCGACGAAGTGGGACTGGAAACCGAGCTCGCCGGAGGACGGCGTCTGCCACCAGCCGTTGCCGAGGTGGCGGTTCTTCTGCACGCGGATGTTGCCCAGCGAGAGGTGCCAGCCGGGGCCGAAGTCGCCCGTGCGGCGATCGCGGCTGTCGTAGGTGCGCGTGAGCGTGAGCGGCAGGCCGGGCGTCTGCTCGACGAGGTCGTTGAAGGCGACGGAGAAGGCGCCGACCTTCATGTTGCCCTCGACAAGGACGGGGACGGGGCCGGCGACAAAGGTCCGGCGGACGACGTCGGTGGCGGTGAGGCGGAGTTCGTAGATGCCGTTGAGCAGCAGGGTGGGGTCGAAGGTGCCGAGCGGGCCGGGGACGGCTGGGGTAGTGCCGGCGGCGGGCGTGCCGACATCTCCGGAGCCGGTGGCGAAGCTTACCCAGGCCGTGTCCGGAGCGCCCTCGGCGGGCTTCAGCCGGTATTCGAGCTTCCAGGACGCGAGCAAGGAGCCGCGGATGACGCCGAGGCAGTCGGTCGGGGCGGCGACTCGCGCGGAATCGGCCGGAGTGAACAGCTCAAGGTCGGGCGGGCCGGGGTCGGCGACGACGTTGACCGTGGCCGGGGCGGAGGTGGTGACCGAGCCGCGGCTGTCGGTGGCCTTGGCGATGAAGGTGTAGGTCCCGACCGGCAGGCCTCCGGCCAGCGGCCAGAAATACGTGGTCGGATCGCCGGCGGCGGGGAGCGTCTGCTGGCCGAGGCGGGTGCTTCCCCGGAAAAATTCGACCTTGGTGACGGCGCCGGATCCGGCGGTGACCCGGGCGGCGATCTCGAAGGAGCTGGCGGCGGGCACGAAGCCGCCGTCGGCCGGCTCATAGATGGCGACGGAGGGCGGCACGAGCTGGGCGGTGACGGAAACGGGGACCGAAACGCGCGCCGCGCCGTCGACGGCGGTGGCCTTCGCGGTGAGCGAGTGTGCGCCGGCGGCGAGGCCGGCGGAAACGGTCACCAGGTAGTTGCCGGTGGCCACATCGGCGGAGGTCGCTTCGCCGAGCTTGGTCGTGCCGACAAAGAACTCCACCTTGGCGAGCGGGCCGCCGGTGTAGCTGGCGGAGGCGCGCAGGGTGAGCGGGAGGAAGGCGGGCACGGTGGCGCCGGCGGCGGGCTCGAGCACGGCGACCGCGGGCGGGGCGTAGACGACGGTGACCGTGACGGCGGCGGAGGTGGCGGACAGGCCTCCGGCGTCGGTGGCGACGGCGGTGAGGACGTGGCTGCCGAACGACAAGCCCGCGTTCAGGTTGAAGCTGAAAGTCGAAGAGCCGGCAGGCGTGGGCTCGGTGACAGTGCCGAGAAGCGTGGCGCCGTCGTAGAACGCCACGGAGGCGACCGAACCGTCGGGGTCCACGGCGAGGGCGGAGAGCGTGAGCGGATCGCCGACGAAGAGCGTGGCGCCGTCCGACGGAGCGGTGAGTTGGGCCGAGGGCGGCTGGTTCGGCGGAGGAAGCGGGGTCTTGCCCTGGACGCCGGCGGTGAAGATCGAGTTGATCTCGGCGGGGGTGAGGGGGCGGTTGTAGAAGGAGAGCTCGTCCAGGCCGCCTCTTAACCGCTCGGCAGATGTCAGGAAGGGCAGGCCACCGAAATAGAGGTCACCGTCGGTTTTGCCGGCGAAGGCGGCGGCCGCCGCCGCGCTCACGGTGTGCTGCAGGACCAAGGCCCCGTCGCGGTAGGTGCGCAAGGTGGAGCCCGGGCGGTCATAAACGAAGGCCACGTGCTGCCACTGGGTGTTTAGCGCGATCTCCCAGCTACCCGTGCCGTTGGTCAGCCACAGGCTGCCGAAATTGATGAAGGCGTACATTCCCGACTCGGTCGCGCCGTTCGCCCAGGACAGAACCCGGCGGCTACCCGAGGAGTTGCTGTCGCGGCGAATCCAGGTCTCGAGGGTGAAGCCCGCGGCGAAGTTTCCGATGTCCGTGCGGCCCGCGGCCGGCGTCGCCAGCACATGACGGTTCTGCGCCTCGTGGAACTCGTAGGAGCCGCCCACTTTGCCGGTGCCGAAGGTCACGTTCACGCCGGTCTCGTCGCGGTTCTGTACGACCTCGCGATTGGCCTGATTGGCGGGCCACCAAGCCACCAGGCCCGGGGGGATGGCCGCGGTCGAGTTGGTCGCGACGCGCACCTCGACCACGTCGCTGCGGGTCAGGAGGCCGTCGGTGGCGGTGAGTTTGAAACCATACAAGCCCACGGCGGGGAAGGTGGCGGAGGTCTGGGCGGCGGCCGGCGAGGCGAGCGTCGCGGTGGCGGGTCCGAAGACCTGGCTCCACTGGGTGTTCAGGTAGCCGGCCGGCAGGCCGTCGTCCGAGACCTGCCCCTGCAGGATCGTGCTTCCCCCGGCAGCGGAGACGGTCTTGTCGGGGCCGGCGGTCACCACCGGCGGCAGGTTGGCCGAAGGCAGATGCTTGCCCTGGGTATCGGCATTGTAGAGGGCGGAGACCTCCGCGCCGGTGAGCGGACGGTTGTAGAAGGAAAGCTCGTCGAGGCCGCCGCGGAATCGCTCGGGGGAGCCGAGGGAGGGCAGACCGCCGAAATAGAGGTCGCCGTAGGTCTTGCCCGCGAAGGCGGCGGCTGCGGCCGGGCCCACCGTGTAGTGCTGTATCAAGGCCCCGTCGCGGTAGATCCGCAGGAACCCGGCCGCCCGGTCGTAGACGAAGGCCACGTGGTGCCACTGGCTGTTGTTCAGCGCGACGTTCCAGTTATCCGTTCCGTTGGTCAGCCACAGGGAGCCGAAATTGACGAAGACAGACATCCCCAGCTCGGTCACTCCGTTCGCCCAGGACAGAACCCGGCGGTTGCCCGAGCTGTTGGTGTCGCGGCGGATCCAGGTCTCGATCGTGAAGCCGGCCGCGAAGTTTCCGATATCCGTGCGGCCTGCGGCCGGCGTCGCCAGCACATGCCGGTTCTGAGCCTCGTGGAACTCATAGGAGCCGCCAACCCGGCCCGTGCCGAAGGTCACGTTCACGCCGGTCTCGTCGCGGTCCTGGAGAACCTCGCGGTTGGCGTGGTTGCCCGGCCACCAGGCGACCAGGCCGGGCGGGATTTCCGCCGCCGAAGCGGTGGCCACGCGAACTTCGACCACATCGCCGCGGGTCAGGAGGCCGTCGGTGGCGGTGAGTTTGAAACCATACAAGCCCGCGGAGGGGAAGGTGGCGGAGGTCTGGGCCGCGCCGGGCGAGGCGAGCGTGGCGGTAGCGGTGCCGGGGCCGAAGACCTGGGTCCATTGGATGGTCAGAGAGCCGGCCGGCAGGCCGTCATCCGAAACCTCCCCTTGCAGAGTCGCGCTGCCTCCGACCGCGAGGACGGTCCGATCAGGGCCGGCGGTCACCGCGGGCGGCAGGTTCGCGGAGGGCACGTGCTTGCCCTGGGTGTCGGCGTTGTAGAGGGCGGAGACCTCCGTGCCGGTGAGCGGGCGGTCATAGAAGGAAAGCTCGTCGAGGCCGCCCCTGAAGCGCTCGGCCGCGGTCTGGAAGGGCAGACTGCCGAAATAGAGATCGCCGCCGGTCTTGCCCACGAAGGCGGCAGCCGCGGCCGGGCCCACCGTGTGCTGCTGCAGCAGGACCCCATCGCGGTAGGTGCGCAAGGTCGCGGCGGCACGGTCGTAGGCGAAGGCCACGTGGTGCCACTGGCTGTTGTTCAACGCGATTTCCCAGCTACCCGTGCCGTTGGTCAGCCACAGGCTTCCGAAATTGACGAAGGCATACATTCCCAGCTCGGTCGCGCCGTTCGCCCAGGACAGAACCCGTCGAGTGGTGCCATCGTTGATGTCGCGGCGAATCCAGGTCTCGAAGGTGAAACCCGCGGCGAAGTTCCCGATGTCGGTCTGGCCCGCGGTGGGCGTCACCAGCACATGGCGGTTCTGCGTCTCGTGAAACTCGTAGGAGCCGCCGACCCTGCCCGTGCCGAAGGTGACGTTCACGCCGGTCTCGTCGCGGTTCTGGAGAACCTCGCGGTTGGCGTGGTTGCCCGGCCACCAGGCGACCAGGCCGGGGGGGATCTCGGCGGCGGCGCTCAGGCTGACCCGCACGTCGACGGTTTTCTTTGTGCAGACGGTGCCGTCGTCTGCCTCGAGCTGAAGCGTATAGAGGCCAGGATGGGAGAAGGTCACCGCGCTCGCCGGCGAAGTTGCGTCGGTAAAATTCGCGGTGGCGTAGGTGAGCGGGCTGGCGGTGACGACCGGGGCGGCGAGCAGCGTCCAGCGGGAGTTCAGGCCGAGACCCGCGGGCAGGCCGTCGTCGGTGACCGTGCCCTGGAGCGCCAGGGTGCGTTCGGCGCCGATCAAGTGGTAAACCTCCGCGGGGCCCGTGCTGACCACGGGGGCGGTGTTGGTCGTCGGCGGACGCTTGCCGCCGGTGCCGGCGGCCTGGATGTTCCAGGTTTCGGCGAGCCTCAGCGCCCGGTCGTAGAGGCTGAGTTCGTCGATCTGGCCCTTGAAGGGCGCCGCCCCGGCCCAGTTGCCGCCGATCCGGAGATCGTTGCGGGTGTCGAGCACCACGTTGCCTAGAGCCAGGTTTCCGACGGAGGCGCCGTTGCGGTGAACCGTGGCGAGACCGGTGGGCCGGTCGTAGTTGATGGCCAGATGAGTCCAGGTATTCGCCGGCAGCGCGGAGGCGATCGCGATCTCGTGATTGAGCCCGGAGGTTTCGCGATAGTTCACCACGAGGCTCGTGCCGGACTGGCGGACGGTCAGACCGGAGGTGGTGGCGTTGCGGCCGTATTGCAGGATGGTGGCCTCGCGCGACTCGGTGGGACGGATCCAGAATTCGAGGCCGAAGCCGGCCCCGGCCGAGGCGCCCACGTCGAGGGTGGGCGTGCCGAAGACGAGGAAGCGGTCGTTGACGCCCTCGAAATCGAAGGCCGGGCCGACCTGGCCCGCGGCAAAGATGGCGCCGTTCTCGGCGAAGGCCTGGTGGCCGCCGACGTGGTCGGCGCCGTCGGCGTTGCCCTGCCACCAGGCGACGAGACCGGCGGGAGTCGCGGGGCGACAGACCAGGCCGACCCAGGCGGTGACGGTGGAACTATGGCTGAACTCGCCGTCGTGGCCGGTGAGGCGGAGCACGTAGATGCCGGGGGCGGTGAAGGAGGCGTCCGTGACGGCGGCGTTGGGCGCGGTGAAAGCCACGTTGCCCGGGCCGAAGAGCTTTTCCCACTGGAGGGTGAGCTGGGCCGGAAGCGGCAGGCCGTCGTCGCGGGCGGTGCCGGAGAGCGTGACCGAGTCGGCGGCGTCGCGGAGGTAAACGTGTTCGCCGGCGGAGACGAAGGGGGTCTTGTTGAAGGGGGTGACGTGGAGGCGGACCTCGTCGGTGGAAACCACGCCGTCGAGCGTGGCGGTAAGCCGGAGAACGTAGTCGCCGACGCCGTTGAAGGTGACGGTGGCGCGGGGATTGGCGGGATCGCTGAAGGTGGGCACACCTCCGTCCGGGGCGGTGCCGGTGCTGCCGGCAGGGAACGGCGTGAAAGAGACGAGCGACCACTGGTAAGCCGGTTGCGCAGGGAAGGCGTGGTCGGAGCGTCCGAAGGCGCCCTTGAGCTGGATGGTATCCGGCCAGTTGGCGTCGATGTCGTCGCCGGCGGAGACGCGCCAGTAGCGGGGCGGCTCAGGCGCGGCATAGCCCTGGGTGCCGACGGTGAGATCGTAGAGAGTGGGCGATTCGCCGGTGGTGGCCGGAGTCAGCGTGACGCGGCCGCGGAGGTGGCGGCCGGCCCCGGTGGGAACGGGAGCGGCGAGCGTGAGCGTCTGCCAGGGGCCATAGTTCAGGCCGTCGTCGGAGAGGGCGACCTCCACGCGGAGGAAGGCGTCGTTGTAGAGGAAGGCGTTCCACTGGACGGGGCCCCAGGCGGAGCCGGCGAGCTGGCCGTCGTAGGCGAAGCGCCATTCGCCGTCCTGGAGGAAGAGGCCGGAGCGGTTGCCGACGAAGGTGCCGAAGGTCCATAGCGTACCGCCAAGATTGGGGGAGCGCAGCTCGACCTCGCCGACCGGGGTGACGCCGTCGGCACCGAGGGGGCCGCCGAGGGGATTGATACGCTCGACGACGCCGGTGGTGGAGACGACCCAGATGCGGCCCTTGCGATCCGCGGCCACTTCGGTGGGTCCGTGGTTGGCGACCCGGACATTGCCGAGCAAGGTGCCGTCGGGCAGGAGGTGGCCGACGGTATACCCGCAGTGCGAATGCGCGACCCAGATGTGGCCGTCCTTGCCGGTGGTGACGCCCTGGGCCCAGGGCTCGCCGTGGTAGAAGCTGCCGAGCTTGGTGCCGTCGGGGGCGTGCTTGTCGATGAGGCCGCTCCAGTCCTCGGTCACCCAATAGTTGCCGTCGAAGTCCTTGGTGACGCCCCAGGCGTTGCGGCGGACAGCGGTCGAAAACGCCGGAGAGGCGGAGGCGATCAGCGGCTGGGCGGTATCCCAGCGGAGGAAACCCGGCCCGGCGGAAACCTGGATGCCGTCCTCGTCCACGAAGCCGCCGCGGCCGCCGAGACCGGGAGCGTCGGGTTCGGTGCGCAAGACGGCCCCCGTGTTGCCGTCGAAGAGCACCCATGTGTTGGAGTAGGGGCCGACCCAGAGGTTGTCGTCGGCATCGAGGGCGATGTGGTCGAGGCCGGTGACGCCGGTCTCGATCACGAGGACGATCTGTTCGTCGGCGGGCTGCCCGCCGGAGGGCCAGGCCAGGAGCTCGTCAAGGCCAGTAGAGGTGTCGAGCTGGCGGTCGCCGTCGCGGTCCGTCCAGGTGCCGTTGTCGAGGCCGAGGCCGATCTTGACGATGGTGCCGGTCTGGCGGTTGGCGACGAAGGCGTTGCCGCGGGAATCGATGGCGATGCGGGACGGGAAACCGGCCGTGCCCTGGGGGCCGCTGCGATACTCGCCGACGACGCGGGCGGTCTCGGAGTCGAGGCGGACGACCGTGCCCTTGGAGGAGTTCACCACCCAGACGAAGTCGTAGGCCGAGGGGAAAAAGCTGGTGGTCAGTTGGTCGCTTTCGCTCCGCAAGGTGCGGATCTGCCCCTCCTCGAAGTCGGCCGTGCTGGTGTAGGTCCGGGCGCGGGGGTCGTTGGCGAGGGTGACGGAGAGCGGGGCGGAGACCGACGAGAGCTCCTGGTCATCGTAAACCTTGGCGGTGAACGCATAGGTGCCCGCGGGACGGCCGGAGGAAAGGAGGCAGGAATAGACACCGGGCTCGCCAGGCTCCGCGGCGGTGAGGGTGCCGAGGAGGGTTGAGCCCTCGTAAAACTCCACGCGGGCGACAGTCCCGTCGGCGTCGAGGGCGGTGGCGCGGAGGGCGAAGGCGGTGTGCGGCAGCGGCGCGGGCGAAATCGGAGCGAGCGAGACGATGGGAACGACGGCGCTCGTGGGCTCGGTGACGGCGATCGAGACCGCGGCGGGCGCGGAAGGCTGGGTGCCGTCGCTGGCGGTGAAGGTGAAACCATCCGAACCCCAGAAAGCGTAGCGCGGGCGGTAGACATAGCCGCCGGTCACACGCTCCAGGGTGCCGTGGGCGGGCTGCGTGACGATCGTGAAGGTGAGCGCGTCGCCGTCGACATCGGTACCGGACAACGCGATGGAAAGCGGGGTGTAGTGGGGAGTCGATACGGCCTGCGGCGTGGCGACGGGGGCGTCGTTGACCGGAAGGACCGTAAAGCGGACCGCGGCAGGTGCGGAGGGGCCGGAGGCGTCGTCGGCGGTGAAGGAGAACTCATCCGGGCCGGAGTAGTCCGGTGCCGGCACGTAGGTGAGCGCAGCCAGGGAGGAGGGAGTGAGGGAGTGAGGGAAGGACAGGATGGGCGAACCACCGGCTTCGGAAAGGGTGCCGTGGGCAGGCGGAGTGGAGATGGCGTAGGCCAGCGGATCGCCGTCGGCATCGGTCGCGGCCAGCGTGACGACGACGGAGGTATCCTCGAGGAGGGAGATCGCCTGGGCCTGGGCGAGGGGCAGGTCGTTGACGGACGAAACGGTCACGAGCACCCGGGCGGAAGCGGAAGCCTGCCCGTCCGTTACGACGAAGGGCACGGTATCGGTGCCGTGGTAGTGGGCCGGCGGGGTGTAGGTGAGGGTGGCGCCATCGAGGACCGCCTCGCCGCGCTGGATCGAGACGGGGGCCTCGGGTCCGACGGGGAGAAGGGCGTGGGCGAGGACGTAGCCGCCGATGGCGCGGCCGAGCTCGCGGCCGGCGACGTTGTCGAACTCGTAGTGGATGCCGCCGAGCACGCGGCTGCGGCCGGCCTCCTCGGCGGCGGCGGCGAGGCTGTGGAGGACCCGGGTGGCGGCGCGGGAATCCTCGGAAGGCACGGTGACGCGTACGGCGTCGCCCAGGATACCGCCGAGAACCGCGGCCGAGGCGGCGCTGAAGGTGCTGTGGCCGCTGACGTAAGTGGGGAACTGGGGCGTGCCGAGCAGAGGCGACCAGACGGAATCGGCCTCGGTGAGGGCGGAGCCGTCGTCGGGGTGGCGGATGGCCGTGACCGGGCGCCAGAAATCGTGGACGAACTTGGAGTGCCAGCAGGCGATGGCGGCGTCGGCGTTGGCGAGGTTGACGAGGGCGAGCAGGCGCGCGGTGGCGAGCGCGGAAAGGTCGGAGCGGGCGGCGACGCGGGTGGCGATGGCGTTCCAGTGGCCCGGGGGCGAGTAGGTGCCGGGGCCGTCGGCCCAGTAGTAGGCGGTCTCGGTCTGGTCGGGGGTGCGCACCGGGCTGGTGGAGGCGCCGAGGGTTTTCACCTCGGAATAGGCGGCGGCGTACTCGGGCGAGCCGACGGCCGGCGGCGCAGGCGGCGCGAACTGATCGGCCGAGGCGAGCACGAAGGGCGTGACGGAGCCCCACTCGGGACGGAGGGCGCCGCCATTGGGCGTGCCCCAGAGGGCGACGTCGGCCGGCTGCCAGGCGCCGATGGTCCCGGGTGGGCGGGGCGCATAGGAAGACGCGGCGAAGGCGCCGTCGGCAGCGCGCAAGGCGAGCAGGCGGGCGGCGGCGGCCGAGCCGAGGGCCACGCCGCGGTCGCGCAGCGACGGATCGGAAACGGCGGCGAGGTCCTGGGTCAGGCGCGAGGCGAAGAGCGGGCGCGAAGCGGGGAAGAACGCGTAAAGCGCGTCGTGGGCGGCCTGGGCGGCGGCGGCCTCGGAGGAAACCGGACCGGAAGGCTGGAGATAAGTCGCGTCGTAGGGAGCGTAGGTGCGGTCGATGGCGTTCAGCGCCTCGAACACGGCCAGTTGCACGATAGCGAGGGCGCGGGAGATCTCGGGCGGCGCCTGGCCGCCGCCGCCCTGCGCGACCGGACGGGAGGCGAGGCGCACGGCATCGAGCGCGAGGTTATTCCAGGCGATGACCACATTGCCGGTGGCGGGCTCGCCGAGGAAGAACGTGAGGGCGTCCCCATCGACGTCGGCAGCCTGGAGGACGAGGGAAGCGGGTTCGTCCTCGGCAAGAGACAGCGTCTGATCGGCCGTGGTCGGCGCGTCGTTGACCGGGGTCACCACGATCTCCACGAGGGCGGGGCTGGAGGCCGCGGAGGAGTCTTCCGCGGTGAAGGCGAAGGCGTCGGTGCCGTGGTAGTCGGCGTTCGGCGTATAGGTAAGCTGGGGCGAGGAGGAGGGAGTGAGGGAGTAAGGGAATGAGGGGATGACAGAGCCGTCGGCGAGAGTAAGCGTGCCGTGCGTAGGCGCGGCCGTGATCGCGTAAGCGAGAGAATCGCCCTCGACATCCGTGCCGGTGAGCGTGAGCGCCAGCGCGGTATCCTCGACGGTGTCGCGCGACTGGGCGACGGCAACCGGGGCATCGTTGACCGGGGTGACGGTCAGTGCGATCGAAGCCGACCCGGACGAAACGCTGGAGGGATCGGTAACGGTGAAGGAGACGCTGTCGGAGCCGTTGTAATCGGAAGCCGGAGTGTAGACGAGCTGGGGCGGAGAGGAGGGAGTGAGGGAGTAAGGGAAGGAGGGGATGGCGGAGCCGTCGACGAGGGTGAGCACTCCGTGCGCGGGCGCGGTCGTGACCGCATAGGAGAGCGGATCGCCATCGGCGTCGGTGGCGGCGAGGGTGAGGATCAGCGCGGTGTCCTCGGCCGTGGCGAGGGACTCGGCGGTGGCGACCGGAGCGTCGTTGACCGGCGCAACGACGAGGGCGACGACGGCGGGAGCGGACTCGAGCGCGGCGTCCCGGGCGACAAAGGTGAAGGTATCGGTGCCGAAGAAATCGGTGTTGGGCGTGTAGGTGAGCGCCGGCGCGATGCCGCTGAGCGTGCCGTTCGTCGGAGCCACGGTCACCTCGTAGGTAAGGATGTCGTTTTCGGGATCGGTGGCGGCCAGGGTGAGGGCGAGAGGAGTGTCCTCGTCGAGCGAGAGTGCCTGAGCTTGGGCGACGGGGGCCTCGGGGATGTTGCGCACCTCGATGGTGACGGTCGCGGGAACGGAGGTGGCGGCGCCGTCGGCGGCGGTGAAGGTGAACGTGACCGAGGTGTCGCTGTTGGCAGGCGGAGTGTAGACTAGGTCGGGCGCGGTGCCGGAAAGCGTGCCGGCGGCGGGCGCGGAGGTGAGCGTGTAGCTCAGGGCGTCGCCGTCGGCATCGGTGGCCATGAGCACGAGGGGAAGCGTCTGCCCTTCGCTCACGACGTAGGCGGCGGTCTGGGCGACCGGCGCGTCGTTCACCGGCGTGACAGTGAGGGAAACGACAAGCGGGGCCGAAGCCGCGCCGGAAGGATCGGTGACCGTGAAGGCGAAGGTGTCGGGGCCGTGGTAGTCGGCCGCGGGCGTGTAGGTGGCGAGATTGCCAGCAAGGGTAACGGTGCCGTGAGTGGGAGGCGTCACGACAGCGCAGACGAGCGAGTCGCCATCGATATCGGTCCCGCCGAGCGTGAACGTGAGCGCGCTGTCCTCGGGTGTGAACAGATCGGTCGGCGGGGTGGCGACGGGGGCGTCGTTGACCGGACGCACCACGAGGGAAACTTCCGCAGGGGCGGAGACGAGCGAGGGGTCTCCGTCATCCGAAGCGACAAAGGCGAAGGAGTCGGCGCCGTGATAATTGGCGGCGGGCACGTAGGTGGCGAGGTTGCCGGCGAGGGTGACCGCGCCATGCGCAGGCGGCGCGGCGATGGCGTAGGCGAGAGCGTCGCCATCGGCATCGGTCGCGGCCAGGGCAAGGACGATGGACCCGTCCTCGTCCAACTCCCCGGCAGCGGGAACGGCGACGGGGGCATCGTTGAGGTTGGCGATGGCGATCGCGACGGTGGCGGGGAGCGAGGTCAGCGCCGCGTCGGATGCGGTGAAGGTAAAACTCGTGGTGGCGGTGGTGTTCGCCGGCGGGGTATAGAGGTAAACGGGCGCCGCGGGCGTGGACTCGGGCGCGGGCTCCAACGTACCGAGCGCGGGCGGGGCACTGACGGCAAAGGTGAGCGCGTCGCCGTCCGTATCGGTCGCGGCCAGCGCAATGCGAAGGGTGTCGCCTTCGGTGACGGCGAGGAACCGCGGAAGCGCGACGGGGCGGTCGTTCACGGAGCTGACCTCAAGGGTGACCGCGACCGGCGCCGAGGGGACGGAGCCGTCGCGGACGAGGTAGGTGAAAGTATCGAAGCCGTGGAGGTCGGGCGCGGGCGTGTAGGTGAGCGCGGGGGGCAGCCCGGAGAGTGTGCCGCGGGTAGGCGAAACGACAATTTCGTAGGTCAGCGCGTCTCCGTCGGCGTCGGTGCCGGTCAGAAGCAGGGAGGCGGGGATGTCCTCGTCCGTCTGCACCGCGAGCGGGGCGGCAACCGGGGCGTCGTTCACCGGCGTGACCGTGAGGGACACTGTGGCGGCGGAGGAGATCAGCGCGCCGTCGTCCGCGATGAAGGTGAAGGTGTCCGGTCCATGGAAATTTTCCGCGGGGGCGTAGGTGGCCAGGGCGCCGTCGAGGGTGACCGCGCCATGCTCGGGCGGCGTCGCAACCGCGTAGACGAGCGCGTTGCCGTCCGGATCGGTGGCGGGAAGGGTGAAGGTGAGGCTGGTGTCCTCGGCGAGTTCGTGGGCCGCGGGGGACGCGACCGGGGCGTCGTTGAGGTTGGTGACGGTGATTTCGATCGTGGCGGGGGCGGAGTCGGCGGCGCCGTCGTTCGCGCGGAAGGTAAAACTCGTGACGACGCTAGCATTGGCGGGCGGGGTGTAGCGCAGGGAGGAGGAAATGAGGGAATAAGGGAACGAGGGGATGGCGGAGCCGTCGGCGAGGGTGAGCGTGCCTTCGGCAGGCGCGGTGAGAACCGTGTAGGTGATCGGGTCACCGTCGACGTCGTCCGCGATGAGATCGAGGGCCAGGGTGGCGCCTTCGTTGACCGCGAAGTTCTGGCCGTGCGCGACGGGGGCGTCGTTCACCGGGGTGATGTCGAGTCGCACTGCGACGGGCGTGGAGGAAGCGACGGCATCGGAGGCGATCACGGTGAACTCGTCGGAGCCGTGATAGTCGGCGTCCGGAGTATAGACCAGATCGGGCGCGGTGCCGGCGAGCGTGCCGTGGGCAGGCTGGGAGAAAACACCGTAGGTGAGGGCGTCGCCATCCGCGTCGGAGCCAGAGAGCGTGAGCGCGAAAGGGGTGTCTTCGGCGGTGTCCAAGTCGCGCGCTGTCATGATGGGGACGTCGTTAACCGGCGCGATGGCGAGCGTGACGGCGACCGGCTCGGAAACGAGCGTGCCGTCGGAGACCGCGAAGGCGAAGGTGTCGGCACCGTGGTGGTCGGCCACGGGCGTGTAGGTGAAGTTCGGGCCCTCTCCGTTCAGGGTGCCGTGGGCCGGCGGGGTCGTGACCGTGTAGGTGAGCGCGTCGCCGTCGGGATCGCGGCCAGCGAGAGTAAAGGTCAGGGGCGTGTCTTCGGTAGCCTCGAGGTCGGCGGGGGTCGCGACGGGGGCGTCGTTCACCGGAGTAACGGTGAGAGATACGGTGGCCGGGGCGGATTCGAGCCCGGCGTCGCGGGCGACGAAGGTGAAGCTGTCCGCGTCGTGAAAATCGGGATCCGGGACATAGGTGAGCGCGGGCGGGGTGCCGGAAAGCATGCCATAGGCCGGAGGCACGACGATTTCGTAGCTCAAGGGGCCGCCGTCCGGATCGGTGGCGACGAGGGTGAGCGCGAGGGACGTATCCTCGGCCAGGATACGGCTCTGGGACTGGGCGACGGGCGCATCCGGCAGGTTGTGCACCGCGATGACGATCGTGGCGGGGGCGGAGGGAACGGTGCCGTCGGAGGCGATGAAGGCGAACTCCACCAACGTGTCGGTGTTGGCGGGCGGCGTGTAGACCAGGTTCGGCGCGTCGCCGGAGAGCGTGCCCTGGGCAGGGGAGGACACCACGGCGTAGGTGAGCGAATCGCCATCGGCGTCGGTCGCCGCGAGCACGATGGGCAACGTCTGGCCATCGTCCACGGAGTAGGCGGCGGCCTGTGCCACGGGGGCGTCGTTCACCGGAGTGACCTCGATCTGCACCACGGCGGACGAAAAAGACGACGAAGAGTCGGAAACGGTGAAAGTAAACGCATCCGGTCCGTGGTAATCGGCGACCGGCGTGTAGGTGACTTGGGGCGGGGTTCCGCTCAGCGAACCGTGGGCGGGCGGGACCGCGATCGTGTAGGTGAGCGCGTCGCCGTCGATGTCCGTGCCCGTAAGGGTCAGGTCGAGGGACGTATCCTCGGCGGTGGCGGGCGACTGAGGCGCCGCCGAGGGAGCGTCGTTCACCGGGGTGACGGTGAGCGAGACGGTGGCGAGGTTGGAGTCGGCTTCGCCGTCGTTGACCCGGAAAGTCAGGCTGTCGGGGCCGTGATAGTCGGCCGTGGGCGTGTAGGTGAGATTCGGCGCCGCGCCGCTCAGCGTGCCATGCGAGGGCGGGGTGATGACCGTGTAGACGAGGGCGTCGCCGTCGGCGTCGGTGGCCGCGAGGACCACGGCGAGGGCGCTGTCCTCGAGGGTCGAGAGATCCTGGCTGCCCGCGACCGGGGCACTGTTGATCGGCTCCCCTCCCCCGCCCTGTTCGAGCCGCAGGAGACCGCCTCCGTTGACGATGAGAGCGTTGGCAACGAGTCCGCCGACCAGCCGGCTGTTGCCGTTGACGATTACGGTGCCGGAAGGCGCGTTCAGGGTGCCGTAAAGGCTGCTGCCGCCGTTGAGAGTAAAGCCACCGGAGGCGATGTTGAGTGCCAGCCAGCCCGGCTGGGCGGTGGAGCCGACCTGGTCGTTGGCGCTGAAGCCGTTCGCCACATTGATAATGACCGGGCCGAGCACCTGGATATGGCTCTGGCCGTTGAGGTTGAGGCGCTGGAAATTATAGACTGCGGGCTGAGTGGCGCCGGTCGTTCCGAGCGTGAAGCCGGTGCCGCCATTGGCCGTGAAGTCGCCGTAGCTGCCGGGAGGGACGATAACCTCGCCGACCTTGCCGTTGAGCGTGAGGTTGCGAAGGGTGTTCCAAGGGCCGATCGCCTGGCCGGTCTGATTGAGGGTGACCGAGCGGGTGCCTGCGGAGGCCGGAGGGACAGGGACGGGGAGAAGCGTCAGTGGTGCGGTACGGCGGATGACGTGGCCCAGACGCGCGTTGCCGTTGAGCGTGATCGTGTAGTTCGAAGGCGAGGCCGCACCGGTGCCGTCCAAGGTGCCGCCATAGACGGGGTTGCCATTGAGCCGGACCGTCGGCGTGCCGGGCACGAGCAGGTCGCCGGTGATGATCGCGCCACCGTTCAGGTTCACCACTCCTCCCGTCATCATGTGGATTGAACCCTCGACGGTGGCGCCGCCATTGATCGCGGGGACTTGGCGCACCTGAGCCGTGCCCACTGCGGCTGTGGAAGCACGGGCGGCAGGAACAACGGAAACCGCGAACAGCGCGCAGAATGCCACGAAGCCGGACAGAAGGGTGCGAAACATGGTGAAAAGATATCGTCTCGAAGCGGGAGCACCTCGCGACGGATAGGGTTTTTCCCTTGGGGTATTTCCCCTGGTCAATCGTAAATTATTCACAAAAGACTCAGAAGTGTCGGGAATATAGGAAATCCCAACGATGCGAATTTCCGCTCGAGGAGGGAGTTCACTCCTTTAACAATACGCGGTGGCCTAAATTTTTAGGGTGGCAGTAGCTGCCGCCGCCCGCCCGGAAGAAGCCGGCGAGGTCGGAGGCCGGCCGAGAGGGAGTTCTGGTAAACGGTGGCCTGCGCCATGGCAGGTGCCAGAAGGGCGCCGAGGGTGATGGCAAGGTGCCTGAGTGAGTGCTTCATTCACAGGCTCAACACCCGGGAGCCCCGAAATATTAACGGAATTTAGAAAAATATTTTCCGGAGGAGGCGACAGGCATGCCTCCGTTCCCACCCATAGCATGGCGACCGGCTTTCACACAGGTCCTCGCGGTGCGAGGGGCAGCGGCGCCAGTATACGGAAGCCGCAACCGCCCTCACGCCGATGGTCGCGGAATTTTCTTCTGCATGGCTTCCGTTATTGCCTTTAGCCCGGCCTCTTCGCGCGCCTTCGGCTCCTCCTCGCTGAGTTCCCGGGGGCCGGTAATGGTGCCCGTGCCTGACGCGCCGATCAGGTGGACGTGGCGGGTGCGTTGCTCTGCGCTCAGGCACACCTCGCGCGTCTCGCCGGCGTGCTCGTTCCGGCCAACGAGAATGCCGTCGGGGTCGGCGGCGGTCTCCGGGGCGGGCTTGGTCTTGCGCACCTGCCGCAGAAATTTCGAGGTGCGGACGGCGGCGCTGGGGACGCGGACGAGGCCAAGGAGCTCGTCCGAGTTGAGGAGCATCCCAGCGCGGCGGGACTGCCGGCGCGGCAGGTCCGAGACATGCGTCTCGAAGGGGTAGCCGCCGCCCCGGAGGGGGACGAACTCGTTGCCGCCGATGTTGGCGACGACGCGCAAGGCGCTCGCCATGCCCCTGGCGATGTCCCAGGCGCGCTCGTCGCTGTCGGCTCGCGTGGCGATGCGACCGACCGCGCCGTAGAGCGGACGGGAAATCTTTTGCCGGAGGCCGCCGGCAAGCTCGGGCGCGTTGACGAAGGGAATGCCGCCATCCTCGCCGAGGGCGCGGGCCATCTGGTCCGCCCATCTCGCTCCGGCGGCTGAAACCAATGCCCGCGCCGCTCAGCCGCTGGGTCGGAGGAAAAGCGGGGTGCTGGCGGCGTGGACGCCGTCGATGGAGAGGTCCAGGGAGTGCTCGCCGAGGCGTTCGAATTTTATCCCCCCGAGATTGATCACGAGGTTAACGACGGAGGTCGCACCCTCGGCCGGCACCGACGGCGCCTCGATCGGCATCTGGATCGGCGGCAAAAGATCGTGGCCGTCGGCGTCCCTGAGCGTGAAGCGAACGTTTTTGGGGCCGGCCTCCGTATCGTCGAAACGGAGCTTGGCCGCGACGCAAAGCTGGGGGTGAGTCACCGGCAGCCCTGGCGCACCCAGGGAATCGAAGATGCCGACCAAGGTCAGCTTGCCGCCGTAATCGGCAGCGTAGTCGCAGGCGGCAAAAAGTTCGGTTTTCATATCCGAGTCGGGTTGGGCGAAAGGAACAGAGATTGGAGGGAACTTAGGGCGAGGTCCGCAAGCGCGCTCAACGCCAGCGACACTGCTGCCGGATCAATAAATCCTGCCCGCCCGACTTGCTGGCTCGCCACAGTGGCGGCTAAGGCGTGAATGGCCGCATGCTATGTTTTCGTAAACCGCGCGGCCTGGCGTGGCGGTGGCTGGCGATTTTTTTGGTCAGCTGGTTCGTGTCCGACCTGGCCACCGAGGCCCGCGCCGACGGCAAGGTGTTTCCGGCCGCCCGCCTCCCCCAGGAGGTCACCATGCCCGATCAGCGGGCGCTGCTGGCCTGGAAAGACGGAACCGAAACGCTCGTCATCGAGTCTGCCTTCGTGGGCCAGGGCACGGATTTCGCCTGGGTGGTGCCGTTTCCGACCAAGCCGGAGGTCTTCGCCGCCACGCCTGGCACGCTCCCGGCGGCGGTGGCGCTGATGCAGCCGGTAATCGCCGAATCGACGAAAGGCTCGTGGGGATTGTGGCTGGCGCTGGGCCTGGTCGGCCTAGGTGCGGTGACGTTCGGTTGGGGGACGGTGGGAAAATGCACGCGCCTGCTGGTCCTTATCTTCGGCATGGGGATAATGGCAGCCATCGCTGGGGCGCTCACCGAGTCCGGCGCCATCACCATGGGAGTCTGGAGTGGCCGAGGAGCATGCGGCGGCAGGCGGCTGGTTTGCGGCCAGCAGAATCCGGCGTGAGTTCGCCGGGGGCGGCCGCAGCGTGCCTGCGCCGCTGGCCTTCCGTTTCGCGACGAAACAGCCAGTATATCCAATGCGCCTCACGGGCGCGGGAGCGACACATTCGCTGGAGCTTGAGTTGCTGATTTTCGGACCGGGACAGGCAACCATGGAGGGTTTGGCGACCAAAAGCGTAGCGCCCCTGCACCATGGCGAGCCCGAGGAGCAGACCCGCCGGACACGCCCGTTTCAACCAGGAGATTCCCGCCATATTTCGCATCCCGAACTGGAACGCTGGACGGCGGGCTCCATGGCCGCCACATGGCTGCGGGGCACGCTTTCTCCGCAGCAAATGCAAGGGGATCTGACCGTCGGCTGGCATGCCGACAGAGCCCCGCTCGGTCTGTATGCCTACACATCCGAGGACGCCTGGCATAACGCGGCGCAGGTCGGAGCAGTCCTGATTTTCCTTGGGGCGGTCGGTTTGGGACTGGCGTTTGGAAACGGCCGGCTTCCAACGCGGTGGTCGGCCGTGGTGAGTCTGGCCGCGCTGGCGGTCGCTGGGCTAATCCGGGCCGGCACCCCGACCGTGGCGACAACGCGGATGCACGAAGGGCTTCCTCTTTACGTGCAACAAAACCTGGCGCAGCTAACGGTCGTGGCGCTGCTGGAGCTGCCAACCGGCTCGCCCGACGAAATCGTCCGCCAAGCCTTTCGGCGCGAAATGGAAAAACGGTCGGTGCAGCTCGAACGCTCCATCCTCATCGGAGACTCCCCGGGCGAAATAGATCTGGTGAAGCTGCCCGGCGGAACCTGGCGCGTACTGTTCCACGATGCCTACGGCCAACCGCGTTATTTCAAGGGCTGGGACTTCAAACCCGAGGGTCCCCATCCAGTGCCGTCATCTTCGCATGCTTCAGGGGCCGGTTCCGCGTAGGGGAGCATCCGGCACACGGCTCGGGAACCCGACCCGTTTCACGCCTACCGCTCACAAAATCCGGCTGTGCAGCTCTACCCTCGCCGCCCTGCCAGCAGGACCGGCAGCCGCGTCAGCAAGGCCGTCAGCTCGCCCGCGCGCAGCGGTTTCGCCAGGTAGTCGTCCATTCCGGCCGCGAGGAATTTTTCCCGGTCGCCGACCAGCGCGTGCGCCGTCAGCGCCGCGACCACCGGCTGCCGGGCGGCGGGGAGCTCCGCGCGCAGCACCCGCGTGGCACCGACTCCGTCCAGCTCCGGCATTTCCGCGTCCATCAGCACGAGATCGAAGGGATGGCGGCGCAGCGCCACCAAGGCCTCCAGGCCGTTAGCCACGATCTCGGGCGTGTAGCCGAGCTTCTCCAACAAACGGCGCACGACCTTCTGGTTCACCTGATTGTCCTCGGCCACGAGGATGCTGGCCGGATGCCGCACGGCGAAACTCGTGTCGAAAACGGGCGCGTCGCCCTTCCCCGCACCGGCCACCGCCGCCTCGCCGCGCCTGCCTCCGCCGGTCGCCAGGGGCGCCGCCTCGGCCTGGACCGTGAACGAAAAACAGGAGCCGCGCCCCGGCTCGCTCTTCACCCACATGCGGCCACCGTGCATTTCGGCCAGCCGCTTGCAGATCGCCAGCCCAAGCCCGGTGCCGCCGTAATGCCGCGTGGTCGAGACCTCGGCCTGGCAAAAGGGCTGGAACAAGCGGTCCTGACGGTCCTTCGGGATACCGATGCCCGTGTCGCGCACCGCGAAGCCCAGCTCCACCGCGCCCGATCCGTCCGCGTCGACTCGGCGCGACGTCACGCTCACGGTGATGCCGCCCTTCGGGGTGAATTTCACCGCGTTGGAAAGCAGGTTCACCAGGATCTGGCGCACGCGCGTGATGTCGCCCCGGACGAAGGGCGGCACGTCCGGCGCGATCTCCACGCGGATGGAAAGGCCCTTTGCCGCCGCGGGCGCCGCCAGCAAGTCCACCGCGTCACCCACGCACGAGGCCACCTCGAAGGGGACCCGCTCGAACTCCAGCTTGCCGCCCGCGATCTTCGAGAAGTCGAGAATGTCGTTGAGGATGGTCAGCAAGAGCTCGCCGCTCATGCGGATGGTGTCGACGTAGTCCGCCTGCTCCGGTGTCAGCGGCGTGGCGCGGATCAGGGTGCTCATGCCGATCACCGCATTCATTGGGGTGCGGATCTCGTGGCTCATCGCCGCGAGAAACTGGCTCTTGGCGCGCGCCCCCGCCTCGGCCGCGATCCGCGCCTCGTCGAGCGCAGCACGCGTCCGCTCGAGGTCGGCGATCACCTGGTATTGTCCCCGGGTCAGCCGGCGGAGCTCGAGCGCGTTCATCACCTGGTTGCGCAGCACGCGCAGGGCCCGCTGCTGCTCCGCGCCGAGCTCGCGGGGGCGGCGGTCGATCACGCACAGCGTCCCGAGCGTCCAACCCTCGCGGGTGACAAGCGGGGCGCCGGCATAAAACCGGATGCGCGGCTCGCCCGTGACGTTGCGCAGGTCCCGAAAGCGAGCGTCCTCCCGCGCATCCGGCACGATCAGTAGATCGTCCCCGTCGCTCCCCACCGCATGCGCGCAAAAAGAGATGTCCCGCGGGGTCTCGTTCTCCTCGAGTCCAACCCGCGCCTTGAACCACTGCCGCGTCTCGTCCACCAGCGTCATCGAGGCCAGCGGCACGCCGCAGATATGCGCGGCCAGCGCCACGATGTCGTCGTACTGCGACTCGGCTGCCGTATCGAGGATTTCGTAGGAACGCAGCACGCGCAGGCGCTCTGCCTCCTGTTCGGCCGGCAAAGGGTACGGACCAAAGGGTTTGGGCATGGAGGGAAAGAAACAGCCGCGCCCCTCTTTCGCAATCATCCGCTGTGCCAAAGAGAAATGAAAACCGCCGCCCGCCGCCGGGCCGCTCCGCCGGCGGGAGCGCGAGAAAATCTCCCCGCGGAGTTGCATCGCCCCCGTGGTCCGCTGTCTTTTTCGCCCTTCATGCCGGAACCTTCGTCCACGGCCGCCTCCGTCGCCCCCGCTGCTTCTCCGTCCCCGGAAGCGCCCGGCTCCGCCGCGCGCCAGGACGCCGCCCTCGCCGAGGACCACCGCCTCCTCGCCTCCTGGCACGAGGAGCTCGCCGCCCGCCGCGAGGAGCGCACCACGCTCCAGGCCCGCCACCGCGACCGCCTCGAGGACGCGCTCGATCATCTCGAGTCTCTGCGCAAAAACGCCCGCGACCGCCAGGCCGACATCGCCGCCATCGGCCAGGCGCCGGCCTCCGATGCCGACTTAAACTCAAACGCCAGGCTCAATCAGGAGGCACCGCCTCCGCCCCCCGAGCCCTTCTCCGCCGAGGACATCGCCGGCTACCGGCTCCCTTCGCTCGATCTCCTCCGCTCCTCCACCGCCGCCGAGCAGCAGCTCGTGCCGCCCGAGGAAGTCGCGGCCAACAAACGAATCCTCCAGAACACCCTCGATAGCTTCGCCGTCGACGCCTTCGTCTACGATTCCATCGTCGGCCCGCGCGTCACCCAGTTTCGCGTCAAGCCCGGCTTCGGCGTACGCGTCGAAGCCATCGCCGCCCTCGAAAAAAACCTCGCCCTCGCCCTCTCCGCCAACGCCGTCCGCATCCAGGCCCCCATCCCGGGCGAAAGCTTCGTCGGCGTCGAGACGCCCAACCGTCACTCCGTCCCGCTCGCCCTCCGCGCCGCCTTCGAATCCGCCGCCTGGCGCGAATCCACCGCCGATATCCCCATCGTCCTCGGCGTCGACATCACCGGCCGCCACCTCGTCTGCGACCTCGCCAAGGCTCCCCATGCCCTCATCGCCGGCGCCACCGGTTCGGGCAAATCCGTCTGCATCAGCAACGTCATCCTCTCGCTTCTCTACCGTTTCCGCCCCGACGAACTGGAACTGGTTCTCATCGACCCGAAGATCGTCGAGTTCGCCATCTACCGCGACCTCCCGCACCTCATCCACCCCGTCGTCACCGATCCCAAGCAGGCCTGCCAGGCCCTCAAGTGGCTCGTCCGCGAGATGGAGCGCCGCTACGAGATTCTCTCCGAGAAAAGCGTGCGCAACCTCGCCGGCTACAACGCCAAGGCCGCCGCCGAGGGCTTCGCGAAACTCCCCTTCATCGTCCTCATCATCGACGAGCTCGCCGACCTCATGATGACCGCCTCCGCCGAGGTCGAGACCCCCATCGCCCGCCTCGCCCAGATGGCCCGCGCCGTCGGCATCCACACCATCCTCGCCACCCAGCGTCCCTCGGTGAATGTCATCACCGGCGTCATCAAGGCCAACTTCCCCACCCGGATGGCCTTCCAGGTCTCCTCGCAAATCGACAGCCGCACCATCCTCGACGGCAAGGGCGCCGAGGCGCTTCAGGGTCGAGGCGACATGCTCTACAGCCCGCCCGGCCTGGGCCGCCTGCAGCGCCTCCAGGCTCCTTACGTGGACGATTCCGAGGTCGAGCAGATCGTCGCCTCGCTCAAGGCCCAGCTCCAGCCCCGCTACCGTGTCGAACTCCGCCCCGAGGACGCCCCCGGCGGCGGCGAGGATGCCATGGGCGACAGCGAAACCCATGCCGGCCTCGATCCCATGCTCAAGCAGGCGCTCGAGGTCCTCGCCGCCAACGGTCGCGCCAGCACGAGCTACCTGCAGCGCCGCCTGAAAATCGGTTACAACCGGGCCGCGAACCTGATCGACGAGATGGAGCGCCGCCGCTTCATCGGCCCCCAGGTCGGCAACAATCCTCGCGAGATTTACGTCCAGCCCGGCGACCTGCATTTGGACTGAAAGGCACCGCCATGACTCCGCCGCCCGCCCCGCTCTACGACCGCCTCGGCGGACGCCCGGCCTTGTTGAAATTGCTGCGCTATTTCTACGCAGACGTGCGCCAGCACGCCGAGATCGCCCCGATCTTTGCCGCCCACATCGAAGACTGGCCCGCCCACTTGGAAAAAATCGCCGACTTCTGGTCCGGCGTCACCGGCGGCCCGCGCCTCTATGCCGGCGGCATGCCGTGGAAACATCTCCCGCTCCGGCTCGAAGAACACCACTTCGCCGCCTGGCTGGACCTCTGGCGCCGCCACTGCCGCGCCCACCTGGCGCCGACCGAGGCAGAGGAATTGATCGCCGCGGCCGAAACCCTCGGCCAGCGCCTCCGCCAGATCATCGCCCAGTACGGCCCGCCGCCGGCCTGAGTTCGTCACGGCATTATTGCCCGAAAAAAGCCGCAAAATTCTCCTCCCCTTTTGGATCAGCGGCTGGTCGGCGCCCCAGCGCCTGCGCTCCTTTTCGACCCGGTTTCGCCCCGCGCTCACCGCTGCGCCCATGCCGTCCCGTGGGAGGCAGTGGCCTTCCTGCGTTCGCCCGGTCGATTCGTCTCCTCCCCCCTCAGTCGGAATTTTCACCACGCCAGAAGTTATCATTAACGCAAGGAAGCGCTCGATTCGGCGCTCCGTTGGTGTTGATGGGCGGGCACACCCCACCCTTCGACCCGCATCCGCCCGACCTCACCCCCGGCCGGCGGCGTCCCGTTCCCGGCACCGGGCAGGCGCGCATTCCGCGAACCCGCCTCTCGCCTGCGGTACGTTTGCCTCCGGCCCACGCACCGTTTCGCTTTCATGCCCCCGCAGCCGCCCGCCTTCCTCGGAGAACCTTCGGATCGACGCATCACCCTGCGCGACATCGCCCGAAAGGCGGGGGTTTCCCACGTCACCGTTTCCCGGGCCCTGCATGACGACACCTCCATCTCGCGCGGACGCCGCGAAGAAATCCGGCGCCTCGCGGAGGAGATGGGCTACGTGCCCGACCCGAGTCTCGCCTCGCTCGCCGCCTACCGGCACCGCCGGCGGCAGGCCGATGCCGTACGCGGCTGCGTCGCCCTGCTCAACGCCTGGTACGAGCCCGAACGCCTGCGCCGGCTCCGGTGGTTCCAGGGCTGCTGGCGCGGCGCTTCGGAGACCGCCCGCAAATCCGGCTACCGGCTGGAGGAAATTCACTGGCCCCCCAGTCGCCCGGCCTCGCGGCTCAACCAGATCCTGCTGACCCGGGGCGTCCAGGGCCTCCTCATTCCCTCGCCCCAGCGCATGGAGCCCTGCGGCCCGCTGGACTGGAACCGGTTTTCCGTGGTGCGGCTCAGCGCGGCCAGCCGCGACATCGATTTCCATATCGTCACCTCCGACGGCTTTCGCGCCATCCAAATGGCGCTCCATCGCGTCCATGAACGCGGCTACCGGCGCATCGGGCTGCTCCTGAACCGCGACTTCGACGCCGCTCTCGGGGGCAATTTCTACGGCGGTTTCCTCGCCGCGCAAAATCTCCTCTCCCTTGCGGCGCTTCCGCCCTTTCTGGTGGGCGACGATGCTTTCCCTGCCCGCCGCGCGGAGACCGCGGCCGCGCTCAGGGCCTGGCTGCGCGAATACCGGCCGGATGCGCTGCTCGCCAGCGAACCCTGGGTGCCCGACCTGCTCGCGGAGCTCGGCCTTCGCATCCCCGACGACCTCGCCGTGGCCGGCACCAACGTGGACGACCTGCCCCTCATCGACAGCGGCATCCTCCCCGACACGGCGGCCATCGGCCGCATCGCCATGGAAACGTTGGCCGCGCAGATCGCGCTCGGAGCCCGCGGCATCCCCGCCGCCCCCTGCCGCATCCTCGTGAAATGCACCTGGCGCGACGGTTCCTCCCTCCCGCGCCAGCGGTAAACCCCGTTCACGTAACAGTGAACGTAGGCGCGGCCCTTGCCCGCCAGGTGCGGTCGCGGGATGGTTCCGCCGCGGCTCAGCCCTGCCCCGGGACCGCCGCCTCCCCACCCCGTTTTCCCGACGCCGCCCGCCCGGCATGCCCCTTTTTTGCGATCCTTCGCAAAACGCCGCGCCATCCCGCATGAGGGAGGATGGCGCGGTCGCCTACCCTCCCTCGCCCTACCCCCAATGAAATCCCATCGACAAGTACTCGCGGCCGCCGCACTGACCTGCCTCGCCGCCTCGGCGGCTCAGGCCCTCAACGTCACGATCAACCCCACCAATCAAACCGGCATCAACAACGCCATCAACCAGGTCGCCGCCGCCGGCGGCGGCACGGTCTTCATGAACGCCGGCAACTATACCATCACCGGCACCGTGGCCATGAAGGGCAAAGTCGCCATGGACGGCGCCGGCGCCTCCACCGTCGTGCGCGGCACCTCCTCGTCGAACACCTTCCACAACATCGACTGCGGCACGGACAATTCGGACAACATGACGGTCCGCGACCTGAAGGTGGACACCTGGGACGGCTCCGGCATCGGCGTTCACTTTACCGCGAGCACGATCAGCGACGACAACAACGCCATCATCAACGTGGAGCAGTTCCACTCCGCCAGCCATGGCATCAACGGCGGCGGCCAGAACAACCTCCGGGTCCAGAACACCTACGTGCACGACTCCGGCGGCGGCAGCCTCTACCATAACCAATACTGGCGCCGCTGGTCCTATCCCTCGTTCACCGGCAACCGCTCGTTGAACTCCCGCGTCTGCGGCTTCAAGATGTCCTGGGGCAACAACCTGACCTTCAGCGGCAACACGTGCACCGGCAACGGCGCCGACGGCATCATCGCCCAGCACACCTCCAGCCAGCCAAACCTGGATATCACCGTGAGCTCCTGCACGCTCAGCAGCAACAACACCGGCACCATGCTCTACGGCGACGGCATGAAGGTCACCGGCTCCACGGCCCGAAGCAACCGCGTGCAGGGTTTCTACATCAACAACAACCCCTGCACCCGCGCCGGCTACATCCAGAACTCCACCGCCTGCTATAACGCCTACAACTTCGACCCGCACGGCTGTAACACCAGCATGTCGGGCAACACCACCTGTCAGTAAATCTCGGTCGCCCGAGCCTGAGCCGCCGCAGGGAGGGCGCTTCGCCGCCCTCCCTGCCTTCTCGATCGTGAACCTCACGCCTCTTCGTATCGCGGCCGCCCTCGCCGGTTTCGCCGCGGCCTTTCTCGCCGGCCGCAGCCTCGCTCCGCGCTCCGCCGCCGTGCCTTCCTCCGCCCCGGCGGACCGGGCCGCCGGGCCCGATACCGAACCCGCCCCGCGGGCGGAAGGGACGGCCACCCTCGCGTCACCCTCCAACCCCGGCGCACCGGACGGCCCCGCCGATGCGGAGGCCCTGAAGTCGCGCGTCGCCCGGCTCGCGCCGCAGATCACCAGCAACGCGCGCTTCGACGAATTCATGATCGCGCTCCGCGCCTGGGCCGCCCTCGAACCGGAGGCGGCGCTGGCCTTCGCCCGGGAACGCTTGAACGCTTACCGGAGCGGTTCCGCAGTCTATACGCTCCTGGCCGATTGGGCCCGGCGTGATCCCGCCGGCGCCTGGAAATGGGCGGGCGAGACCTTCAACGAGGAGGGTATTCATCTCGACCCGGTGCTGGCCGAGATTGGCAAGGCCGATCCGGAAACCGCCATCCGCTACGCCGCGGAACTCGCCGCGAAACACCCGCAGCAGGCCGCAGGCGCGTACGCCTCTGCCTTGCGCGGAATCCTCCACCAGGGAAACCACGAGGCAGCGCTCCTCCTCATGGACCAGGCGAAACTGCCGCCGATGCCCGACGGCGCGGACGGAAAACTCGCCCTCGCCGACACCATCGCCTCCCTCTGGGGCTCCTACGAACCCGAAAAAGCCGCCGCCTGGGCGCTCACGCTTCCGGCGGAGAGCATCGCGCGCGACCGCTGCCTCGTAAACCTCGGTCAGAACTGGGCGGAAAACGATCCCGAGGCGGCGGCTGACTTCGCCCTCACCCAAGCTCCCGGCGCCGAGCGAAACAATCTCCTCACCCAGGTCCTGACCTACTGGCTCGACCTGGAACCCGACAAGGTCGCCACCTGGATGAACGCCTACCTCGACGATCCGGCGCTGGACAACGCCAAGGTCGTCCTCGCCCGCCGGCCGGAAACCGCCGGCGGCAACCCGTCGGTCGCGCTGGCCTGGGCCCATTCCATCACCGACCCGGACGTCCGGGAATATAGCGTGAACGCGGTGGTCGCCGAATGGGCCAAACGCGACCTCTGGTCCGCGATGGATTACCTGTACAACTCCCCCGAACTCCCGTCGGAAATGCGCGACAAGCTCATTCATTCCCTGACCCAGCTCGGACGGATTCCCACGCTATGAAACGGTTCGGATTTTTCGCCGCCTGCCTGGCCCTGGCGGGCTTTCTCGCCGGCTATGCCACTGCCCCACGTCCCGCCACGCCGGCCGCCCCTCCGCCCACCCCGGTCAGGGCCGATTCCGGCACCGCCGTCGCCCGCCCGCCGGAAGCCGAAGCGGACTCGGAGGCGGCCGTCCGGAGCCTGGCCGGGAATCTGCACAGCGCGGCGCAGTGGGAAAATCTCCTCGATGCCCTTCTCGCCTGGTCCGCGCGCGATCCTCAGGCCGCGCTCGCCTTCGCCTTGGAGAATTTGAAATGGAGGCGGCAGGAACAGGCCATCGGCGCCATGCTCGGCAAATGGACCCGGCGCGATCCCCAGGCCGCCTGGAGTTGGGCGAGCGCGAACGGAAGCCTGCAATACATCGACGCGATGCTGAGCGAACTCGGCAAAACCGATGGCACGCTCGCTTGGCAATTCGCCACCGCCTATGCGGCGGCCAACCCCGCCGCCGCGCGCGCCACCTATGTGGGCGCCTTGCGCGGCATGACCTATGCCGGCGACTATGAAGCCGCGGCGCGACGCCTGGCCGGGGACAAGGTGCTCGATCCGGAAGCCAGGACCGCCGTCGCCAGCCTGCTCATCGCCAGCGAATGGGGACTCAACGACCCGGAGAAAGCGGTGTCCTGGGCGGATGGCCTCGCGAAAGACGATCCGATCCGCGGCCGCGTGCTCGCGGAACTGGGCACGGCCTGGTCGGCGATAAATCCCTCCGCCGCCGCGAAGTTCGGCCTCCGGCTCGAGGCCGGTGAGGCCAGGCGGGAGATCATGATGCATGCGGTGAACAACTGGATCGACCGCGAACCCGCTTCGGTGGGCGAATTCCTCGGCAAGGTTTCACCGCATCCCGATTTCGACCAAGCCATGCAGAGAATCGCGACCCATCCCAAGGTCGCATCCGATCCCGGCACCGCCCTTTCCTGGGCGGAGCTGATCACCGACCGGGAACTGCAAACCCAGACCCTGACCAGGATTTTTTCCGACTGGCAGCAGAAGGATTCGGCAACCGCCCTCGCCTATCTGAAAGATTCCCTGCCCGCCGAGCTAAGCGCGGAAGTCCTGGGACGGGTCCGGAACAAGGATCTGTACTCCCCGGGAACGGACTAAGAATCGATGGCGGGCTTATCGGAGCCACGACACCAGGCTCTGCGCCTAAATTCCCGCCTTTAAGCCGGTTTGAGCCTATGTTCCTGCGCCGCGGCCGCTGGTTTGGCGATCAGGTCAGATACCGCATCTCGGCCGCGCGAAAAAATTCTTCGACTCCACGCATTCTGGTCGTGGCTTTGGCCGGGCGATTCCGCCATTCCTTCCGCCCACCCATGCCGTCCTGCTTTCCCTCCGTCGTCGCTTCGCGCTCCTTCGCGGTCATTCGCGGCTAAAGACCAAGACCACGCATGCCCGCCGCCGAGACCCACACGCCAGAATCTCTGCTCGACCGTATCCGGCGCGACGGCGTGCGCCGCACCGCCCAGGCTCTGCGCAAGCCACCGCTTCCCTCCACGCTCCTCCAGGCGTTCGCCGACCTGCCCGTGGCCGAGGCCCCCGAGGCCCGGCCCTTCGTCGCCGCCTATCCGCTCGCCCCGAGCCACCTCCTCGAAACTCTCGCCGCGCAGGATCCCACGCCGGAAATCCTCGGCCTTCTCGCCACCAACCCGCGCACCCCGCCCCATCTGCTCATCCAGTTCGCCGCCCACCCTGAACCGTCGGTCCGGGCTCAGGCCGCCCTGCATCCCCAGTTGCCGCCGCGCGAGCTCCAGGCCCTTTCGGACGACGCCGAGGCCTCGGTCCGCCGCGCCCTCGCCGCCAACTCCGCCCTTCGCCTGCCCCAGCAGGCCCTGCTCGCCGCCGACCCCGATCCCTCCGTCCGCCTCGCCCTCGCCGGCCAGTCCGCACTTGCCGCGCCGGCCGCGCTGGTCCTCGCCATCGACGACAGCGCCGTCGTGCGCCTCCACGCCGTCGCCAGTTCCTCGGCCGACGACGAGACTCTCCTCGGCTGGGCCGCCACCGACGAGGAGGACGTGCAGCTCGCCCTCCTCCGCCGCCGCAGTCTGCCCGAGGCCGCCGAACGCCTGCTCCTCCAGTCCTCCCACGCCTCGGTCCGCCGCGCCCTGCGCGACCGCGCCGAGCCCGGCGAGATCGACCTCCTCCACCTCGCCACCGCCGGCGAACCCGAGGAACGGCGCTGGGCCGCCGCCCTCCCGTCCCTGCCCCGCCCGCTCCAGCGCCTGCTCGCGCAGGACAAGGACGCCTCCGTCCGCTCCGCGCTCGCGGCCAACCCGCGCCTCGACCCTGGCATCGCCGCCTACTTCGTGGACCTGGCCGACGAGCCCGCCTGCCTCGCCCTCGCCGGCAACCCCTCCGTATCGGAAGACCTAATACAGGGCGTCGCCGCCACCCGCCGCCCCGCCGTGCTTGCCGCCCTCGCCTACCGCGAGACCCTGGAGCCCGCGCTCGCCTGCCTGCTGGTCGCCCGCAGCCCGGTTTTTCGCCGCCACTGGGCCGTGCAGGACCGTCCCCTTTCCGGCCTCGACCTCGAGACCGCCCGCATCCTCGCCGCCGATCGCATGCCGGGAGTTCGCGCCCTCGCCGTCCGCGGCCACGCCTGGCGCCGGGCCGACCTCTACGACTTCCTCCGCGATCCGGTGCCCCGCGTCCGCCTCGCTGCCGTGCAGCATCCCAACGCGGCGGACGAACTCCTGTCCGACGCGCTCTCCGACCCCGCCCCCGAGGTCGCCGAGGCCGCCCGCGCCGCGCAGGTCCAGCGCGCCGCCTCGCGCAAACCCGCTCCCAAGGCGGCCCTCATGCCCGCCGTGGCCATCCGTTCCCCCGGCGGAAACGCTCCGGGCGCCCCCGCCCGCTCCGTTTCGCTTCCCTCCGCACCGCTTTCCCCTTCTGCTCCGCCCCCCTCCCCGGCTCCCGCCGCGCCCCCGCCGCGCGACTCCGGCCTCCTCACCAAACTCTCCCGCCTCTTCCGCTAAGCCAGTCGTCCGCCCCTGATCCCCTCACTCCCTCACTCCCTTTCCTTCCGCCCATGGCCAAGAAGCTCAACACCCCCGCCGCCCTCAGCTTTCGCGACCTCGTCCTCGGCGCCGAGGCCGAGACCCTCCGCCAGGCCCTCGAAGCCCGCGTGCGCATCGACGAGCTGATCGCCGAACGCCAGGCCGCCTACGAGCGCATCGCCGCCCTGGAAACCCAGGTCGAGGAGGTGATCGGCGAACCCGGCGTCTTCCCCTTCCCCGCGCCGCCCCTGCCGGTCGCCGGACTCGATCCGAAGGCCGAGACTCTGATGCGCTCCACCGGCTCCGCCTCCGCGCCGGTCCCCGCCAAAAAATCCGCCGGTCGGCCGGCCGCCGCCCCCGCTCCTTCACCCGCGCCTGAAAACGAGGAGCCCGCCGAGGGGGCCGGCGCGGACGAGGACGACTCCGATTCCTCCGAGGCCTGATCCGCCGCACCCCGCCCCGCGCCCTTGCCGCCCCTCCCGCCCATGCGGAGAGACCAGCAGATCCGGATCAACGAACTCCTCCTCCAGCGCGAGGAGCTCTTCCTGCGTATCCACGCGGCAGAGACGGAGGCCGCGCGCATCCTCGGCGAGCCCTGGCCCTTCACGCGCCCGCCCCTTCCTTCCGACCGCCGCGGCAAACGCAAACCCGGCGCCCCCCTGCCCGCCGCAGTCGCGCCGCGCCCTCCGAAACCCGCCACCGACGCCCTCCGCCGCCTCGAAGACGGCGAGACGGCTTATCGCATCACTTACCGCCAGTTCAGCCAGACCCTGGTCGAGACGCACCAGGACTTCGCCGCGCTCGCCACCCTGCTCGCCAGCCAGGCCGCCCACCTCCAGGTCCAGCGTATCGAAACGCTCGATGCCGAGGGCGCGGTGAAAGCCGTGCTCCTGCCAGAAACCTGGTAGGGCAGGACCGCTGGGCCCGCCGAAACGCCCCACGGACGGCCCGACGGTCCGTCCCTACCTCAGAAACGGTAATCACTTTCGCGCCAGCACGAAGCGGTCGCGGCCGCGCAGGTCCTTGCGTGACTCGCCTTCCCGCAGGCCGGCCGCCGCCAGCGCCGCCAGGAGAATCGGATGCTGGGCGATGCCGGTTTCCAGCGCCAGCAAGCCGCCGGGCGCAAGCCGTGCCGCCGCGCCGGCGATGATCCTGCGCAGGTCGGCCAGCCCCGCGTCGGCCGCCACCAGCGCGGTGCGCGGGTCGTGCAAACGCACCTCGGGCTCGGCCTCCTCCACCTCCGCCTCCGTCAGGTAGGGCGGGTTGCTCACAATCACCTCGAACTCCGCGCCTGCCGGCAAGGCGGCGAACCAATCGGATTTCAAAAAGCCCACCCGCTCCGCCAGCCCGGCGGCCTCCGCGTTTTCGCGCGCGAGCGCCAGAGCCTCGTCGCTCGCATCCACCGCGGTCACCGCCGCCCCCGGCCAGGCCTTGGCCAGCGCGAGCGCGAGCGCGCCCGTCCCCGTGCCCAGATCGAGCACGCGCACCGCACCCATCCCGCGGGCCAGCACCAGTTCAAGCAGTTCCTCGGTCTCCGGCCGCGGCACCAGCGCGCGTTTGTCCGACTTCAGCACCAGCCCCCCCCACTCCACCGTGCCAAGGATGTGCTGGAGCGGTTCGCGCTGCGCGCGGCGTTTTACCAGGGGACGGATTTTTTCCAGCTCGGCCTCGGTGAGCAGCCGCTCGAACTGCACGTAGAGCTGCATGCGCTTGAGCCCCAGGGCGTGCCCGATCACCTGCTCGGCGTTGAGGCGCGCCGGCTCCACGCCTTTGGAGGCGAAAAATCCGGTCGTCTTCGTGATGACGTCGAGCAGCGAAAGCATGGGGCGTATCAACAGCTTCCCGCCGGCCCGCGCCACAGAAAAGCACCCTGAAACCACCTGGCCACGCCCGTGGGCCGAAATGCCGCCAGGGAAATAAAAAACGCCGCCGGAAGTTTTCCGGCGGCGTTTTCAAGATGGTGGACCCTAGCAGGTTCGAATGCATTGAAGCTCAAACAGATGCGTCTGATCACCAACAACAAAACCAAACTCAGACTATGCCAAACACATCACAAAACCCACTCGACAATTCAAAGAAAGGCGGTGCGTCGTGAGGAGCGGCGACCCACTCAAACGCGGTTTTCGCGTCGATTACACGGGCGAAGTAGTCTTAATGGATTCTCTCGATGCGCCTTGTCGTGAGGGGGAAGGCGGCGACCGTTACGACTCGGACAAACACCAGTTCATTAAGTGGTTGGAGGACTCTAGGAATGAGCACCCCAAGCCCGTAACGCACACAGATTCAGCCGTTTGCGATGTAGCGCAGGTTGCGGCCTTGATGTGCGTTGGACGCAACATTCCTCAGGCCTACAAATGGAAAATCGAAATCGCGAACGATGTCGCGTGCGTGGCGGTGTCCACGCCTCACGCCGGTGAGATCCGATTCAAAGACGCGAGCCTCGGGCTCCTGCTTTTCCAATTGGAGACGGTGAAATGGGATTCCCTTCGGCCGCCTGAACCGCCCCCACCCGAACCGCAGTTTACCCCGCAACAAAGGGCCCGACAGGACGCATTCGAGCGTATCCGGGCTGAAATCCTCGCGCGCCGCTCGGCATCCTAGGCCCATGGTCCACACGCAAAAAGTGATATGGTCCACCGGTCCTATTGTCGGACGAAAGCACACGCCCGTCACGCGTGCGTTCATCCATTGGCATCGGGCCTATCTTCTCGGCCTGCGCATCGAGTCCTGCGCGTTCGACGGCACTGTGCTCGATGCGGATGAACTCTTCCGCCTGAATTTCTGGATCGCGGCGCAGGGAGCATGGCGCTGTTCGCTGTTGCCAATGCATGAGGGGCACGCCGTCGTGCATCGGGTCGTTTCCGGTAACCTGTCACGCGTTCCGGTCGGCAAATCTGGTGCCGGACGCCAAGCGCGGCTAAAACCGTGAAGAAACGCCGGCCTAAGCTCGCCAAGCCTCGGAAGCGACCCGGTGAGGGGGAAGGGCCGTTCTACATGCAGAGCGCTGCGGAGATCGCCCGCGCGCTTTATGCGCCGGGCGGAGGTCCTGAGCCGCGCGTTTACTTGGTCGGTCTGCCCAAAGCCAAAGCACGCCCGGCGACCGAGGAAGGGGACGCGGCCTCGGGCGGAAGCTAAAGTCCCCCAGGTTGGTCCTCCAGAGGCCACGCCGTCGCGGCGCACGCGCGCCGCAGGCGTCCGATCTCTGGGCCGACATACACCACTTCCCACCCCCTTCTATGCCAAAGTCTCAAGAATGCGCTACCGGCCATTCACCGGCACGCGCGCGGATGGCGCAGGACACCGCACGCGCCTACGCTTGCGCGGATCGGACGGGAGCCGAGCGAGCCGTAGGCCGCCGGCCCCTCCGATCCGCCAAGCACGGCGCGGACGCGTCGGCGCGCAGCGGCACGCGCTGCCGTTTTGGCTGTTGTCGCTTTCTGTCGCTTTGGTTTCCGGGGTCTGCTACCCTATCGTTACCCATTCGGGAGTGTGTCCGAGAAAGGGCCGGTTTTGGCCTTCTCGGAAATAATACGGATTTACCGGTCGGGGGGGGGCTCCCGCCCCCCTTCGGGTCGGTTTCGTCCTTTTCCACGTATTTCCAAGGGGTTACGCTATCTAAAGATGAACAATACGCCGTTTTGATAGATTTGTTATCGTCTGATATACAAACGCTTACGATGCCGGCTAAAACATTAAAACGGCCATTCTCCGGGCGTAGTGCGACAACCGGTCCGCGATCAGGCCACAACGGCCCAAAACTGAAAACTTAACCTATCGGAAATTATGGAAGCTGTCGTCTCAAGTCATATTCCCGCCGCGCCCATTGGCGCGTTCACCCTCCCCCAAGTCGCCCGCATGCTCGCGGTCAGCAAGCGCACCCTTGAGCGCGAGATCGGGCGTGGCCGGCTCCGTGTCGTCAGGATCGGCAGATGCGTCCGCATCAAGCCCGATGACCTGGCTGCCTATTCCTCCAGCCTCACGTCCGCCAAGTGAAGGCCTTCGTCTTCCGTCCGGTCCGCAAAGGCGTCCGCTCGTCGCTCTGGTTCGCCCGGATCTGCCTTGATGGGTGGACCAAGACCCGCGAGGTCTGCCTGCAGGTGACGCAAAAGCGGGTCGCCGAGGAGAAGCTCCGGGCAATGGTCAAGGAATTCGAATTGGAGGCCGTTGGCCTTTCCCCTGCGGCCTCCGTCAGGTCGGCGGCTCAAAAGCCCCTCCTTGAGCATCTGGCGATGTATCTCGAGGCCATTGCGGCGGCCGGGAAGTCCCAGAACACAGTCAGCGCCTACCGGCGCGGCATCTCGACCTTTCTGAAGCGCACAGGTTGGAAGACAGTCGGAGAAGCGTCCGTCGCCGGCTTCGACCGGTGGCGCGTGGAACATGAGCCCAGCGCGAAATACGCGAACGACGTGCTCGGCTTCCTGCGGACCTTCTTTGGCTGGATGATCAAGCGGAAGCTCCTTGCGGCCGATCCGCTTGTCGACGTGGTCAAGTCGAAGATCCGCAATGACGGGTGCAAGCGTGCCGCTTTCACGCCTGAGCAACTGGATCGGCTCTGCAGTTGCGTCCCGCCTGTGCGGGCCTTCGCGTATCGCTTCGCTGGATACACCGGAATTCGGCGCGGGGAGATGAATCAACTGACGTGGGGGGATTTTGACCTGGTCGGCCCCACGCCCTCCGTTCTCGTCCGCGCCTCGATCTCCAAGAACGCCCGCACCGAGCGCCTGCCGCTGCAGCCCGACGTGGTGGCGTTGCTTCTCTCGATGCGGCCGGATCTCTGCCAGCCCTTCGAATGGGTTTTCCGCAACCGGGTCCCAAACATGGACACCTTTCACCGCGATCTGAAGCGGGCCAGGATCCCGAAGACCGACGCCAGCGGCGCGAAATTCGATTTTCACGCCCTGCGGACGACCTTTATCACGATGCTCAACGCGGCCGGCGTCGCCCCTCGCGTCGCGATGGGCCTTGCGCGTCACAGCGACATGAAGCTGACGATGCGGACGTATACCAACGCGAACGGCCTGCCCCTCGCGGCTGGCGTAGCTGCCCTGCCATCCTTCTCGATTCCGTGTGCAAAATTTGCACCCAGTTCCGAGGGTTCGGAGACGGGCCCATTAAAGGCCCGCCCCGGAGCGGCCGCCGAGGTGGGAGCCAGACCGTGCATCGTCCGCGAGGACATTGAGGGGACGCTGGTTCCCGCGCCTGCGCCACCCCCGGTTTCCGCACCGAAAACCGACACACCCCACGACACACTCGCGGGGGTTGTTTCAGGGCAAAACGAGGCCTTTCCGGTCGCGTCCTGTCGTGAGCTTGCAATTTCGGGTGACGCCGCAAGTGTCGCCTCCAGACGCACTAAGGGGCCGCCGGACTTCTCCGGCGACCCCTTCGAAATGGTGGACCCTAGCAGGTTCGAACTGCTGACCTCCTCAATGCCATTGAGGCGCTCTACCAACTGAGCTAAGAGCCCCTGTGCGAAACAGGACGGGCAAGAAGCCGGTTGCAGGCACCGAATGCAAGCGGTTTTTTCGCGAAAGTTTTGGAGGCTCCAAAACGCCGCCGGCCGCCTCGCGAAAAGAAAAAGGCGGACCCGCGTTTACCGCGCGGTCCGCCTGTCTCGCCCCGTCCGGCCGACTCAGAGTGCGAAGCCGTCCGGCACCGTCACGCCCTTCGGCACCACGAGGACCCCGTCACGGATGATGATCCCGTGGGGGTAGGTGCCGTCGGCCATGCCGAGCGCGCTTAGCTTCACGTTGGCGCCGATGCGGGCGTTCTTGTCGATGATGGCGTGCTCGATGAAGGAACCCGGGCCGACGCCGAGGTGGGGCCGGCTGCCCGCCGTGTTGGCCTGCAGCTCGTCCTCGCTCTCGTAGTAGTCCGCCCCCATCATGACGACATCCTTCAGAGTCGCGCCCTCGCGCACGAAGGAGCGGATGCCAAGCACGCAATGCGTGATCGTGCAGTCCTCGATGATGGAGCCGTCGCCGAATACCGCGTAGTCCACGTGGCTCTTGTTGATCTTGGAGGGAGGCAGGTAGCGATCCTGCGTGTAGATGGGCGCCGCGGGATCGAAGAAATTGAAGGGCGGCAGCGGCTGCGCGAGCGCGAGGTTGGCGTCGAAAAACGCCTTCACCGTGCCGATGTCTTCCCAATAACCCTCGAACACGTGGGCGTAGAGCTTCTTTTTGCCGAGCAGGCCCGGAATGATCTCCTTGCCGAAGTCCGTCTGGGCGTTGTCCAGCGCCTCGGCCAGGACCTTGCGGTTGAAAACGTAGATGCCCATGGAGGCCAGGCAGTGCTTCTCGCCCGAAGAGCTGGTGAGCTGGGCCTCGAGTTTTTCGCTGATGGTCAGGCTCTCGATGACGGCGGGGTCCTTCGGCTTCTCCACGAACTGGGAAATCGCCAGATCGTCCCCCACGCGCGCGAGACCGAGGCCCTCCACCTTGGATACCGGGAAGGGGACGGTCGCGACCGTGACGTCCGCACCGGTCGCGATGTGGTCCTCGATGATCTTGCGGAAGTCCATCCGGTAAAGCTGGTCACCCGAGAGGATGAGCACGAACTCATGGGGGAAATTCCGAAAATGCTGCAGGTTGCGCCGCACCGCGTCCGCCGTGCCCTGATACCAGTCCGTGCTCTTTTCGGTCTGCTCGGCGGAGAGGATGTCCACGAAACCACCGCCGAAGGGGTCGAAGTGGAAGGTGTTCTGGATATGCCGGTGCAACGAAGCGGTGTGGAACTGCGTCAGCAGGAAGATGCGGTTGATGTCGCTGTTGATGCAGTTGCTGATCGGGATATCGACCAAACGATATTTGCCGGCGAGGGGGACTGCGGGTTTGCAGCGCTCCATCGTGAGGGGGTGCAGACGCGTGCCACGTCCGCCGCCCATGATGACTGCCAGGACATTTTTCTGAGGGGTCATGTTGGAAGATAAATGGATAGGCTAAAGCCTTGCGGAGATTTTGCACCGGCTCGTAGCTTCGCCAGCCAAAACCCGTAAAACTTCATGTGTGGAATCGTAGGTTATGTCGGACGTCAAAAAGCGGCAACTATCATGCTCGAAGGCCTCAAACGCCTCGAATATCGCGGCTATGATTCCGCAGGGCTGGCCGTGCTCCAAAACGACGGGGTCGTCCTGCTCAAGACCATCGGCCGCGTCGCCGGCCTCGCCAAACTCGCCTCCGGCCAGCGGCTGACCGGCACCACCGGCATCTCCCACACCCGCTGGGCGACTCACGGCGGCGTCACCGAGGCCAACGCCCACCCGCATGCCTCCAGCGACGGCCAGATCCTCCTGGTCCATAACGGCGTCATCGAGAATTACGCCGCCATCAAAAAGTTCCTCCTCACCAAGGGCTACACCTTCGCCTCGGAAACCGACACCGAGGTCCTGGCCAACCTCATCGCCTACCATTACGCCAAGGAGCCGGCCCACGTGCCCGGCACCGGCAACGGCTCCGCCGAGGGCTCGCGTTTTCTGGCCGCCGTACGCAAGACACTCCTCCACGTCGAGGGCACCTACGGCATCGCCGTCCTTTCCCCCGCCCATCCCGACGAGCTCGTCGCCGCGCGCAAAGGCTCCCCGCTCATCCTCGGCGTCGGCGAAAACGAACACCTCATCGCCTCCGACGTCTCCGCGCTCATCAGCCGCACCCAGAACGTCGTCTACCTGAAGGATGGCGAACTGGTGCACGTCACGTCCTCGGGCTTCACCCTCAGCACCCTCGATCTCGCCGACGTCCACCCGGTCATCGACAAGGTCACCTGGTCGGTCGACGCCGCCGAGATCGGCGACCACGCGCACTACATGCTGAAGGAGATCTTCGAGCAGCCCGGCGCGCTCGAGAACGCCATGCGCGGCCGCTTCTCCGCCGACGGCTCGACCGCCAACTTCGGCGGCCTCAATCTCACGCCGGCCGATTTCCGCACCATCGACCGTTTCGTTTTCACCTCCTGCGGCACCGGCTGGCACGCCTGCCTCGTCGCCGAGCACCTCATCGAACGCTTCGCCCGCATCCCCGTGGAGGTGGACTACGCCTCGGAGTTCCGTTATCGCAACGCCCCCCTCGACCGCGACGCGCTGTTCTTCGTCATTTCCCAGTCCGGCGAGACGATCGACACCCTCGCCGCCCTCCGCGAGGCCAAGCGCAAGGGCTACAAGTGCATGGCCATCTGCAACGTGGTCGGCTCCACCATCGCCCGCGAGGCCGACGGCGGCATCTACCAGCACGCCGGCCCCGAGATCGGCGTCGCCTCGACCAAGGCCTTCACCAGCCAGCTCGTCATCTCCGCCATGTTCGCCCTCTACGTGGCCCGCATGCGCGACATGAGCTTCGCCGACGGCGTCGAATACGTCGCCGGCCTCCGCGCCCTCCCCGACCTCGCCCGCGACGTGCTCAAACAGGCCCCGCGCATCCGGGAGATCGCCACGCGCTACGCGCACTACAACGACTTCCTCTTCCTCGGCCGCCTCTCCCTCTTCCCCATCGCGCTCGAGGGCGCGCTCAAGCTCAAGGAGATCTCCTACATCCACGCCGAGGGCTATCCCGCGGCCGAAATGAAACACGGCCCGATCGCGCTCGTGAGCGAACAATGCCCCAGCGTGTTTTTCGTTCCCAAGGGGGAACTGTTCAACAAGGTCGTGTCCTCGATGCAGGAGATCAAGGCGCGCAAGGGCCTCATCATCGCCATCGCCCCCGACTGCGTGGAGCTGCCCGAGGGACTCGCCGACGAGATCATCGTAATCCCCGACTGCCACGAGGCCGCCCTCCCCGTTCTGGCCACCATCCCCGTGCAGTTGCTCAGCTACTACATCGCCGTCGCCCGTGGCTGCGACGTGGACAAGCCCCGCAACCTCGCGAAATCCGTCACCGTGGAATGAGCAACCGATGGGAACCGCGAAGAACGCGACGGCTCGCGAAGTGAAACTCGCCTTCCCTCCTTTCTTCGCGTCCCTTCGCGCCCTTCGCGGTTAAAAATTCCGACTTCACCCCGCGCCGATGACCATCCTCCCCTCCGCCACCGAGTTCGCCCGCCTCTCCAGCCAGGGCAACCTCATCCCCGTCTACGCCGATCTCATGGCGGACTTCGAGACGCCCGTTTCCGCCTACGCGAAGCTCCACGACCACGGCCCCTCCTATCTTCTCGAGTCGGTGGAGGGCGGCGACACCCTCTCGCGCTACAGCTTCATCGGCTGCCGCCCGCGCAAGGTCTTCGCCTGCGGTCCCGTGCTCACGACCATCCGCGAAACCGGCCAGCCCGACCGCGAACTCCCCACCCCGCAGGATCCGCTCACCCTCATCGAGGCGGAAATGAAGGACTACCGTCCCGTGTCCGTTCCCGGGCTGCCGCGCTTCACCGGCGGCGCCGTCGGCTTCATCGCCTACGAATACGCCACCCGCATCGAGCCCACCATTCCGGCGTCGGCCAGGGACGAACTCGGCACGCCGCTGCTCTATTTCATGCTGTCGGATTCGCTCCTGATCTTCGACCGCGCCAAACAAACCCTCCGCCTCTGCGTCAACGCCCACCTCGCCCCCGGCGAAGCCCCCGAGGTCGCTTACGCCCGGGCCGTCGCCGAGTTGCAGGCTCTTCACGATCTGCTCGCCCGGCCCAGTACGCTGGCCCCCGCCCCGCTCATCGAGCCCGGCCCCGTTGCCGTGCCGCACGGCAATTTCACGAAGGCGGCCTTCGAGCATGCCGTCGTCGCCGGCCAGGAATACGTGCGCTCGGGCGACATCATCCAGTTCGTTCCCTCGCAGCGTTTCTCCAAGCCTTTCGCCCGCTCCCCCCTCGACCTCTATCGCGCCCTCCGCACGGTGAACCCCTCGCCCTATATGTTCATCCTGGACACGGGCGACTTCGCCATCGTCGGAGCCTCGCCCGAGGTCCATGTGCGCCTCACCGACGGCCTGGTCGAGATCCGCCCCATCGCCGGCACCCGCAAACGCGGCGCCACCCACGCCGACGACCTCGCCCTCGAGAAGGATCTCCTCGCCGACCAGAAGGAACGGGCCGAACACCTGATGCTGGTCGACCTTGCGCGCAACGACATCGGCCGCGTCTGCCAATACGGCTCCGTCACCGTGCCGGAGAGCTTCGTCATCGAGCGCTACTCGCACGTCATGCACATTGTCTCGCAAGTCGAGGGCCGCATCGCTCCCGGCAAATCCGCCTTCGACTTGATGCGCGCCACCTTCCCCGCCGGCACGGTCAGCGGCGCGCCCAAGATCCGCGCCATGCAGATCATCGCCCAGACCGAGCCCACCCAGCGCGGTTTCTACGCCGGCGCGCTCGGCTACTTCGGCTACGACGGCAACAGCGACACCTGCATCATGTTGCGCACCTCCCTGATCAAGGACGGCCGGATCCACATCCAGGCCGGCGCCGGCGTGGTGGCCGACAGCGTGCCCGAAAGCGAATTCCAGGAGACCATCAACAAGGCCTCCGCCCTCTTCAAAGCCGTCGCCATCGCCGAGCGGCTCTGAGCCGGAGGTATCCGGATTAACGCGAAGCAGCAAAGAACGCTCCGAAGGTCGCAAAGGTCGTTCACACCACTTTCCTTCTTCGCGCAACTTCGCGACCTTCTCGGTTAAAAACCGAAAGGTCCCTGCCCTGGTATTATCCGCGCCTATCCAGGCCCTCCGCAGTTAAAAGTTTCCACCAAAATCTCCTTGCGCGCGATGCCGCAAAACTCTGTGGTCTCGCCTTTATTTCCATGAAAGCGACCATCAAAACCCAAGGTCAGCAGTTCGCCGTCACCGAAGGCGACGTCCTTTTCGTAAACCGTTTCCCGAACACCGAGGCCGGTTCCATCGTCGAGATCACCGAAGTGCTCTCTTCCGGCGAAGGCGCGTCCTTTAAGGTCGGCACCCCCACCCTCGCGGGCGCCAAGGTCACGGCCAAGATCCTCGAGAACAAGCGCGGCGACAAGGTCGTCGTGTTCAAGAAGCGCAAGCGCAAGGGCATGCAGCGCAAGCGTGGCCATCGCCAGGAACTCTCCGTCATCAAGATCGAGACCATCTCGGCCTGATCCGCCCCGGCCCCTTTTCAACAACAACCCACCACAGGAGAACCTAAGTCATGGCCCATAAAAAAGGTGCAGGCACAACCAGCAACGGCCGCGAATCCCACAGCAAGCGCCGTGGCGTGAAGATCTTCGGCGGCCAGTCCGTCGTCGCCGGCAATATCATCGTCCGCCAGTGCGGCTCCAAGCTCCACGCCGGCGACAACGTCGGCACCGGTCGCGACTGGACCCTCTTCGCCCTCAAGGACGGCGTCGTCCAGTTCGACAAGGCTCACCGCACGGTCGCCGTCGTCTGAGCTAAATCTGACTCTTTTCCCGCCTTTTCGGCGGCCCAAAACCGACCTCACAGGGGTCGGTTTTTTTCGTGCCTTTTTGGAGTGCGGAGCCTCGGCTCCGCCTTCGACGACACGACAAGTCGCGTCGCCCAATCCACCCGCGTCGCCCTGAACGAGGCAAGCCGAGGCACGCCATCCAAAGCGGCGTCAAGCCGCCGCACTCCAAATCGATGCCGCCACTCCCTCATTCCCTTTCCCTCTCTCCCTCCTCCCCGCCTCATCGTTCTCATCAGGACTTTTCACGTCTCCTTTTCGTCTGGTGGTTTGCCAGCTCCGCCTCCAGAGCGCAGCCTCCCTTCCGTGTTCGATCCCTTCGGCCGCTCCATTGACTATCTGCGCATCTCCGTCACCGACCGGTGCAACGAGCGCTGCCTCTATTGCATGCCCGAAGGCTACAAGGGCTGGGCCAAACGCGCCGACCACCTCTCCGCCGCCCAGATCGTCGCCATCGCCCGCGCCGCTTCGCGCCTCGGTTTCACCAAATTTCGCCTCACCGGCGGCGAGCCCCTTCTCCGCCCCGACCTGCTCGAGATCGCCCGCGGTATCGGGACTTTGGATACGTTGCACAGCCTCGGTCTTTCCACCAACGGCACCCGGCTCGGCCCTCTCGCTTCCGACCTCGCCGCCGCCGGCGTGCGCTCCGCCAACGTCTCGCTCGATGCCCTCGATCCCGCCACCTACCGCCGCATCACCGGCGGCGACCTGGCCCAGGTCCTCGCGGGCATCGAGGCCGCCCTCGCCGCCGGCCTCTTCGTGAAGCTCAACTGCGTGCTCATGCGCGGCGTCAACGAGACGGAGCTGCCCGGCCTCGTCCGCTTCGCCGCCGCCCGCCGCCTGCCGATCCGCTTCATCGAGCTGATGCCCCTTACCCGGACCGACGTCCTTTCGCCGGCCAATTTCCTCTCCCTGGCCGAAGCCCGCTCCCTGCTCGAGGCCGCCCTCGGCCCCCTGCGCCCTCTGCCCGCCTACCGTGCCGGCCACGGCCCCGCCCGCTATTGGGAATCCGCCTCCACCGGCGCCCGCATCGGTTTTATCGGCGCCCTCTCCGAACAGGACTTCTGCGCCACCTGCAACAAGCTCCGCCTCACCGCCGACGGCAAACTCCGCCCCTGCCTCGGCCGCCACGGCGAGATCGACCTCGCCGCCGCCCTGGCATCCGACCGCCTCGACGAGGCCATTGCGCAGGCCGTCGCCCAAAAGCCCGAAAACCACGAGTTTCACGCCGATTACCATCCCGCCCGTCCCATGACCGCCCTCGGAGGCTGATTCGCAATGCTGCAAAAACTCGGTTCCTGGGCCTGGATCGGCGGCGCCTCCCTCGCTGCCATCGCCGGCATGGTCAATGCCATCGGCTTCCTCAGCTACAGCCATCAGGCTGTCACGCATCTCACCGGCACCACCAGCCAGCTCGGCATCGCGCTCTACCAGTCCGACCGCCCGGTTGTCCTGCATCTCGCTTCCGTCCTCTTCGCGTTTTTCCTCGGCTCCGTTCTCAGCGGTTTCCTCATCCAGCGCCAGACCCTCAAACTCGGCCGTCGCTACGGTGCCGCCCTCGGGATCGAAGGCCTCCTCCTCCTTGCCGCCGCCCTCCTCATGCGCCGCCATCACGACGCCGGCAGCTACTTCGCCTCCGCTGCCGCCGGCCTCCAGAACGCCATGGCCACCACCTACAGCGGCGCCATCCTCCGCACCACCCACGTCACCGGCATCGTCACGGACATCGGCTCCGCCGTGGGCCATGCCCTCCGCGGCCTCGAAATCGACCGTCCCCGGATCCGGCTCTACCTCCTCGTGCTCGCCGGCTTTCTCGCGGGCGGCGTGGGGGGCGCCGCCTTGTTCGGTTTCAGCGGCACCGACGCCCTTTTTTATCCCGCCGGCCTTACCCTGGTGGTCGCCCTGGTCTACTCCGCCTACGCCCACCACCGGCGCCTCCACCCCGCCACCCAATGACCATCCTCTACTTTGCCCAGGCCCGCCGCATCTCCGGCCTTGCCCGCGAGACGCTTCCCGGCTCCGCCGCCCTCACCGCCGACCAACTCTGGCACGAGCTCTTGCGGCGCCATCCCGACCTCGCTCTCCTTCACCCGGTCATCCGCCTCGCCCGCAATGGCGAGTTTTCCGCAGCCGACACCCTTTTCCAGCCCGGCGACGAGGTCGCCCTCATTCCCCCGGTCTCCGGCGGCTGAACCGATCATGCGCATCACGCTCCATCTCGGCCCCGAACCCATCCCCGCGGCCCTGCCGCCGTCCGATCTCGGTCCGGGCACCGGCGCTTTAGCCGAGTTTCGCGGCCTCGTGCGTGGCGAGGAAAACGGCCAGCCCATCGGGGGCCTGCTCTACGAGGCTTACCAGCCGATGGCCTCGCGCGAAATCACCCGCATCCTCGACGAACTCTCCGTCGCTCATCCCGTCCAGGCCGTCCGCGTCATACACCGCCTTGGCCCCGTCCCGGTCGGCGAGGCTGCCATCTACATCGGTGTCGCGGCCCGCCGCCGGGCCGAGGCTTTTGCGCTGCTCACGGGGTTCATGGACCGTCTCAAGCAGGATGTTCCCATCTGGAAGACCGACGTGCTTCCTCCCGCCTAGCTGCCGCCGCTCATGCTGACCGTTTCGGAAGTCTGGCAACGTCTCGATGCCCTCGCCTTGCCCCTGCCCGCCGAGACCGGTCCGCTCTCCGCCGCACTGGGCCGCGTGCTCCGCGAACCGCTTCTCGCCCCCGAGGACCAGCCCCCCTTCGATCGTTCCGCGATCGATGGCTACGTTGTCCCGCTCGATACTCCCGCCGGCGCCACCGTGCGCCTCGCCGGCGTCATTCCCGTCGGCCAGCTTGCTCCCGAGCCTCCGCCTCCCGGCTTCGCCCTCAAGCTTTTCACCGGCTCCGCAGTCCCCGCCGGGTCCCTCGGGCTCGTCATGCACGAGGACACCCTCCCCTCCGCCGATGGCACCGCTCTCGTCCTGCGCGCCCCGCCCTCCGCCTCGCTCGTCCGCCGTCGCGCTTCCCAAGCCCGCGCGGGCGTGACGCTTCTTTCCGCCGGCGCTCCGCTCACGCCTGGCGCGCTCGCCCTGCTTGCCTCCGTCGGCCACACTCGTCCGCTGCTTGGTCGTCGCGCCCGCGTCGCTCATCTCGTCACCGGCGGAGAGCTCGTGCCGCCCGACGCCGCGCCCGCGCCCGGCCAGATCCGTGACAGCAACTCCACGCTTCTCGCCGCCTTGCTCGCCAGCGCCTCCGCCGACCTCGTCGCCCATGCCCGGGCGGACGAAACCGGCGAATCCGCCTCCGCCGCCTTCGCCGGACTCCTCGCCACCGGCCCGGACCTTCTGCTCGTTTCCGGCGGCTCCTCGGGGGGGGAGCACGACCACACCGCCCGCCTCTTCGCCGAGCATGGCTTCGTCTCCGCGGTCAACCAAGTCGCCTCCCGTCCCGGCAAACCTCTCCTCGTAGCCGCGCGTGGCCCTCAGATCGCCTTCGGCCTGCCCGGCAACCCGCTCTCTCATTTTGTCTGCTTCCATCTCTTCGTCGCCCGCGTACTCGCCCGCCTCGCCGGCGCGGAGCCCCCGCCCCTGCTTCGCGTCCCCCTCGCGCCCGGCGCACTCCTGCGCCCCAACCCCCGCGAGACGTGGTGGCCCGCCACCCGCACGGCCGTCGGCTACGCGCCGCTTCCGTGGACCGACTCCAGCGATCTCACCGTTCTCTGCCGTACTCATGCCCTCCTCCGTGTGCCCTCGGCCGCCGCTCCGGAATCTCATGCCGACAGCATCCTGGTATAATCTTCTGTTTTTATCCGCGCCCATCCGCGCCATCCGCGGTTAAAAAATCATGTCCTCCCCCGAACCCGCCTTCAGCCACCTCGATGCCACCGGCGCCGCCCGCATGGTCGACATCGGCCACAAACCGGTGCAGGCCCGCTCCGCCACCGCCACCGGCGAACTCGTCTGTCAGCCGGCCACCATCGAGCTCCTGCGCGCGCAGGCCCTGCCCAAAGGCGACGTCCTCGCCGCCGCCCGCCTCGCCGGCATCCTCGCTGCCAAGCGTACCGACGAACTCATCCCGCTCTGCCACGGCCTGCCGCTGGATTCGATTTCCGTCGATTTCGATGTCCTGGCCGACCGTATCCGAATAACTGCGACAGCCCGGGTCTCCGCCCGCACAGGCGTCGAGATGGAGGCCCTCGTCGCCGTCAGCGTGGCCGCGCTGACCCTTTACGACATGATGAAGGCGGCGGACAAAACCATGGCCATCGGCGCCATCCGTGTGACTGAAAAAACCAAAAACTAAAGCCAGATGAGCCCGCGGAACACACGGAGAGACACGGAACCCCGATCCATCGGACCGATGGTTCGCTCGGTCCGCTTTCTTCCGTGTGGTCCCCTGTGTTCCGTGGGCAACTCTCCTCGGTATTCCGCATGAAAATCGCCCGTGTCACCCTCAGCGATCGCGCCAGCGCCGGCGTCTACGCCGATCTCAGCGGTCCCGAAATCGAGCGCATTCTGGTCGAACGGCTCGGCCCGGAACACGAGTTTCTCGCCATGATCCTGCCCGACGAACGCGACGGCCTTTGCGCCGTCCTGCGGGTCTTGTGCGACGAGGAAGGCTGCGACCTCGTCGTCACCACCGGCGGCACCGGCCCGTCGCCGCGCGACATCACGCCCGAGGCCACCCGCGCCGTGCTCGACCGGGAACTGCCCGGCTTCGGCGAAGCCATGCGCGCGGTGAGCTTCGCCAAGGTTCCGACAGCCATCCTTTCCCGCGCCACCGCCGGCACCCGCGGCCGCGCGCTCATCCTCAATCTCCCGGGCAACCCGCGCGCCATCGGCGAATGCCTGCCTCCCCTCGTCCCGGCCATTCTCGAATGCCTCAAACATCTCCAGGGCGGCTGAGCGACCGGATCTTCGCCGCACCGATCCCGTCTCCGCTTTTCGCGTCTTTGACCTTTCGTGGCTAAATTTCCCGACCTTTGCCCCTTATGATCCGGATCGAACATCTCTACCTTTCCCCGGGCCACAACTACTTCGGCCACCATGGCCTGCCGCCCGGCGAACATCCGATGCTCGCCGTGCCCGAGGTGGAGTGCGTCGCCGGCCGGGGCCTGCGGGGCGACCGCTTCTTCGACTACAAACCCGACTACAAGGGGCAGGTCACCTTCTTCGCCGGCGAGATCTACGACGAACTATGCCTTCGCTTCGATCTACGCGACCGGGCTCCATCCGCCTTTCGGCGCAACGTCATCACGCGCGGCATCGATTTGAACACCCTCGTCGGCCAGGAATTCACCCTTCAAGGCGTGACTTTCCTCGGCACCGCCGAGTGCAGCCCCTGCCATTGGATGGACCAGGCCTTCGCCCCCGGCACCCACGCCGCGCTTTCCGGCCGCGGCGGCCTTCGTGCGAAAATCCTCGCCAGCGGCGTCCTGCGCGTCGACCCGGTGCCGCGTTCCGCCCCTAGCCCGGTCGTCACTCCCTGATCGTCTTTCCGCCTTCGCCGTGCCCGATGAGTCTCCCCGCCTTCCAGGCCGTTCTGCTCGCTGGCGGCCGTTCCTCGCGTATGGGCCGGGACAAAGCCCTGCTCCCCCATCCCGTCTCCCGCCGCCCGCTCGTCCTGCACCAGTTCGACACCCTTCGCGCTGCCGGCTGCCAAAACGTCTTCCTCTCCGTCCGGCACGACCAGGACTACGCGCTCATCCCGCCTTCGGTGCCCCGCCTTCGTGACCTCGGCGAGGCTGGTCCTTTCTCCGCCTTGGAGGCCGCGCTCGTCCGGGCCACGGCCCCGCTCATCTTGCTCCTCGCTGTCGACCTCCCCTTCGTCACCCCCGCGATTCTCCGCGCTTTGGTTGCCGGCTGTTCGTCGGACCGCGGCATGGCGCCCCGCCACCCTTCGCCGGAAGAGCGCGCCGGCGACTTCGAGCCGCTTTGCGCGGTCTACCCGAACGGGGACGACCTCAAGGATGCTGCCTTCGCCGCCCGCCGCGCCGGACGCTTCTCCCTGCAAGAATTGCTCGCCGGGGCCGTCGCGGCCGGCTGGATGCGGCCGTGGTCCCTTGGTCCCGCCGATTTGCCTGCCTTCGCCAACTGGAACACGCCCGCCGACTTGCCGTCCCCTGCCTGAGCGCCGTCGTGACCGTCTTTTCCCCGATGTTGCGCCACCCTGTCCCGGCTATCCGCCCACCTCACACGGGGTAAATACACTAATCGACTTGATTTTTTTAAACGGAACCATTTGCGGCGCCGCCGTTCCCATCATAAAACACCTTCACGTTCAGCGTGCCCGGCACGAAACGTTCTGGTTCGGATCAATCTTCAACCTCGACTCGCCATGACCGCCCTCGCCACCACCGACCGTTCGCCGAGCGCCCCCTCTTTGACCGCGCAACCCTTCGACTCCGCTCCCTCTTTCCTTGAGCCCGTGCGCGCCGCCGCGGCCCCCGCCGAGACGCCCGAGCGCAACAACCTTCAGCTCTATCTCCAGGAGATCGGCAAGACCCCCCTCCTCACCATCGACGAGGAGGTGAAGCTCGCCAAACGCATCCTCAAGGGCGACAAGGCCGCCCGCGATCACATGATCAGCGCCAACCTGCGCCTCGTGGTGAAAATCGCGATGGATTACAAGGACTTCGGCCTCCCGCTCCTCGACCTCATCAGCGAAGGCAACATCGGCCTCATCAAGGCGGTGGAGCGCTTCGATCCCACCAAGGGCGGCAAGCTCTCCACCTACGCCGCCTGGTGGATCAAGCAGTCCATCAAGCGGGCCCTCGCCAACCAGTCGAAGACCATCCGCCTCCCGGTGCATCTGGTCGACAAGATCTCGAAGATGCGCAAGACCGCCATGGCTCTCACGGAGGAGCTTGGCCGCGAGCCCACCGATGAGGAAATCGCCATCGAGCTCCAGGTGCCGACCAGCAAGGTCGCCCACCTCAAGTCCGTCAGCGTGCGCCCGGCGTCCCTCGACGCCCCCATCGGCGAGGACGGCGACTCGACCACGTTCGGCGAGATCGTGGGGGACGAAAGCGCCGCCACGCCTTTCGAACAGCTTCGCGACAACAACCAGAATTCCGCCTTGCGCGCGCTCGTCGACTCCCTCGATCCGCGTGAAGCTGAGATCATCCGTTATCGCTTCGGGCTGGACGGGCGCGACGAGCTGACCCTTGAGGAAGTTGGCGCCCGTTTCCGTGTCACCCGCGAGCGCGTTCGGCAGCTCCAGAACCTCGCCCTCTCCAAGATGCGCAAGGCGCTCTCCCGGCAGGAAGAACAGCGCACCGCCGAAGACATCGAGATCGAGGAAAAGCAGCGTGCCCGCGAGGAAGTCATCCGCGAATTTATCGCCACCCGCGCTCCGGCCGACGCGCCGCCCCCGGCTGCGAAGGCCCGCATCGCGGCGGCGATTTCCGCCAAGGCCGTACAAAGCACACCCGCCGCCTCCCCGCCCACGCCGGTCCGAAGCAGCCGCAGCAAAACCGCCAAGCCGGCCAAGCCCGTCGTGGTGGCATCGCCCTTCGCCCCGAAGATCGTCGGCCGCCTCGGCGCCAAGCTCTACGGCCGCTGAGGCTCCCCGGGCCCTCTCACCATAGACGCCGCCTTTCCCGGGCGGCGTTTTTGTTTGACCGCCCGGTGCCGTTCCGGAGCGGATCGGAATACGCACGGAGACCCCCTGCCCGTTAAACGAACGCCTACACGCTGGCCGGCCGGGCCGTGGCCTTCACCGCCAGATACTTGCCGAGCATGGTCCCCAGGGTCGCCAGTTGCACGGGCTTCGACAGATAATCGTCCATGCCGGCGGCGAGGCATTTTTCGCGGTCGCCCACCACCGCGTTGGCCGTCATCGCGATGATCGGCACCCGCGGATTGATCACGCCGCTGGCGGGGTTGCGGATCGCTCCGGTCGCCGCGTAGCCGTCCATCACCGGCATCTGGCAGTCCATCAGCACCAAGTCGTAGGGCTCGCGTCCCAGCGCTTCCACACCTTCCCGGCCGTTTTCCGCCACATCCACCCGCGTGTAGCCGAGCTTGGCGAGCAGGGCCTTGGCCACGCGCTGGTTCACCGGGTTGTCCTCGATCACCAGGATGCGCGCGGTTTTTTCCGACGGCGGCGGCGGTCCCTCCATCGCCGCCGGCCGCAGGGAACGGCCACCGCCCGCCCGGGAGGCTTCGCGCATCGCACCCGGCCGGCCCAGCAGCACGCCGATCAAAGCCTCGGCGTGCACCGGCTTCACCACCACGTCGAGGCCCTCCATCACGGTCGCGGCACGTCCGATAGACGCCAGCACCACCACCCGGAGCTTGCCGCCCTGCCGCCGCGTCTCCTCGGCCAGCAACCGCTCCGCGGTCTCGTTCAACAAGTGTCCGTCCACCAGCAGTACTCCGCCCTCCGCGGCCTCGGCCCGCCAGTTCGGCTCGGCTCCCGGTACATCGCGCCAGCAACTCGTCGTCGCCCCACGGCTGGCGAGCAGGCCCGCCAGTGCATCCCGCGACTGAAAGTTTCCCTCGATCACACGCACCCGCAACCCCGCCGGCAGCGAAGCCGGTTCCGATGGGGCGATCGCGGGCAGCGGCACCGCAAAATCGAACACCGACCCCGTGCCCGGCACGCTGGTGAGGCGGATATCGCCGCCCATCAGCATCACGAGTTGCCGCGAAATCGCCAGCCCCAGCCCGGTGCCGCCGTATTTGCGCGTGGTCGAGCTGTCGACCTGCGTGAATGGATTGAACAGGCTCTCTACCCGGTCGGGCGCGATGCCGATGCCGGTATCGCTCACCTCGAAACGCAGGGTGTGTTCCGTCTGGGCCTCCGCCGGCATCTTCACCCGCAGGACGACTTCGCCCCGCTCGGTAAACTTCACCGCGTTGCCCACGAGATTGACCAGGACCTGCTTCAGCCGCCCAGGGTCGCCGCGCACCCGTGCCGGCACCCGCGGCTCGATCGCGCAAACCAGCTCCAGGCCCTTTTCGTCCGCCCGCAACGCCAGCAGATCCAGCGTTTCCTCGCACACTCGCCGCAGGTCGAAGTCCGAGATCATCAGCTCCACCTTGCCCGCCTCGATCTTCGAAAAATCCAGGATGTCGTCGATGAGCTGGAGCAGGGAGGCCCCGCTCGACCGCACCACGTCGGCGTAGCCGCGCTGCTCCTCGGTCAGCGGGGATTCCAGCAGGAGGCCGGTCATGCCCACGACCCCGTTCATCGGCGTGCGGATTTCGTGGCTCATCGTCGCGAGAAACGCGCTCTTCGCCCGGCTCGCCGCCTCCGCCTGCTCCGCGAGGTCGCGCTGCCGCTTGATGGCGGCCTCCAGGCTCCGGTTGCTCGCCTCCAGTTCCCGTTTCGAGCGCAGCAGTTCGTCCTCCACCCGCTTGCGCGAGCTCACCTCGCGCGAGATCGCGACGTAACGCCGCGGTCCTCCGACGGAGTCCACCGCCTTCGCGACCGACATCTCGAACCAGCGTTCCTCGCCGCCCAGGGTGATCCCATACCGGCGCAGCTCCGACACTCCGCGCTCCTCCGCTTCCCGCATCGCGTCGTCGACCAGGTCGGCAATCTCCACCGGCACCATCTCGCGCACGGTGCGGCCGAGCAGCACCTCGGGCGGTCGCACCAGATCGCTGGCGCGGCGTGCATGCACGGAGAGATAGCGCCCGTGCTCGTCGAGCTCGAAAAGGAGGTCGGGCAGGGCCTGCAGGATAGACTCCAGCCGGTCGCGCGTGCGCCGGATCTCGTCCTCGCGCTCGTGCGAGGACGTCACGTCCATGATGTGACCATGCCACAATACGGAGCCGTCCGGCTCCCGCTCCGGGTTGGAATGCCCCAGCAGCCATCGCACCGTGCCGTCGGCAAACTTCACCCGGTATTCGAGCTTCAAGGGCTGCAAGGTCCGCCCGGACTCGCGCACCGCCGCCTCGACCCGCTCCCGGTCCTCGGGGTGCAGCCGCGCGAAAAGCACCGCCGCATCGGCCTGCGCCTCCTCGGGCGTGACGCGATAGATCGCCCGAACGCCCTCGCTCACGTAGGGAAAGCTCACCTGCCCGTCCGGACGCATCCGGTACTGAAACACCATGCCAGGGACCAGATTCGCAATGTTACGCATGCGCATCTGCGTCATTTCACCCGGCGTCAAAGTTCCCTCGCCCACCGTGTCGGACGCATTCTTTCCCCACCACTTTGAGACTAGGCCCATCTGGGCATCGGATACGCTAACGGCCTTCTTTTCAAGAGTTGCATTAACTTTTGCAGGCCATCTCCGCCTAATTTCAGGCCGGTCCAAGACCAAGATTGCGGGCGTGAAATGTAAGCGCTTCGCGAATGTGCAGATCCCAGTAATCCCAATCGTGGGAACCGGGAAATTCCCGATAGACATGCGGCACTTTCGATCCCGTCAGCTGGGCATGAAAAGCCCGGTTATCTTCGATCAGGAAATCCCCGGTACCGCAGTCCAGCAGGAGCTCGGGAAGTCCTCCCGCCGCCTGCGCGCGCTTCGCCAGGAGCGCGAGGTCATGGTCGGTGCCGGTCGGGTTGGCGCCGAAGATCCGCTCCAGCTCGCTCAGGAACTCGGGGCCTCGTCCGCTCAAGGATGGCGGCGCGGCCGGGCCGGTCTTCTGCTCGAAGTTGCCCCAGCCGACCGCGCCCGAGTGACTGTTCACCGAGCAAAACCTATCCGGATAGCCCAGTCCCACGCGCAGCGCACCGTAACCGCCCATCGAGTGCCCGCCGATGGCCCGCGCCGCCCGTGACGATCGTGCCCGGAAGTGACGCTCGATAAAGGCCGGCAGCTCCTCGCCGATGTGCCGCGCGAAATCGGGCCCCCCGGCCGGCTTGGTATAAAAACTACGGTAACCATCGGGCATCACGACGATCAGGGGCAGTTGGCGCACATACCATTCGATGCGCGTGCGACGCAGCCAGATGGCGTGGTCATCGCTCAGGCCGTGCAACAGATAAAAGGTCGCGAAAGGGGGCGTGCCCGTTTCCGGCAGGATCACCGTCGCAGTGGTCTGCTTGCCGATGACGTCGCTTTTCCAGTGCAGGGTGACGAGAGCCATGAAAGGGAGTGAGGGAATGAGGGAGTGAGGGGCCAAGCCCGAAGCGTGGACACGCCTTTGCCGAAAATGTCCGCCCCTCTCTCTTTCACTCGCTCCCTCGTTCCCTCCTCCGCGTCACTCGACGCGGAGGATGTAGCCCCGGAGGTACTCGCTCTCCGGCATGGTGACGAGGACGGGATGATCGGCGGGCTGATGGCAGAACTCCACGACCTGTACCTTGCGCTTCGCGTCCGCGGCCGCGCCGGCCAGCACGCCTCGCAACTCCGCGTCCTGCATGTGGTGCGAGCAGGTATAGGTCGCAAGCAGGCCTCCGGGCGCGAGAGCCTTCATGGCGCGCAGGTTCAGCTCCTTGTAGCCGCGCAGCGCGCCGTCGAGAGCGCTCTTCGATTTCGCGAAGGGCGGCGGATCGAGGACGATCAGATCCCAGGCCTCGTCGCGCCTCGCGCCGAAATAGTCGAACACGTTCACGGCCTCGAACTCCGCCGCCACGCCGTTGCGCTCCGCGTTGCGCCGCGCCTGGTTGATCGCATCGAAGGCGCTGTCGAGGCCGTACACCCTGGCGGCTCCCGCCCGGGCGGCGTGCAGGGCGAAGGAACCCTGGTTGCAAAAGGCGTCGAGCACCCGCCGGCCCTTGGCATGCTTCGCCACCGCGGCGTGCTGTTCGCGCTGGTCGAGGTAGAACCCGGTCTTCTGGCCGTTCTGCAGGTCGAGCCAGTAGTCGAAGCCGTCGATCGCGTGCCAGCGCGGCTCCCAAGACCGGCCGCTCCGCGTGCTCACCGCCAGGGGCAGCCCCTCGAGCCGGCGAATCGAGGCGTCGTTGCGCAGGATCACCTCCGCCGCACCGGTGAGGCTGGCCAGCGTCTCCACGATTATCGTCGACCGCCGGTCCATCGCCAGCGTCTGGATCTGCACGACCACGGTATCGCCAAACTGGTCCGCCACCACCCCCGGAAGGTCGTCGGATTCCGACCACACGAGACGCCGGTTCGCGCCCACGGCGGCCCCGCCGCGCCGGGCTAACGCGCGTTCCAGCGCGGCCCGGAGGAAGGTCTCGTCCAAGGCCACGCGGTCGCGGCTCAGCCGGCGCCAGGCGATCTGGGACTTTGAATTGTAGATGCCGCTGCCCAGAAACCGCCCCGTGCGGTCCCGCAGCTCGATCACCTCGCCATCCTTGGCCTCCGGCGCCAGCGCCTCCACTTCGTTGGCAAACACCCACGGGTGTCCGGCGAGCACGCGGGCGCGGGCATTGGCTTTCAATTTGATCGAGACGTCGGCCATAGCCGCCCAGTCTCAGCGCCACCTCCGCCCTCGCGGAAGCTCAAAAACTTTCGCGTCCTGCCAGCCGACGGCAAAGCGCCGGCTCTGCTTCCCGTTCAGTCCCGCGGCTCGTGTCCGCGATGAAAGCCACGATCGTCCTCGAAGCCTTCCGGCGCGCGCCAGAGCGCACCGGCCAGCACGATGAGGCCGACGGTGTAGAGAAGTCCAAGAATGGCCAGGGTCATGAACATTTGAAGGCGAGGGGTTATAAGGCTTGAGCGAGGACTGACGGGGCTTGTTCTGACCCAAACTCAAAGTGCTTTTTACAAACGCGCCATCGCTACTTGCGTCACCCGCTTGTGAAAATCGCCGCCGCCTGGGGGATTACCCGTGAACTCCCCCCGGGAGAGCGCCCGCATCCTTCCCTTTGCGGCAGCTTTTCGGCCGAAAGCACGGTCCCTTTTCCGGCTCCTTTTGCCTGCCCGCGTTTTGCCTTCCCCTCGCCGCCCGCGCCGCGTGTGCTTTCTCGTTTCGCCATGACGCCCGCCCAGGAAATCGACCGCCGCCGCACCTTCGCCATCATCTCGCACCCCGACGCCGGCAAAACCACGCTTACGGAAAAGTTCCTCCTCTACGGGAATGCCATCCACCTCGCCGGCTCCGTCACGGCCCGCAAACAGCAGCGCGCCACCACCTCCGACTGGATGGAGCTCGAGAAGCAGCGCGGCATCTCCGTTTCCAGCACCGTCCTCCAGTTCGACTACCAGGGCTACGCGGTCAACCTGCTCGACACCCCCGGCCACAAGGACTTCTCCGAGGACACCTATCGCGTGCTCACCGCGGTCGACGCGGCGCTCATGGTGATCGACTCCGCCAAGGGCATCGAGCCGCAGACCCGCAAGCTCTTCGAGGTCTGCCGCCGCCGCGGCATTCCGATCTTCACTTTCATGAACAAGTGCGACCGCCCCACGCAAAATCCCCTCGAGCTCATCGATGAGCTTGAGCGCGTGCTCGGCCTCGCCCCCTGCCCCCTCACCTGGCCCCTCGGCAATGGCCCTACCTTCCGCGGCGTCTTCGATCGTCGCGTCAACCAGGTCCACCTCTTCGAACGCGTGCCCGGCGGCGCCTTTCGCGCCCCCGTCAACGTCACCGGTCTCGAAGACCCGCAAGTGCGCGAAAAATTCGACGATGTCACCTATGCCGAAGTCACCGAGCAGATCGCGATGCTCGACGGCGCCACCGCGCCCTTCGACCTCGCCGCCGTCCACGCGGGCAAGCAGACCCCGGTTTTCTTCGGCTCGGCGATCAACAACTTCGGCGTGCAACTCCTCCTCGAGGGATTTCTGCAGAACTCCATCCCGCCCACCTCGCGCCGCTCCGTTTCGATGGCCGTGCCCGGCGCCCCCGCGCCCACCGAGGCCCGTGAAGTGCCCATCACGCATCCGAAGTTCTCCGGCTTCGTTTTCAAAATCCAGGCCAACATGGACCCAAAACACCGCGACCGCATCGCCTTCCTCCGCGTATGCTCCGGCAAGTTCGAACGCGACATGGTCGTCACCCACCAGCGCACCGGCAAACAGGTGCGTCTTTCCTCGTCGCACAAGCTCTTCGGCCAGGAACGCGAAACCGTGGACGTGGCCTGGCCGGGTGACGTCATCGGCCTGGTCGGCCACGATGCTTTCGGCATCGGCGACACCCTCACCGAAGACCGCTCCATCGCCTACGACGAGATCCCGCGTTTTCCGTCCGAGGTCTTCGCCTATATCTTCAACCCGACCTCGTCCGACGCCAAAAAATACCGCACCGGCCTCGAGCAGTTGCTCCAGGAGGGCGTCGTTCAGTCCTTCATGCCACGCAATGCACCGCCCGGCGCAACCCTGCTCGCGGCCGTCGGCCCTCTCCAATTCGAGGTCGTGCAATCGCGTCTCAAGTCCGAATACAACGCGGAATGCCGCCTCGAGCCCACGCCCTGGACCCAGCTCCGCTGGCTCGAACCGCATCCCGCCTTGGAGAACCCGGGCAGCATCGTCGTCGCCAGCGGCGTGGCTTTCGGCGCGGACAAGTTCGGCCATCCCATCGTCCTTTTCCCCAACGACTGGACCCGCGAGTACTTCATCGAGAAGAATCCCGAGCTGAAGCTCCACGAAATGCCAATCGAGCAGGTGACGGCGTAAGGGGCGGCCATGGATGCCTTCCCGGAGTCTCACGGATAGGCACAGACAACAAATCAGAGGGCGATTTGGAGCAGGTCGTCCTCCGCTTCTGCATCCGTGTCCATCCGCGTTGTCCGTGGTCAAGCTGAACGGCGGCAAACACTGGCCTGACCGGAACCCCGCGATCGTTATCCCGAGAACTACGAACGTAGTAATCGCCCGAATCCGGAGTTTAAAAGAAACGTAATCCGTGGCCTGCTGGTAGCTCCCCTAAGGAGGACCCGCCCCATGACCACCCTCTTGAAAATCTACGCCACCACCGCGCCCGGGCAGTTCTGGGCCGCGGCCCGGGAACGCGGCACTTTAGCCTGGCAACGCGTCGGCGCGCCCGCCGGCCGGAGGGCCGAATTCGAAGCCCGGATGGAACGCAAGCTGCGCGACCGCCTGGTCCGCGCCCAACTTGCCTGAAAGCCGGTCCCACTCGGCCGTAGGTCCGGCCGCTGGCCGGGCAGCCAGGCCACCGGCCTGGCCTACGTTCGACCGCGCAGGCCTCGCCATTTGGCGCGCAACCAGTCGCGCACGGTCCAGGTCTTCATCTCGGCCTTGTCCAGCACGCGCGCGGCGGTCCACGACTGCGAGGCCAGGAGCGCTCCGGCCAGGATGAAAAACAGGAACGCGGGGCCGGGGATAAAAATCAGCACGACGCCGACGGCGCAGCACACGGCAGCTACGACGAGGCAAAGCACCCTGGCCCACCCATTGGCGGCACCGCTGCGGCTCGCTCGGCGATGCTCGTTGCGGAAACGTTTTCCCGCCGGATCGAGCTTCATCTGCCTCAGGTGGGATTTCAGCTCGGTTTTCAGGCGGGACAACATAACGGTGAAGCTCGGCGGTTGACGAAAGGCCGTCCTACACGCAACGAAACCGCGTCATCGCGCCAAATCGACGGCGCCGATTTTCGCGGCTTTTCCGCCGCCAGACGACGCATGGAGGCTACGCCAGCAGGCGTTCCAACTCGTCGCAGACCGCCGGTGCGCCGGCGACGAAGGGCACTCGGGTCATCTTCAAGTCGAAGACCTTCAGCGGGAACAAGGGGCCGGCGAGGTAACGCACGTCGCCGCCCGCACCGAGGCAAAAAGGCACGGCGGCGGCGATGTCCCACACCTTCACATTGTGATCGACGACCGCATCGAGCAGGCCGGCGCCGACATAGGCGAGGTGCAGCGTACTGCTGCCGAGACTGCGAATCTTGAAACGCTCGACCAAGAGCGTCGCCTGCGGGGCGAAACGCTTGTCCATTGGGCTGTGGAAACCGAGCATGCGCAGCGGAACCGGCGTGTCGGTTTTCACTTTTACGGGGTGCTCGCCGTCCCAGGCGCCAAAGCCCGGCCCGCCGTGGAGAAGTGCTTTGCGCGCGAGGTCGTAGATGACGCCATACACAGGTGCGCCGTTCTCAAGCAGGGCCAGCGAGATGGCGCAGTAGGGGATGCCGGTCGCGTAGTTGTTGGTGCCGTCGATCGGGTCCAGCACCCAGGCAAAACGCGAGCGGAGCGCGATTGGGGCGGCGCCGTCGCCCAACTCCTCGCTCAGCAGCTCGTCCCCGGGGAACTGGGCGCCGAGCTCATGAAACATCGCCTCCGAAATGGCGATGTCGGCGGCGGTGACGCGTGTCCCGTCGCTCTTCCAGGCGCTCTGCGCACGGCCAAACTCGCGATGGAGAAACTCGGTCTGCGCGAGGACGGCGAGCTTGGCGGCGGCGATGCGGGCGAGGAGTTCGGGAGAGGACATGCGCGCAGATATGCCCACGGAACGTATGGAATGACACGGAAGAAATCACCGGCTTCCGGCTCCGCGTTGGAGGGAGCGGGTCGCCGCGCTTTTATTCACCGTCGCAGCGGATCCACAGAGGCGTCGGATCGAAACCCCGGAAAGCCCGCCCGGCTTCGCTTGGCGGAAGAAACGCAAAGCCGGAGCAGTCTTCCGGGCGTTTTCTTTTTCGCCGTCGTCACTTCTCCGTCCCCGCCGGCAAGGGCCGGTACGTGATCCGGTGAAAGGTCGTCGGGCTCATCCAGCTGCCCACCCCCACTCCCATCTCGGGGCGCGTTTGCCAGAGCGGGGCGATGCGCAGGTGCCGGCCTTCCAGGGCCCAGGACATTCGAAGCTCGCCGTCCCAGGCAACGGCCACCCGTTCGCCGCGCACTTCGATGACGACACGATGCATTTCGCCGTTTTTCAGCGGCGTCGGAAAGTGCCGGTTCTGCCGGCGCATGTCGGCGCCATCCACGAGTTGCAGGCCGGCGATGCCCAAGCCCCAGGCATCCACTTCGAACGTTCCGACGCCCGACAGCGTCGGCAGGAACAAGGCCACGGAACCCTTTCCCGAATCGCGGGTGAACTCCACCGCGAGATCGTAGCTGGCGGCCGGCTTCACCGGCAGGCTGAGGACGCAGCGGCCCTCGCCCGAGACCAGCCGGCCTTGCACGAGGGTCCATTCGCCGCCCTGGCTCTGCTCCGCCGGTTTCAGCTCCGGCAACAAGGAAATCCAGGGTCCCTCCCGCCGCTCCGCCCCCTGCCCGGCGGGAGCGGAAGCCGGCGCCGGGGGCGCGGAACTTTCCGGCGGAGGCGCCATCGGCTCGGGCGTCGCGAAGGACGTCGGTGCAGGCGCCGTTTCGGAAATCTGCCCCGGGCCGGAGGACTGCCCTTCCCTCACGGCCGGTTCGGGCCGAAACGCCGCGCCGGCCGCATGCGCCGCCGTCAGCGCCTCGCCGACCGCCGCGGCTCTCGACTCGGCCCGCATCGCTTCCCGCTCGGCACGGATGATTTCGGACCTCGCCCAGGCCAGGGTGAAACCGATCAGGGCGGTCGCCAGGCAAATCAGTTGCCGGCGTTCCCGCCGCCGCGGCGCACCGCAGGCGAAGTCGAAACGCCGGACAAATTCCACCGCGCTCTGCGGCCGGCGAGCCGGATCCGTCGCCAGCGCCGCCTCCAGGAAAGCATCCACCTCGGCCGGCACCCGGGCCAGGCGCGAAGGCCGCGCATAAGCGCCCCGCGGCACCCGCCCCGTCAGCATCTGGTAGGTCATCACTCCCAGGGAGTAGAGGTCCGTGGCCGGCGTCACCCGGCCCACCGACTCCATCTGTTCTGGCGCCATGTACTCGAAGGTCCCGAAAAGCGCCCCCGGCGTCGTCAGCGCGGCCGAAAAGCCCCCGCCGCCCGCGTGCGCCAGGCCGAAGTCCCCCAAGGTCAGCCGGCCGTCCGCAAGCACGAGCACGTTCGCCGGCTTCAGGTCGCGGTGAATGATTCCCTGGGCGTGTGCGGCCGTAAGCGCAGCCGCGATTTGCCGAACCCAAACCTGTACCTCGGCCGGCGGATGCGCCCGCCCGCCCATCAGCTTTGCCAGGTCCCCGCCTGCCGCCCACTCCGTCACCAGGTAGAGGGTGCCGTCCTCCAGCGACCCGAAGTCGTGAATGCCCAGAACATTCGGGTGGTTCATCGTGGAGAGGATGCGCGCTTCGCGCTCGAAGCGTTCCCGCGCCTCCTGGTCGGGCGCGGTGGCCGCCGGCAGGATCTTCACGGCCACCGTCCGCCCCAGCCGGGCCTGCTCCGCGCGGTAAACCGCGCCCATCCCGCCCACTCCGCACAAAGCCTTCACTTTCAGCCCCGGAATCGAGTCTCCCAGCTTCTCCGCCGGCGGAGCGTCCCAACGCATCACCGCGCCGGTCTCGCTCCGCGTGATGATGGTCCGCCGCGGCGGCTTAGGGCCCCCGGCGGACTCCGTTGTATTCGTCTCGCTCATACTGCGCGGAGCTTCCCGGAGGGGCGCGCGGCCGGGATTTCGGTCGGGGCAGTCATCCACGCGGCTGGCGGTCGGAGCGTCATCGGTTTGCGTGGGACGGATTGGGACGCCTCCGGTTTACCGCCGCAAGCCCGCATCGTCCCGCTTCGCCGCTTGGCGGCGTTCACGCCGCGGCGGGCCGGCCGGCCGTCCCCCCGCTCCAGGCCACGGTCAACGCCACGCCCCGGCCTGGCGCAGTCTCCACGGCGAGCGAAGCGCCCAGGTCCGCCGCCCGCGCGCGCATGTTGCCGAGCCCACGACCGCCCGCCTGGACCCGCGAGGGGTCGTAGCCCGCCCCGTCGTCGTCGACGCGCAGCCGCACGCCCTGGCCCTCCGGCAGCAGGCTCACCCCCACGCGCTTCGCCCGGCCGTGCCGCAGCGCGTTCGACACCGCCTCCCGGACGATCAGGAGCAGGGCCGCCTTCGAGGACGGCGCCAGGCGCGCCTCGGCCCCCTCGTCCACCTGCAGATCGAGCGTGCAGTCGCGGTGGACGCGCAGGGTCTGGAACAAGGCCACGCAGGCATCCGCGAAAGCGACGTCCGGCGATTCCTCCGGCTCGACGCGCTCGATGAAGCGGCGCAGGTGCTCCATCGTCTCGTTCAGGGTGCGTCGCGTTTCCTCCAGGCGCTTCGCGGCCGCGGCGGGGTCCCGCGCGATCAGGCGCTGGCCCTGGGCGATGCCCAGGCCGGTCGCATACAGGTTCTGGATGACGCCATCATGCAAGTCGCGCCCCAGCCTCGCGCGCTCCAGTATTTCGTTGTGCAAGGCCTCCTGCTGCCGGAACGCGCTCCGGATCAGCGCCGCGATGCGCAAAAACTCCGGCAGGCGGGCGGGAACCTCCTCCAGCGGCCGGGGCGAATGCAGTTCCAGGCTTTCGCCAATCCGCTTCAAGGGCCGCAGCACGTTGCGATTGAGGCTCCATGCCACCAGCGCGAACAAAAACACGCCGGACCCGGCAAGGATGAGGCTTTCCCTGCGGTTGTAGTGCTCGCCCAGCTCCAGGGACTTTAGCTTGAAGGTCGCATGCACCACAGCGGGCGTCTCCCCGGAGGGAAACCCTTGCAAGGGATGGCTCACCGCCAGTTCACCCTCCCCGGCCTCGACCTCCTCCCGCCCCGGAGGATGCAGGGTAACCGCCGCCTTCAGCTTTCGCGCCAGGGTATCGATGCCCCGGCCGTCCAGCACCCGGGCCGCAGCGAGCCAGCCGGCCGCCGGCGTCGCCCGCAGCGTGTCCGCAGTGGGGTGTATCGACAGCGCGCGAAAGTCCACTGTCCGGCCCCCCGCCGAATAAAATCCCCCTCGGGCCTCCTCGGCACCGGCCTGCAGGGCCGCCAGCCGGTCCAGCCCCCCGGGCAGGGCCAGCGCGGTCTGCGGGCTTCGAAAGGCCTGGTAGATGACCGCGCCCGAATTGGAGAGCACCCACACCGCGTCCAGGTCGAAACGTGCCATCACCTCGTCGATGTTGAGCCGGGCCCACTCCCGGTCTCCCGACTCCACAAACCGCGCCATCTCGTCCCATTGGCTGTAATCCTGCACAAAAAGCGCGAGTTGCCGGGATTCCTCCGCCACCGCGTCGTCCAGTTGCTCCCGCCGCTCCGCGGAAAAAGCCCGCGCGAATGCAGCGATCTCCCGTTGCTGCCCGAGATGAAGGGCATACGTCGCCGCCAGAGTGATGGCCAGACAGGCGCACAAGGTGACGAGGAGATGCTGGCGGACACTCATCGGGGCCGGATGAGGCCCACTCAACACCGCCCCTCGCGCCGTGCCAAGCGGTTATGCCCCGCCATCGGTATCTTCCTTCCGGTTCCGGCCGGGACGGGGTCGCCTCGCGCCCGTTTGACAAGCGTCCCGCTCCCTTCCCCCATAGCGCCTCCATGTCCTCGTCCAAGCGCGCCGTTCTTCTCGTCAATCTAGGCTCCCCCGATTCCACCGACGTCCCCGATGTGCGCCGCTACCTGCGCGAATTCCTCGGCGACGAGCGCGTCATCGATCTCAAGCCCCGCTGGCTCGCCTGGTTCCTCGTCAACTGCATCATCAGTCCCCGCCGCGCCCCGAAATCTGCCGAGGCCTACAAGGCGATCTGGCAGCCCGACGGCTCGCCCCTCGTGCTCACCTCCTTCAGCGTGCAGCGCAAACTCGTCGCCGCGCTCGGCCCCGAGACCCCCGTGTTCCTCGCCATGCGCTACGGCAGCCCCGCGATACCCGGCGTGCTCCAGGCCATCGCCGCCGCCGGCATCGAGGAACTGCTCCTCATCCCCCAATATCCCCACTACGCCATGTCCTCCTGGGAGACCGTCGTCGTGAAGGTCTATGCCGACGCCGAGGTCCACGCCCCCGGGCTCAAGATCGCCTGCACCCAGCCTTTCTACGAAGACGCCGACTATATCGAGGCCCTGCACGAGGTCTCCCGCCCGCACCTCGACGCCGATCGCTGGGACCACGTCCTCTTTTCCTACCATGGCATCCCCGAGCGCCACGTCCGCAAGTCCGACGCCTCCCACGCGCACTGCCTTGTCACGCCAGACTGTTGCAACACCTGCTCCGCCGCCCACGCCATGTGCTACCGCGCCCAAGTCATCAAGACCACCCAGGCCTTCGTGAAGCGCGCCGGCATCCCGGACGGCAAGTGGTCCATCTCCTTCCAGTCCCGGCTCGCCGGCGAGCCCTGGCTCACCCCTTACACCGACTTCGAGTTCGAGCGCCTGCCGAAAGAGGGCAAAAAGCGCCTCCTCGTCTTCACCCCGGCCTTCGTCGCCGACTGCCTCGAGACACTCGAGGAGATCGAGGGCGAGGGAAAGGAACAGTTCCTGCACGCCGGCGGCGAATTTTTCCACCACGTGCCCTGCCTCAACGACTCTGCCGCCTACGTCCGCTTCCTCGAGGGCCGCGCCCGCCGCTGGCTCGCGGGGGAAAGCCCCACCGCCACCCAGCGCCTCGCCTCCGCCCGGACGCTCGCGCCCGCCAGCTAAAAAACCCGTAAGGAACTCGACGCGCCCGCTCCCTGATCGCAAGGTCCCCTCCGCCCCGCCCCGCGCCGCCGCGCCCGCCCCATGGTCCAAGCCGCCACGACCGATGCCCCCGCCGTACTGCTCCTCGACGCCGAGGGGCGAATCCTTTCCGCCAACGCCGCCGCCGCGACCGCCCTCGGTGCCCCCCTGGAAAATCTCCGTGGCCGCCTCTTCGTCTCCCTCCTGCGCTTCGAATTCTCGACCGAGGACCCCTCCCTGCTGACCATCCAGTGGGAAGCGCTCCGCGACACCGCCACCAGCCGCCCCCAAAGCATCCGTCCCCTTTCCGGCCCCCGCCCCTGCCACCTTCGCCTCGACCCCGCCGCGGATGACTCGACTTGGATCGCCACCCTCGTCGCCCTGCCCGAGTCCGCCACCACCGCCCCCTTCCCGCCCAGTCATCCCATGCAGGAGGCGCTCGCCCTCCTCGCCAACCGCGGCGCCCTCGGCTTCTTCGACCTGCGTCTCGATGCCGGCGAACTCGTCACCTCCACCGGCTGGAAACGCATGCTCGGCTACACCGAGCACGAACTGCCCGATACCCTCGCGACCTGGCGGCGGCTCGTCCACCCCGACGACACCGCCGCCGCCCCCGACCACGCCCCCCGCCGCCAGCCCGCCGGCGCCCGCCCCTTCGCCGTCGAATACCGCCTCCGCCACCGCGACGGCCGCTACCTCTGGGTCTCCTGCGTCGGCGTGCGCGTCTTCGGCCCCGAGGGCGCCCTCCAACGCGTCAGCGGTATTCATCTCGACATTACGGAGCGCAAGGAACTGGAGGAGATCAGCCTGCTCAACGACGAGCGCCTCCAGCGCCTCTGCACCCAGGGCGGCCTCGCCGCCTTCGACCTCGACTTCACCGAGCGCCAGCACTGGTTCTCCGTCGCCTGGCACCGCCTCCTCGGCACCCGCGCCGACGAGGACGCCCAGGCCCTCCCCGAGCCCACCCCGCTCACCGCCGCCCTTCCCCCGGCCGCCCTCGCCGGCGGCCTCGCCGGCTTTTTCCGCACCGCCGGCGCCGACGTCTCCGAAGGCCGCCAGATCGTGGAACTGCGCGACGCCGCCCGCCGGCCCGTGCCCGTCGTCGTCGGCTTCCAGCGCGAGCTCGGCCGCCGCGGCGACCTGCTCCGCGTCACCGGCTACGCCCTGCCGCTCGCCGGCCTCGGCGCCGCTCCCGGCGCCATCCCGTCGGACCTCGTCGACACCGCCCTGGCCAGCCTCGCCGAGGCCGTCGTCGTCGCCGACGCCCGCGGCCAGGTCGTGACGCTCAACGCCAAGGCCTCCACGTTGCTCGGGCTCTCCGCCGCCGACGCCGCCGGACGGCCCCTCGCCGAGGTCGTGCCCCTCGTGCATCGCGCCAACGGCCGCCCCGCCGACGACGCCATCGAACTCGCCCTCCACCAGACCGGCTCCGCCGCCGGCCGTCTCAGCGATGTCCATGCCCTCGCCTCCGACTCCGGCGCCGAGCCCCGTCCCGTCGTCTGGCTCGCCCGCGAAAGCCGCGACTCCGCCGGCGGCCTTGCCGGCTTCGTCGTCGTCTTCCGCGACCCGGCCGAGATGTCGCTCACCCCCGAGGAGCTCGTTCGCGCCAACCGCTTCGAGTCCCTCGGCATCCTCGCCGGCGGCATCGCCCACGATTTCAACAACCTCCTCACCACGATCCTCGGGGGCGTCTCCACCGCGAAGGAAAACCGCAACTTCAACCAGCTCGACGCCGCCGAGCAGGCCTGCCTCGCCGCCAAGCAGCTCACCCGCCAGCTCCTCACCTTCGCCAAGGGCGGCGGCGCCCAGGCCACCCGCCAGGTCGTCGCCCCCGCCGACCTCCTCCAGAATGCCGTGCGCATCGCCGCCGCCGGCAGCCCCGTCGTCGTCAAAGTCGAGACCCCGCCCGACCTCTTTCCCGTCGAGATCGACAAGGGCCAGATCCTCCAGGTCGTGCAGAACCTGATCATCAACGCCATCCAGGCCATGCCCGTGCCCGCGGACGGGCGCGTGACCCTCGGCGCTTCCAACCTCCACCTCGCCGAGGGCGAGGTCGACGGCCTGCCCCCCGGCGGCTATCTCCGCATCGACGTCCAGGACAACGGCTCCGGCATCCCCCCCGAGATCCTTACCAAGATCTTCGACCCCTTCTTCACCACCAAGAAATCCGGCACCGGCCTCGGCCTCGCCACCGTGGACAGCATCGTCCGCCGCCACGGCGGCCGCATCGGCGTCGAGTCCACCACCGGCGTCGGCACGCTCTTCAGTGTCTTCCTCCCCGCCGCCAACAAGCCCCTGCAGGAGGAGACCCGCCGCGCCCCGACCTTCCGCTTCGGCACCGGCCGCATCCTGTTCATGGACGACGACCCCAAGATCTGCGAGCTCACCGGCGCCATGATCGCCAGCCTCGACTACACCCACGACGTCGCACGCAATGGCGAGGAGGCCCTCCAACTCTACCGCCGCTATCTGGCCGTGAAACGTCCCTACGACGCCGTGCTGCTCGATCTCACCGTCATCGGCGGCATGGGCGGCGAGGAATGCTTCAAGCGCCTCAAGGAACTGGACCCGGAGGTCCGCGCCATCGTCACCAGCGGCTACGACGACGACGACATGGTGAAGCGCTACCTCGACATGGGCTTCGTCGGCTACATCACCAAGCCCTACCGCGTCGGCGACCTCGGCCGCGTCCTCAAGACCGTCCTCGCCCGCTGATACCGTCCCGCGGGTGTAGCGGAGAGAGCCGGCGCCCCATTTCCCCACTCCATCCCGCCACGCAGCGGAAACACGGCCCCGTGTCCTTCGGTCGCGCGTCAATAAACCAGGCGCCAACATACGGCAAAACGCTGCAAATTGCCGGTTGACCGTAGCTCATCGGTTACGAAAGAAACTAAAAACCAGTTTCTTAGCACAAAATTTCCGCCATGAGCGAAAAATCCCAGGCCGCCGACACCCCTCCTCCGCCGATCAGTTTTCGCACCCTGGTGGAGCAGGAGGACGAGCAGTTGCGCAAGGCAAAGGCAGGCGATGGCGCCCCGTCCCCGCCGGAGCTCGACACCGTGGTTTCCACCCCCGGGGCCGCCGACGAGCCGTGGCTCGCTTTCACCAACCGCGATCGCGTCGGCCTCGCCCTCTCCGGCGGCGGCATCCGCAGCGCCACCTTCAACCTCGGCCTCCTGCAGGCGCTCGACCGAAAAGGCGTGCTCGAACACGTCGACTATCTCTCGACTGTCTCCGGCGGCGGTTACATCGGCGGCTTCTGGACCGCCTGGCAGCTCCGCTCGGAGGAACGGGAAACGCGGAAAAACGCCGATGGCCGGGAGGAACCGGTCCATCTCGTATTTCCCAAGCAGACCTCCGCCGAGACCGCGGACGAAAAGAAACCCGGGCTCGGCGACATCCGCGAGCGCAAGGAATTCCGGCACCTGCGCGAATTCAGCCGCTTCCTGATGCCGCGCCTCAGCCCGGACAGCGTGGATCTCTGGAACGCGATCGTCACCATCTTGGGCGGACTGGTGCCCTCGCTGCTGTTCACCGCGGTTCTCCTTACCGGCGGCTGGGCGCTCTGGCTCGCGCTCGTCCAGATAACCAGCGGCCAGACCGGCCTGGCCGTGCCCGGCTGGGGCTGGTTCGCTGCGCATGGCCGGCCGCTCACCGCTTCTCTGGTCCTTTTCCTCCTCGTCCTGATCCTGCAGTGGGGCTCCGAACACTGGTGGCGCAAGGAAGGAGCCGCCGAACAGGTGGAATTGGAGAAAAACGACTGCTTCTACCTCGGCTTCGCCTGGGCCTTCGTCGCCGCCGGCCTGCTTTTCAGCCTCCTTGCCTGCAACCCCATGGGGCATCCGGCGGCCGCGCCTCCGGCCGTCCGTCCGCCCGCCGCGGTTCCGAATCAGATCGTGGTCGGCCTGTCGGTAACCGTGCTGCCTCCCGCTCCGGCCGCGGACGCCACCCCGGCGGCGCCTTCTTCCGCCGTGGTCCGCCATCCCGGCCTCGCGCTCAAGCGCGCCTGGTTCTACGCCCCGCTCGCCCTCGTGATCGCCGGCCTGATCGGACTCATCGTGCGCATCCTCTACGCCCGTTTCCTCGATCCCGAATCGTCCGACGATCTTCATCGGGCGCAGGCCTTCGATCGTTCCATCGCACGCTGCCTCGCTCCCGCCACGCTCTGGACCCTGATCCTGCTCCTCTGGTGGGCGGCGACGGAGGGGCTGGACCGGATCGGCGGCGCGACGGCGCCCACCACGGTCGGCGGATTAGCCGCGGCCGCTTTCACCCTCCTGCGCAAATGGCTCGGCGCGGGGGAAAAGAGCCCCGGCACCGGCACGGTGCTGGACCGTTTGAAGCCGCTTCTTCCGAAAATCGCCGCCAACGTCGCGGTGGCCGCCGCGGTCATCCTTGTGGCCTGGATCCTCTCCCGGCTTTTGCCCTCCACCGCATCGGCCCCGCTCTACCGAAATCTTCTCTGGTGTTTCCTCGGCTCGCTTTTCGTCGCCTTCCTTTTTCTCTGCCTGCTCCATCCGTCCCGCATCGGCATGCACGAATTCTACCGCAGCCGTATCTCCCGCTGTTTTCTCGGGGCGGCCAACCGCGACTCGTTGGACGCCGGCAACACCCAGGCCCGCCGTGATCGGAAGGACAACTTCAACCGCCAGTCCCAGGAACGGGCCAACGACGACTTCACCCTCGGCGAATTGCGAAGGCACATTGAAACGCCCCTGGAGGGGAAAGACCGCTGCTTCCGGGCCCGTCTCGCGCCCATCCACCTGGTTTGCTGCGCCGCCAACAATCTCTCCGGCGATCATCTCGCCACGCTCTACCGCGGCGCCCGCAGCGCCGTGGTCTCGGCCCGCGGCGTCAGTCTCGGCAACGACACGCTGCCCCTCGACGCCCTCAACTTTTCCGCGGCCCTCACCGCCTCGGCGGCCGCCTTCAACTCCAACATGGGCTTCATTTCCATGCATTTTGGTGGCGCGGTGGCCTTCCTCACCACCGCGCTCAACCTGCGCCTCGGCTTGTGGGTCCCCCATCCTCGCTCCGGCGGATCGTTGCAACGGAAGCTCCCCGGCACCTTTTTCCTCGCCGAGATGTTCGGTTACACCCGGGCCGACCGCAGCGCTCGGGTGAAGAAGCACAGCGGCTGGCTTCACCTCTCCGACGGCAATCACTTCGAGAATTTCGGCCTCTACGAACTTGTCCGCCGCCACTGCCGCTACGTCATCCTCAGCGATTGCGGCGCCGACCCCGCCTCCACCTTCGACGATTTCGCCCGTACCGCCCGCCGCCTGCGCGAGGACTTTGGCGTGGAAATCGAGATCGACTTGGAAGTCCTCAAACCCGGCCCCGACGGCCTCGCCCGCCAGCACCTCGCCGTAGGCACCATCCACTACGACGGCTCCACCGGCGCCGACAAAGGCATCCTCCTTTATTTCAAACCGGTGCTCACCGGCGACGAGCCCACCGACGTCACGCAATACAAGGTGACCAACGGCGATTTTCCCCAGCAAACCACGGTCGACCAGTTTTACGACGAACCCCAGTGGGAATCCTATCGCCGTCTCGGCGAGCACGCCGGCCACAGCGCGTTTCGTTATCTGGAAACGCCCCGCACCGCCAATCCCTCGAAAGTGGACAACATCTTCCACAAGGCCGCCAGCCAGTGGCAGGCCGGCTGGCGCGAGCCGGGCGAGGAACTGCGCGCCCTTGCGGAACGCGTGGCCGCCTTCGAAGCCGACTTCCGCCGCGAGGCGCCGGCCTGGCTGCGCGCCGAATTCCTGCCGGAGTGCGGTATCCCCGCCGAAGCCTCGCCCACGCCCGGGGAGCGGAACGCCGCCGTGTTGCATCTGCTGGCGCTGGTGCAGGTCATGGAGGATGTCTGGCGCCTCGCCCGGCTCGACATGCTGTGGGCCCATCCCCTCAACGAGGGCTGGATGGCCTGGCTCCATCGCTGGGCCGCCATGCCCTCTTTCCGCGAATGGTGGCCTGTCCTCAAGGCCACCGGCAGCTACGGCTTCGGCAAGTTCGTCTGGCTCCGTCTGGACGTGGGCTACAACAAGAAAGACGACCTCCCCGGCCGCGGCCAGGGCTCGTCGCACCCCGCCACGCCCAACCGCGCCGGCCTCCACTTCCGGCCCTTTGATCCGGTGGCGGATGCCGACTGCCTCGCCGTACGCCGCTGGCGGTCGCGTCACGGCACCCCGCCGGAGACGACGGCTCAAACGCCGGATTCCCAGCGCCTGGCCTTCCTCTACGAACTGTTGCCCTGCAGCTCGTCCGCCGCTTCCCTCGCCCCGATTTCCCTCGGCCTCGCCCTGGTGGACAAGATCCGCCTTCAAGAGGAAATCCGCTACGAATGGAAGGACCGGGATCTTTTTATTCCTTTCGAATTGGACGGTGGCGGTTTCATCGCCCGCTTCCTCGACGCCCTGCTCGCCGAGCTGCGGCCCGCCAAGGACGACGTTGAGATCCGGGTTTTCCTGACCGAAGAGACGGTCGACAAGCCCGCCATGGCCTTCACCGATCCCGGCAGCCGGCGGCGCCGCGTTCAGCTCGTGGAGTTCTATAAGAGCCGGGGCTTCGTCCTGCAGCGCCCGGTGGGAGACGGCAATCCGGCCGAGCTGCGGCGGCGGCTTTCCGCCGCTGCACCGGCATCGCCAGCCTGACGCCCCGGTTCCGGTTTTGTCACCGGACCAGTGACCTTTTCTCCGCCCATCTTCGGCCGTAACGCAGCGGTTTTGTCACCAAACTGGTGACAAAACCGCTGCATCCGCCGCTGGCAGGTCTTCTGCGCGAAGACCGCCGTTCCCCCGCCCGCTTTTTCCTTCCGCCCCCGGCTCGGCGCCCCAAGCTGGCGCGTTCCGCATGCTGCGCCTCCTGCTCCCGCCCAATCTCCCCGACGCCGCCCTCCGCGACGCCATACCCGTGAAGGTCCAGCTCGATTCCGCCGCGCCGCCCGCCCCGGCGCAGTTCCCGGCCCTCGCGATCCTTTCCCGCATCTGTAACGGCGCCCCCACCCCGCCGCCCTTTCTCCAGCTCACCCGCGCCCAGCTTCGCGAACTCGTCGTCGCCCTCGCCGGCCAGCCGGTCTTCGCCATGGTCACCGAGCCGCAGAAAAATCTCCTCTGGCTCGGCCCCCGCCTCCGCGGCGTCAGCGAGCACCTGGGCTCCGCCACCCCGCCTCCCGCGCCCACCTCGCCCGCTGCGTCCGCCGGCCCCCGCTCGCTCTCCGCCCGCACCCCGCGCATCGTGCCGCGCGACGAGCCCCTCACCCCGCTCACCGTGGACGGCAGCGAGCACTACCTCGCCATCACCCTTCCCTCGCGCGAGCATCCCGCCTATGCCGCCGGCCGCGAGCTGCTGGCGGCCAACGGCTTCGCCCTCGATCCATCCACCAAAAAGTGGTGGCTGCGCGACCGCCACAAGGTCCTTAACTTCCTCGCCACCCACGGCGACACCCTGCGCAACCGCTTCCACGCCGACTTCACCCCCAACTTCGACAAACACGCCGCGATCCTCGCCGAAGCCGAGGTCGAGGCCAAGGTCGCCGAGGCCGGCGAGGGCGAATTCACCGTCGCCGTCGGCCTCGCCGCCGGCAAGGTTACCGAGGAGGACCTCCGCGCCGCGCTCGCCGCCGGCCGCCGCTTCGTCGAGGACGGGAAAAAGATCTACCTCCTCGCCCCCGCCCAGCTCGAAAAACTCGCCGCCGCCCAGGCCGCCCTCGCCGGCGGCACCGCCGCGCCCGTCGTCGCCCGCAAGATCCAGCGCGTATCGGCCGCCCGGATACCCGAGCTCCAGGAGATGCTCGACACCCTCTCGCCAGGTTACCAGCCGCCCGCAGCCTGGCGCCGCCGCGCCGAGGCCCTGCGCGACCTGACCCGGCTCGAACCTGCACCGCTGCCTCCCACTTTCTCGGCCACCCTCCGTCCCTACCAGCAGATCGGCGTCGCCTGGCTCTGGCATCTCCACCGCCACGATCTCGGCGGCATCCTCGCCGACGAAATGGGTCTCGGCAAAACCGCCCAGGCCATCGCCCTCCTTTCCGCCATCAGCGCGCCGCCGGCCGCCTCCGCCAGCCCGCTTGAAGCCGCCGGCGCCGGCGGCGAAATCTCCAATTCCAAATCGACAAATCCCAAAAAAGCCCCGGCCCGCCTGCCTTCGCTGGTGGTCTGTCCCGCCTCCCTGGTCGAAAACTGGCGCCGCGAATGCGCCCGCTTCGCCCCCGCCCTGCGCGTTTTTGTCCACCACGGCGCGAACCGCCTCGCCTCCGCCGCCGACGCCGCCGCGCACGACCTGTTCATCACCTCCTACGGCACCCTCGGCCGCGATTCGGAGCTGTTCGCGGAGATCGACCTCGCCACCCTCATCGCCGACGAGGCCCAGCATGCCAAGAACCGCCGCTCGCTCAATGCCCGCGCCCTCCGCGCCCTCCATGCGAAAAGCCGCATCCTCCTCACCGGCACGCCGGTGGAAAACTCGCTCGAGGACCTGCGCGCTCTCTTCGAGGTCGTGCTCCCCGGCTACGTCGAGGCCAAGCTCCCCGCCTCCGCCGGCTCGGGCGTAAAGACCGCCGATCGCGACTGGCAGGACGAGCGCCTGCGCAAGCAGACCGCGCCTTACATCCTCCGCCGCACCAAGTCCGCCGTCGCCGCCGAGCTGCCGCCCAAGATCGAGCAGGTCATCCACTGCACCCCCACCGCCGAGCAGCTCGCCCTCTACAACGAATACCAGCGCCAGTCCGAGGAGCAGCTCAATGCCCTCGCGGCGGGCGGCGCCTCGGAAAATTCCCAGCGCATGGCGACCCTCACCCAGCTCCTCCGCCTGCGCCAGATCTGCTGCGACCCGCGCCTGGTCGAGCAGATGGCCGAGGCCTCCTCCTCCGCGAAACTCGAGGCCTTCCGCGAGCTCCTCTCCGAGGCCGTGGACGACGGTCACCGCCTGCTCGTGTTCTCCCAGTTCACCAGCCTGCTCGCCCTGCTCCGCGACGAGTTGGACAAGCAGGAAATCGCCTACTGCTACCTCGACGGCTCCACCCCGCAGAAGCAGCGCCAGTCCGAGGTGGACCGCTACAACGCCTCGCCCGATATCCCGGTCTTCCTCATCTCGCTCAAGGCCGGCGGCACGGGCCTCAACCTCACCGGCGCCGACACCGTCGTGCACTTCGACCCGTGGTGGAATCCCGCCGCCGAAGCGCAGGCGACGGACCGCGCCCACCGCATCGGCCAGACGAAGGTCGTGACCAGCTACAAGCTGATCTGCTCCGGCACGGTGGAGGAAAAGGTGCTGATGCTGCAGGAGGAAAAACGCCGCCTGCTGGCCGACGTGTTCGAGGCGAGCGATGCGGTAAACGCGAAACTGACCCTCGCCGACTTGCGCGGCCTGCTGGCGAAGTAAGCCGCCCGAGTTTCTTCAACCGCGAAGAACGCGAAGGCTCACGAAAAAAACCAGGATCGTTTGGGTAGAAACCCAGCCGGTTTCCTCGGTGGCTTTTTCGGTAGCTGCCCTCGCGGGGGCGTCCAGTTAAGCGCGTCGACAGGCCACGGCCCAGAGGACCATGCCTTTCTCAAAGTGATCCGATCGACTTCGCGGCCCTTCGCGTTCTTCGTGGTTAATCAAAATTCCCGTTGACGCACCTTTCGGGCGCCCTTTGCTCCCCTTCCCGCAGCGTTCCTGCGGCCTCGGCAAGATAGCTCAGTTGGTAGAGCAGTTGACTGAAAATCAACGTGTCCCCGGTTCGATTCCGGGTCTTGCCACCACTTTAGGAAAACCCGCTTACGCCCCGCGCGAAGCGGTTTTTTTATGGAGGCGCGCCGCCCGCCCCTGTCCGGATCACTGCGGAGCCTGGCCCCCCGCCCCGTCGCTGCGCTGGCGGTAGAGCTTAGGGTTGACGACTGCCGCCATGGCCGTCGCCTCCGCCTGCGGAAGGCGTTGCCGGCCGAGAAAGTCGATGATCCGTTGCGCGCCCTCGGCTGGAGCCGCGACCAAGGCGGGATAATCCACCACCAGCAGTTCCACCTGGCGGATCCGAGCCAGCATCGCCAGGACGGTTTCCACGTGCTCCGCCTGGGTGCGCTCCAGATAGGCGGCGTCGAGACGGGGAGAGCGTCCGTTGCGTTCGAGCATGCGATGCTGCGACTGCACCACCTCCGACACCGGACGGCGCATGAAGATCACTTTGTAACGATGCCGAAGCGGCAGATGGGCCAACAGCGCCGAGATGATTTTGACCGCCTTGCCCTCGGCCTGCTCGATCAGGCGGGGATTCTGCGAAAGCTGCTTGATCAGCTCCCATTCGTGATAGCCCCCGGGGTTGCTCTCGTCCGCCATGCGCCGCTCGTCGGAAAGGGCGGGCAGGCCGCCAGCGGCGAGCATCTGCATCATCAGGGACGTGCCGGAACGGGGAAGCCCGGAAACGAGCACCAACTCCAGGGGTTTGACCGCGGCGGCCCCGGCCGCGCGCCGGGCGGCCTCCTCGCGCGCCTCCTGCCGCTTCGCCCGGCGCTCCGCCGCCCGTTTCGCGAGACTGTCGCGGCGCTGCGCGAGTTGTTGCTGTTTCTGAAAATCGTGAACGTGGCGCAGGCCGCGGGCCCTTTCCATGCTCTGGTCCGCTTCCGGCACGCGTCCCAGCTGCCGCAGGGCGTGGGAGAGAAAGCGGTGCGGCGGGATCAGGTAGGGCTGGAGAATGGTGGCGTTGCGGAAGGCATGGGCCGCCTCCTCCCAGCGCACGAGTTGGCCGAGAGCGAGCCCGAGGTTGAGGTGGGCCAGGGCGTTCGAATATTGCAGGGAAACCGCCTCGAGCGCGGATTTGACCGCGGCCTCGCTTTCACCCCGGTGCAGCTGGCAGCGAGCAATGCCGGTCCAGGCGAGCGCGTGTTCGGGATCGAGCGCGAGCACCTTGCGGGCGGCGGCTTCGCACTCGTTCCAACGGCGAAGCTTCAGAAACGTGCGGGCCAGCAGTTCCCAGAGCGGCAGCGAATCGGGATTGCCCGCCTGCGCGGTCTCAAGGTGGCGCAAGGCCACGTTGAAATCCCCACGTTGCCAGGCGATCTCGGCGCGGATGAGATGGCCGCCGGGCGCATCCCCGAAACTGTCCAACGCAGCGTCGATCGTTGCCTCCGCCTCCTCCAGCAAACCCAGTTGCATCTGGCAGTGCGCGAGCCGTTGCGCGTAGTCCACCCGCTCGGGCTGCGCGGTGAATACGTCCTCGAACAAAGGCAAGGCCTCCTCGGGCCGTCCGCCGTGCATGAATGCCTGAGCGAGCTGCCAGTGGTTCTCGCGCCGCGTGGCCCCGGCCGCCGCGTCAGGCCGGGCGGGCAGTTCCTCGATGTACCCAAGAGCCACGAACTGCTCGAGCAGAGCCCGGTTATCCTCGTCCGAAAGACGCGGCCGAGTGGCCGCCTGATCCGCGGCAGACGCGGCTTTTTCCCAGGTGGGGATTTCGGCTTCCGGAGACGGGTCGGCAAAGGCCTCGCGCAACACTCTTCCTTCCATGTCTCGGCCCCTCGGCAGACCGAACCACCGGAGAATGGTGGGCGTGATGTCGAGCAGGCGCGCACCGTGAACCTCTTCCCCGGCGGCGAAACCGGGCCCGGCGGCGGCAAAAATCCCTTGCGGACGGTGCCAGGCGACGATTCCCGCCGGCACGTCGGGGACGTAACGCGGCCTAAGATGATCGCAGTGGAAACCATGGTCGGAGACGAGCACCACGGCTGCGCCCTCGCCCGCCAATGCGATCAGGCGGGTGAGAAAGAGATCGTGCAGACGGTAGGCGCTGTTCACGACGTCGTGGTAGAGTTCGAAGTCCCGCTCCCGCACGCCGTCCATCCGCGGCGGATGGAAGGGCATGAAATCGTGACAAATCTCGTCGATCGCCCGGAAATACACCGCGGTCAGGTTCCACGGCTCGTTTTCCATCAGCCAAGTCGCGGCGGCCTGAATCGAAACAGCCTCGGCAAGACACTCGGCCAGCCGGTAAAGACGGGGATCCCTGCGCTGGTCGATCTCGGCGGCATGGGGGACGAACAGCTTCAGGATGTCGCCGTCTAGCTCCGTCGGATGCAGACGCATCTCGTCGAGCGCCTTACTCAGCGTCTCGGGCCAATAGGTCCCGGCGGGCGGCGGTGGCCAGTCCGCCGGCGAACGCAACGCCCCCTTGGGTGCGTGCGCGTAAAGGTTGGAAACGATATTCACGCCCGGCGTGCGTTCGCCCTGCGTGGCGAACCAGCCCACCACGTGGGATTTTAGGCCATGGTCCGCCAACATTTCCCATAGGGTTCGGCACTGCCGTGTGGCTGCGGAGACCGGCACCACCCGCCCGGTATCCGGCTCCACCTCGGTGAAACCGTGGACCCCGTGGTGCCACGCGTGTTTGCCGGTCGCGATCGAGGTCCACAGCATCGGCGACAACACCGGCTCCAAGGTCGTAAGGTTGCCGCTCACTCCACCCCGCAGGAGCCGCGCCAGCATGGGCAACTCGCCCTTGGCGATCAGCGGGCGGATGATTTTCCAATCGGCCGCATCCCAGCCGACCAGCAGGAGTTTCTTGCTCGTTAGCGCCATGGAAACGGAGGGTCTTGTCTCCCCCCGGCTCGAGCCACACACCGCTCGTAAAACGAAAAAGGGCGGGGTTTAAAACCACGCCCTTGTCGGCCATTCCGGAAGGAGAATGCGCGAATCAGGCCGCCTCGGCCCGACGGCGCCGATAGAGCGCCAGACCAGCGGCGCCACAGGCCAGAAGCAGCGCACTGTCGGCGGGCTCGGGGATGGCGCCGGCGCCCGCGAGGATCGGGGTGTTGACGGCCGATTCGAAGGCGAAGCCGGTGATGGTGAGCTGGTTGGTGGCGTCGTTATAGCTCAGGGCGGCCCAGCCGTAATTGTAATCCGCACCGCTGACGATGCGCAGGCCGGCGTAGCCGTCGATCGGGGCGCCATCTTGCCAGCCGCTGCCGGTTCCAAAGGGGGAATCGAGGTAACGCGCGCCGTTCGTCCAGATGGCGGAACCGGCGTCGATCGACTGGCCGTCGGTGAAACGGGACGCGCCGATGCCGAAGATGCTCGAATCACCGGCGATCTCCACATTCGCGTTGGTGAACAGACTCGGCTTTTCCGCATCCGTGTTAGTCCAGCCCACGCGGAACGAATTGCCCGAGGTGGAGGTATCGTAGGTCCCTCCGGCCAGGTTGATGTTGCCGAAGTTAAGGACGTTGGGAGGGCCGGAGAGAGTGGTATCCGCCGTATTGAAATAAACGACGGCAGCGTTCGCACTGGATGCAGCACCGACCGCCGCGGCGGCGACGGGGCTGGCGAGCATGAATTTCTGCAGGCGGCTCTTTTCCGCGCGGAGGGAGGTTTGCGACATGGTGAAGGGGGGCGGGATTGCCAGGCGAAAAGCAGCGGAGCGCGGCCCGGGAGTCGAGGGGAATATGCCGGGAATTTACCCGAAATTGACCTCAGGTCCCAAAATCCGTCAGCCGACCGGCCTTTCCAACAGGAAGCGCGCGTAGCGCTGTTCGCCGCTCCGCAGGGCTTCGAAATACCAGGAGCCTTCCACCCCCATGAACTCGAGAAAATGCCCGCGAAAGGCTTCGGGAATGTGCTCGGCGGCGAACTTGCGCTTGAAGTCGTTGGTCAGCCGAAGCGCGGCGAGGACATTCGCCGTGATGTCGGCTTCCTCGAGCAAACGGAGCCCGGACGCCTGCAAGGCAGCCCGCCAGGACACCATCTCGCCGGCCGGACGCGCATCGGTGGTGGAAAAACGTCCGCCAGGGACCAACACGCGGTGAACTTCTGCGACGAAGCGATTAAAATGGGGGTAACAATGCGACGACTCGACGTTGAGCACCCCGTCGAAGGAGGCGTCCGCGAAGGGAATCGCCTCGGCGCTGCCCACTTGGAAGGCCAGGCCGGGCAGCGGAAAAGCGCTCCGGCAGAGTTCGATGGCGTTGGCGGAAAGGTCGATCGCGGTCAGTGCGGCGGGCTTGAGGCGTTTCATCACCGTGAACGCGCCGCCGCCGCGCCCGCAGCCGACCTCGAGCAGACGCCGGCCGCGCGGCTCGAGGCGTTCAGCAACCCGGGTGTAAAGCCGGGCGCAGGACGCTAGCGGATGCCCTTCGTCCCCGAGCGAAACCGAAGCCGGCCGCCCGTCGAGGTCGACGTAGCCGAAATTCATAAACAGCCAGCCGGGGCGGGGGAATTCCCGGGCGATATATTCGTACCAGGCATGCAGATGTTCGCTCCGGGCCTCGGCCGAAACCGCGGGCGAGTGCAAATGTTCGAAAGAGGAAAAGGATGGCGTGTTCATCGGTCGGAAACCGTGGATCCGGGCTGCAGTTCGGCGATCAGTTCGGCATGCCCGCGCATGGTCACGTGTTTCCGCCAGCGCGGCTCCGCGTGCACGAGACGGAGCCGGGGAAATCGCTCGAACAGCGCGGGGAGGCCCTGCCGCATCTCCTCGGTGGCGATGTGCGCCCCGATGCAGCGGTGAATGCCCGCGCCGAAGGCCAGGTGGGCGCGCGCATCCCGGGCCGGATCGAGTCGATCAGGATCGGCGAACACGACCGGGTCGCGATTGGCCGCGCCGAGATACAACACCACCCGCTGGCCCGCCTTCACGGAACGGCCCCGCAGGTCCAGATCGATCAGCGCCTCGCGGGCGGTGAGTTGCACCGGGCTCTCGTAACGAAGGATTTCCTGGACCCAGTTGGCCTGGGCGGGCGACGACGACAGGCCCGCCAGCGCGCTCCGTTCCACGACCGTGCCCAGCAGATGGATGCCGTTGGCGAGGGCGTTTATCGTGGTTTCCTGGCCGGCGAAAAAGACCCCCGCCGCAATCGGCGCGAGACTGTCGCGCGTGGCTTCATCAACCGCGGCGTCGCGCAAGGCGTGCAGGAACCGGTTGTCCGACCCGGCCCGGGCCAGCGCCTCCTCGAAGAACGCCAGCATCTCCCCCACCGCCTCGTTCATGTCGCGGTAGTGTTCGAGCGGGATCATCGAATCCAGCACCGGCGCGATGCGATGGCTCAGAGTCTGGATTCTCGCCGCGTCGGCGTCGGGCAAACCCATGATCCGCCCGATTGTCCGGCACGCGAGGGGCTCGGCATAATCGTGCACCAGGTCCACCTGGTCGCGCGACGAAAGCGCTTCGAGCAATTCGTCGATGACCGCCCCGATCAGGCGGGTCAGCGTGGCGGGCGCGAATGCGGAGAACGCCGCCCGCACCGGCGAGCGGAACTGCGCATGGGCCGGTGGATCGGCGAAGATGAAGAAGCTCCGCATGAAGCGGTTCAGATGGTCGAGGTTCGGTCCGCTGCGCGCGAAGGACCGCCCGCGCTCGATGACCCGCTCCGGCGTATCCACCGTGCGGAAGCGCGGATCAGCCAGCGCCGCCTTGATGTCGTCGTGGCGGGTGAGAATCCAGGAACCGGTCATGCTCCAATGCACCGGATCCTCCTCCCGGAGCCGGCGATATTCCGGATAGGGGTCGGCTAGGAACGCCGGCGCCAGCGGGTTGAACCGGACACCCTTGTTCATGGACCCGTCGTCTTTTTCCCTTCGATCTGCCACGCCAGCTCCCGGGCAAAGGCGCGCAGGCTCTCCGGCTCGAACAGCGAGGTCGGGTTCAGCTCCACGCCGAAGCGGTCGCCCAGGTCGAAGGTCAGCGAAATGACCAAGGCGGAGTCTATCCCGAGAGTGTGCACCGACTTGTCGGGATCGATGTCGGCGGGGAGGCAGCGGGTTTCCCGGGCGATCGCCTCGATCAGCCAGCTCAGGATTTCGTCTTCTTGGTTCGGCATGGGCAACAGGAGTCAGGGGGCGCGGAAATCGGGACGGATGCCAGCGCGCGGCACGAAGGCTTGGCGATGCCATTCTGCAAGCGGCGAAAACTCCCCGGCCAGGAAAAGACGGCGGCAGACGCCGCGCTGCACTTTCCCGCTGGTCGTCTTGGGCAGCCCCCCAGGCGGGAGCAGGAGCAGGTGGTCCAGCACCAGGTCGTGCTCACGGCTGACGAGGGTCTGCACGGCTTCGGCGATGGCCTCCACTTCGGGGTTCTGACGATGCGTGCGGCCGAGCTCGGCCACCACGACCAGTTGCTCGCGCTCCTCCCGGCCGTCGTCCGCGGAAAACACGGCGACCTCGCCCGAACGCAGCACCGAATGGCAGCCGTCGAGGCTGGCCTCGATGTCCTCGGGATGGTGGTTGACGCCGCGGATGATGATGAGGTCCTTGATCCTGCCGGTGAAAAACAGCCGGCCTTCCTCATCGAGGAACCCGAGATCACCGGTGCGCAGGAAAGGCCGGGAATCCGGACCTGCCGCCACTCCGCCGCCCTTCTCGTCCAAGCCTTCGTAAAACAGCGTCCCGCGAGCCTCGGGCCGCCGCCAATACCCCGCGGTCACGCTGCCGCCGGCCACGCAGATCTCGCCGGTCCGCCCGCGCGGGCAAACCGCCCCGTCGGCCGGCTCCACAATCGCGACGCGGTCGCCGGGCGCGGGCCGGCCGCAGCAAACCAACGGCTGCCCCGATTCGGGACTCGGCCGCAGCAGGGGCTCCTCCCCCAGCCCGACGCCGGTGACGAAGGCGGTCGCCTCGGCCAGCCCGTAAGCGGGAAACCAGGCCCGGGAGGAGAAGCCGGTGCCCGCCAGCAGTTGCTCGAAGCGCCGCAAGGTCGCCGGACGCACGCTCTCGGAACTGTTGAAGGCGATCTTCCAGCGGGAAAGGTCGAGGCCGGCCACATCCGCCTCCGTCACGCGGCGCAGGCAGTGTTCATACGCGAAATTCGGCCCGCCGCTGGCATAGGCTCCGGTCCGTGCGAGCGCGCGCAACCAGCGTAGCGGGCGCTGCAAAAAATCGACCGGCGACATCAGCACGCACCGGGCTCCGATCGCCAGCGAACGCGCCAAGATCACCACCAGTTGCATGTCGTGGTGATGGGGCAGCCAGCTCAGGCGCGGGCGCGAAGGGTCGTCGACCGCGGCCAGGAGACCGACGTTGTGGGCCAGATTCGCATGGCTGACCATCACGCCCTTGGCGCTGCCGCCGGTGCCGGAGGTGTATTGCAGATAGGCGAGCTCATCCGCAGCCGGAACCGGCAGGCCGGCCGCGCCCGCGCTCTCGGAGAGGCTCGAGTCCAGCAGGGCCTCGAAGGACAGGCAGGGACAGACGGGCGCGCACGCATCTGCCTCCGGCAGGGACAGGCGCTCGCGCAGGGAAACCACCCACGTTTCCGGCGCGAGGCAGAGGGCGGGCGCGCAATCGGCGAGGATGGCCCGGGCGCGGGCGAGCGTCCGCCGGTTTTGCGGGAAGGGCGTCGGCACGGGAATGGCGCCCGCGTCCAGGCAAGCGACGAAGGCGACGATAAAATCCAGCCCCGGGGGGAAAGGCAGCAGCACCCGCTCGCCGCGCAGCTTCCGAACCAGCAGCGCCCGAGCCAGCGCCCGGGACCGCCGGTGCAGCTCGGCGTAGGTCAGACGTCGGGCCGGCTCCGTCCGGTCGCCCTCGATCCATTCAAGCGCGATGGCGGAGCCGTTCATCTCGGCGTGCCGTTGGATTTCTTGCGAAAGGATCACGACGGGATGCCAGCGGACGCGGAAGCGACGAGGTCGATGGCGTAGGCATGCTTTCGAGCGACTTCGCGGTAGCCGAAGAGCCCGGCCATCTTGAGCATGGTGGAATTGGCGGACGGGTTGATCGTGCAGCGAAAAACGCCGGCCCAGCCGCGGGCTTCGCAAAGTTCGAGCCAGCGGCCAAGCATCAGATACCAGCCGAGCCCCGGAAGGTGCCCTGTGCCGGCTTCGATCGCCGCCGCCGGAATCGTCATCGCACCGTCCTCGAAGCGGATCAACTGGGCGCCGATCAGGCGCCCGGACTGCCGTTCCAAAAGCACCGTCGACCACTCCGGATCGAAAGCCCGTCCGGCGAAAAAAGGCTGAGCCAGCGCGCGGTCGATCTCGGGAGCGGAAAGCAGGCCCTCGCGCCCGATCAACTGTTTTAATGCCCCGGCCTGGCTCGCGTCGGGCGCGGCTAGGGAGAGCGCCGACGCATCCGCCTGCCCGAAGCTACGCCGCATCCGGGCATGACGTTGACCCGCCACCGCATGCGAACCCTCGAAAACGATGTTGGTGGAATACTCGCGGAATCCGGCTTCGCCCAGGACTCGGACGGCGGCGGAGTCGACCGGGAAAACGCCGCGGGTCTTCAGCAGTCCGGCCGGGGAACGAGCCTCCACGTCTTGGCGAAGGGCTGCGAGAAAGGCCCGCTCGATATCGGTCCCGGCGTGGCGCGGCAGCATCCGCCAGGTGAATTCGCCCAGGGAGGCGGAAGCCTTGCCTTCGCCGGCTTCTCCCCGGCTCTCCACGAAACGCCAGAAGGCGGCCCCGACAATCCGCTCGACCGGCTCATCCTGCACCGCGAGGAAACACCGGTCCGCATCGTACGGATCGGGGCAGACGCGGGTCGCACGCTCCACTTCATCGGGCCAGGACTGTCGGAAGGAAATCAAAGAGGAAGGCGTAGGAACCGGTGCTTTAAACGCAGGCTAAAAATTCAAGTGCCGTGGATCAGACGACCTCCCGCCCTGCGCTCACTGCAGGCAGCCCGCCCGCCTCATCTCCGGGCCCTACGTAAAAAAAACGCACGGGCCGGGAAATTGGAGCAACAAGCCTCGCTCCTTTCCCGAGATGCCTCTTGGATGTCCGCCCTCCGAACGTGAATGCCCCTCCCCGTCCTCCTCGTGTCGGTGTGTTTCTCCCGATCGACAGCAGCCTGACCGGCCTCAGCATGCGGGGACTCAACCGGGCTGCGGCCGAATTCAACCTGCACCTCGTCATCCTCGGCTGCCTGGCCAACGAAAGTTACACCCGCATCGCGGCGGAAATTCCCTTTGACCAGCTCGGCTATGATCCCGACCGGCTCGACGGCACCATCGCCTTCTTCGCCGGGGAAGCGCTCATCGACCGGATGGGCGCCTTGTACCAGAGCGGGCATCCCGTGGCCCTGGTCATGCGTACCGGCTCCGTTCCCCACGTCATCGCGGACGACGAACCGAGCCTCGCGGCGGTGGTGGCCCGCCTGCATCGACACGGTCACCGGCGGATCGCCTTCGTGTGCGGGCCCGACGGCAACCATAGCGCCGAACGGCGCCTCCGCGGCTACCGGCAGGGCCTCGCCGAAGCCGGCCTGCCTTGCGACCCCGAACTGCTCTTCCGCGGCGCCTTCGACGAGGAGATCGCCTTCCAATCGGTGCACGCCGCGCTCTCCGCCGGCATTCACTTCACCGCAGTCATAGCCTGCTCGGACGTCAACGCCTTCGGGGCCATGCGCGCCCTCAAGGTGCACGGCATCTCCGTGCCCGACCGGGTGGAACTGGTCGGCTACGACAACCGCTATGGCGCCGCCCTCTGCGCCCCGCCCCTCACCACCTTCGAGATTCCCCTGGAAGAGATGGCGCACGTCGCCCTGTCCTTGGTCTCACGGCAGCTCCGCGGAGAAACCGTGCCCCGGCTAACCCAGGTTCCGCCCCTGTTCATCCGGCGCGACACCACACGTTTCTCGGACGTGGATCCCCGGCTCGACAGGGGCGGGGAAGCCCCGGCGGACGACGGTCCTGTCACCCCGGAGATGCGGACCCTCCTCGAAAGCTTGCCGGCGGACGGGAGCGTCGAGGAGGTCATTGCCGCCACCGAAAAAATTCTGGCCTAGGCCATCCGGCTCGATCTTCCGCTCCCTGCCCTGATCGGCGCCATCGAGGAGCACGTCACGGCCGATTCCGGCGCTCCCGATGCCGTCCACGCCAGCCGCCGCCGGATCCTGTCCGCCGCCTTCGGGCTCACCCGGGCCGCCAGTCGGCTCACCTATGTCCACGAATCCGAATATGCCCAGACCTTCAGCAACACCACCATCCGTCTTCGCGGTTTGCCGCTCGATTCTCTGAACGAGGGCACGGTCGCAGAGATCCTGCGGGAAGGGCTCGCCGCGCTCGGCTTCCAGGAGGCCCGATTCTATCTGCAAAACGCTGCCGGTACGGGCCCGGGTTCCTCCGGGATGGAAGGCACCCTCTACCGCTGGGATTTTCGCACCGCCTCGCGGCACGAATCGCCGGCGAGTTTTCGCGATGTGCCCGCGGCCGCGCTCGATCTTTCCCGGTCCCATCGCGTCGTCCTCTTTTTTCCGCTGATCGTGGGCCAAGCCGTGGTCGGCAACTTTGTTTCCGACCCGCGCGCCCGCTATCGCCTCGAACTCGCCGAGCTTATCCGCCACGTCACCGGCACCCTGCACAGCCTCATGCTCTATCGCGAGTTGGCGCGCAGCAACGAGACGCTTCGCCAGTCCCGCTACTTCTACGCCTCGCTCGTGCAGAGCCTGCCGCAAATCATCGTGCGCAAGGATGCCCATGGCCGTTTCACCTATGCCAACCAGGGCTTCGCCGAGCTCGTGGGCCAGCCCCTCGAACATATCATCGGCCGCCGCGACCGGGACATTTTTTCCCCCGAGTTCGTGCACAAGGTCCGGGCCGACGATCAGCACATCCTCTCCACCGGGGAACCCGTGGAATACGAGCGCGTAGATGAAAGGGATGGCGTCCGCCGCCACCTCCAGGTCAAAAAAACCGCGCTCCTCGACGACGCCGGCGTGCCCGTCGGCGTGCAAGTCATCATCTGGGACATTACGCCCTTCCGCGAGACCGAGGCTCGGTTGCGGGAGACGCAGCGCGAACTCATCGAGGTCTCCCGCCTCGCCGGCATCGCCGAAATCGCCACCGGCGTGCTCCACAACATCGGCAATGCGCTCAACAGCGTGAACACCTCCGCCGGCGTGGTCGCCAACAGCGCCCGCCAGCTCAAGATCGATTCCGTCGGCCGTCTGGAACAACTGCTCCGGCGCGAATCCGAACCATGGAGCGCGCTCTTCACCCAGGATCCTCGCGGGCAGAAAATTTGCGATTTCGTCCGCACCCTGGATACCCACCTGCGCCAGGGCCGGGATCGGATCCTGGAGGAAATCCGGGCGCTGCGGGACGGCGTGGAGCACATCAACCATATCGTCGCCTCGCAGCAGGAGTTCGCCCGCGCCTCCGGCCTCGCGGAGCTTCAGACGCCATCCGAAACCATGGACTACGCGCTCCGGCTTTGCGAAGCCGAGCTGCTGAGACACCGGATCGCCCTCCATCGCGACTACCAGCCCGCCCCCCCGATCCGGCTCGAACGCCACAAGGTGGTGCAGATCCTGGTCAATCTGATCCGCAACGCGAAGGATTCGCTCGCGCGGGCCGGGCGCGACGATAAGCACGTGACGGTAGGGGTTCGAACCACGGAGGCCGGCGAAGTCCGGTACTTTGTCGCCGATAACGGCGCCGGCATCGCCGCAGAGGACCTCTCGCGCCTCTTCACCATGGGATTCACCACGAAAAAGGACGGCCATGGCTTCGGCCTGCACAACAGCGTCCTCACCGCCTCCGCCCTCGGTGGCACTCTCCGCGCCGAGTCCGGCGGCGTGGACCGCGGCGCCACCTTCTACCTTACCCTGCCTGCGGCGCCCCCCGAAGGGCCCGCGGACAAACCGCCGGCGATCACGGAGAAATAGAACCCGGTCGCAGGCCTATGGCGTGCGGCGACAGGTCGCCGCCTTGGACGGTGCGGCACGACGAACCGCTCCGCCGGCAGGCAGCCGGGGCTGCCTGCCGAAAGCGGCGACGTGTCGCCGCACTCCACAGCGCACCGCCGCCCGTGACGCAGGCCGCGCTCACCCACGAGGGTCGATCTGCCCGACCAGCTCGATGCCGAAGGCCTCCAGGCCCACGACCTTGCGCGGGCTGCCGGTGAGCAGGCGGATTTTTTTGAAACCGAGCGTCCGGAGAATCTGGGCGCCGATACCGTAGTCACGCAGGTCCATCGCCGAGGGACCGGCGGCTTCGCCCGGCCGCGCCGAGAGTTTCTTCAACAGGGCTTCGCCGGCGTTGAGGGGCTCCATGTAAAGCACCGCGCCGCGGCCCTCCTTCGCGATCGCCTTCAGGCTCGCATCCAGGACGTCGCCCGGCGTGCCGCAGGCGCGGCCGCGGAACACGTCGGCCAGGACGTTCGCGCTATGCACGCGCACCAGCGCCGGCTCCTCCGCCGCCAGCGGCCCGAGGGTCAGCGCGAGGTGGTGACGCTTGTCCAGCCGGCTGCGAAAGACATGCGCGGTGAAGTCGCCGTAGGCGGAGGAAAACGCATGCTCGCCGATTTTTTCCACCAACCGGTCCTGTTTCAGCCGGTAAGCGATGAGCTGCTCGATAGAGATCATCTTCAGGCCGAATTTCCGGCTGAACTCGATGAGCTCCGGCAGGCGCTGCATGGTGCCGTCGTCGTTGACCAGTTCGCAGAGCACCCCGGCGGGTTCCAGGCCTGCCAGCATGGCGAGATCGACCGCCGCCTCGGTGTGTCCGGCGCGCTCCAGCACGCCGCCCGGGCGCGCGCGCAGCGGGAAAACATGCCCCGGCTGGACGAGTTGGTCCGCCCGCGCCGCGGGATTGGCGAGGATCCGGATCGCGACCGAGCGGTCATAGGCGCTCACACCGGTCGAGATGCCCTCGGCCGCGTCGACGGTCACCGAAAAATCCGTGCGCTGCACCTCCCGGTTGCGCGCCACCATCGGACCCAGACCGAGACGGTCGAGCTGCGGGCCGAGCATCGGCACGCAGACGATGCCGCTGCCATGCCGGATCATCATGTTGATCGTCTCCGGGGTGGCCTTCGACGCGGCCATGATGAGATCGCCCTCGTTTTCCCGGTCCTCGTCGTCCGCGACGATGACCAGCTGCCCGGCGGCGATGGCCGCGATGGCGTCTTCCACGGGATCGAATGGGTTGGCTTTGCTTTGCATGCAGGGAGACCGACCTTGAGCGGCCCCGGGCCTACTTCAATGCGCAACCGCCGGCCGGATTTCCCGCTTTTATGCGTCCCGGCGGCAATTCGCGATAAGGGCGCGCCGGGCTTGTTCGCGGCGACGAAGCGGCCTTTGATCGGCCTGCCCGCGCGTCAATCCGCCCATGTCGCCCTTCGCCTGCCTCGCCCCGAAACGCCTCTCTCTCCGCCTGCTTCTCGTCATCGGACTGGCGACCGGCCTCATCCTCATCGGCATCGTCTGGGTGCATTACCGCGCCAGCCGCGACCTGCTGATCGCCCAGGCAAAAGCCGAGGCGCTCAAGCAGGTGGACGCCGCCGCGGCGTCGCTGGATGGCACCATCACGCGGGTGGCCGCGCTCCCCCGCGCCCTGGCCGCCTACCAGGAAGCCGTCGGTCCCGAACCTTCGGCCGACTTGGTGCCCTTCCTCGCCCGGCTGCTGGCCGCCGCGCCGCGCGAGGAAGTCTACGGCTGCTACGTGGCCTTCGATGCCAAGAACTGGCGCGATCCCCTCGCCATGCGCTGGATCGATCGCAAGTCCTGGCCGCAGCCGGCCCGCCTCGGCTACGATTTCCACGAGGAGACCCAAGACTGGTACAACGGCCCCAAGTCCAGCCGCCGCCTGCACGTCACCGAGCCCTTCTTCGATGCCGGCGGCTCCGATGTGACCATGATCAGCGTCACCTGCCCGATCGTGGCCGCAGACGGCCGCTATCTCGGGACCAGCGGGGCCGATATGTCCCTGGATGGCATCCGCGCCCTCACTCGACGGCTCCACCTGCGTGCGGAAACCGCGGGAATGGACGGCGAGGACTATGCGTTCCTCATCAGCCGCACCGGCCGCTTCATCTCCCACCCCGACTCCTCGCTCCTGGTCAGCCGCGAGCGTTCCGGGGCCTCGCAAATCACCACTCTGCCCAAAGGCGACCTGATCTTGGAGAATACGAGCGGCTCGGTCGTGATCGGCGAGGGTGGCGGCGAGCGCATGCTCTTCTGGGCCCAGGCCCCCGTCACCGGCTGGAAGGTCGTCCTGAGCGTGCCGACGCGAATCATCCTCGCACCTGTCCGCCAGCTGGCGGTCGACTCGGCCCTCATCGGCGCCGCCGGCCTGCTCGGCATGCTCCTCGTGGTCGCGCTCTCCGCCCGCCGCGTGGTTCGGCCGCTCCGGCAGCTGCGCAACGCCGCCCGCCTGATCGAATCGGGCCGCCACCACGAGCTCGAGACCCTCGGGCCCCTCGCCGCCGGACGTGACGAGATCGCCCAACTCGCCGGCGGCTTCCTGCACATGGCCCGAGAGATCGCCAGCCGCGAGGCCCGGCTCGCCGAGTGGAACCAGAACCTCGAAAAAACCGTCGCCGAGCGCACCGCCGCTCTCGCCGCCACCGAAGCCCAGGCCCGCAAGCTGGCCCTCGTCGCCAGCCGCACCCACAACGGCGTGCTCATCACCGGGCCCGACGGCCGCATCGAGTGGATCAACGAGGGCTTCACGCGCATCACCGGCTACAGCGCAGGCGAGGCCGTCGGCCGCCATCCCGACGAGTTCCTCATGGGCCCGGAGACCTCCCCCGCCACCCTGGCCGAAAAGAAACGCGCCCGCGCCGAAAAACGCGGCTTCCAGCTCGAGATTCTTAACTACCACAAATCCGGCCGGAAGGTCTGGGTCGCCGCCGACGCCCAGCCCGTGTTCGACGAGGCCGGCGAGGTGCAGCACTACATCGTGGTTCAGACCGACATCACCCGCCGCAAGCAGAGCGAGGAGGAGCTCCACCTCGCCCGCGACGCCGCCGAGGAGGCCAACCGCACCAAATCCGCCTTCCTCGCCAACATGAGCCACGAACTCCGCACCCCCATGAATGCCATCATCGGCTACTCCGAGATGCTCATCGAGGACGCCGAGGACACGGGCCACGAGGATGCCATCCCCGACCTCAAGAAGATCCACTCCGCGGGCAAGCACCTCCTCGGTCTCATCAACGACGTGCTGGACCTCTCCAAGATCGAGGCCGGCAAGATGACCTTGTACCTCGAGGAATTCTCCGTGCCCGATATGGTCGCGGAGGTCACCGCCACCATCCAGCCCCTCGTCGCCAAGAACGGCAACACCCTCGCCGTCGAGTGCGGTCCCGCCCTCGGCCGGATGCGGGCCGACGTCACCAAGGTCCGCCAGACGCTCTTCAACCTGCTCAGCAACGCCGCCAAATTCACCCAGGGAGGCCGCATCACCCTGGCCGTCCTCCGCGAGCCGCACGACGACGGCGACCGGATGGTATTCCGCGTGGCCGACACCGGCATCGGCATGACGGAGGCGCAGCTCGGCCGGCTTTTCCAGGCCTTCGTCCAGGCCGACGACTCCACCACCCGCAAATACGGCGGCACCGGTCTCGGCCTCGCCATCAGCCGGCGTTTCTGCCAGCTCATGGGCGGCGACATCACCGTCGCCAGCGAGCCCGGAAAGGGCACTGTATTCACCGCCTCCCTGCCCGTCCGGGTCCCCGATCCCGCGCCCACCGTTCCGCCCGCGCCCGCCTCCCCGGCGCCCACACCCTCGGCCGGCACCGGCGGGGAGGCCCCCGCCGCCGCGGACGACGCCCCTCTCATCCTCGTCGTGGACGACGATCCCACCGTGCTCGACCTGCTCGAGCGCAATCTCACCCGTGAAGGCTACCGGGTGCGCGCCACCACCAGCGGCCGCGAGGCGCTCGCCCTGGCGAAGGAGCTCGGGCCCCGGCTCATCACCCTCGATGTCATGATGCCCAGCATGGACGGCTGGTCCGTGCTCACCGCGCTGAAAGCCGACGCCTCCACCCGCGACATCCCCGTGGTCATGCTCTCCATGGTGGACGACAAGCCGCTGGGCTTCGCGCTCGGTGCGGCCGATTATCTCAACAAACCGGTCGACCGCGCGCGCCTGGCCGACGTGCTGGCCCGCCATGCCCCGCGCGATACGGAGCGGCTGGCCCTCGTGATCGACGACCTGCCCGACAATCGCGCCATGCTGCGCCGCGCACTCGAAAACGAAGGCTGGACCGTGACGGAGGCTCAGGACGGCCTCGCGGGGCTGGCCCGCGTCGCCGAGCGAAAGCCGGCGCTCATCCTGCTCGACCTGATGATGCCCACGATGGATGGCTTTGAGTTCCTGCGCGCGCTGCGCAGCGAGCCGGGTGGCCAGGCGATACCCGTGGTGGTCGTCACCGCAAAGGAGCTGAGCGCCGCCGAACGCGACCGGTTGCGGGCCTGCGTGGAAAACATCGTGCAAAAGGGCACCGTCAGCCCCGAGGGCTTTCTCGCCGAGATCCGCGAAAAAATCGCCGCCGCCCGCGGGTGAATTTGAGGTTCTGCCGGTAGGGACGGACCGCCGGGCCGTCCGTGCAGCGTTCCGGCGGGCCCAGCGGTCCCGCCCTACCTTTGGGCGGCATTCCGCCGCCTCACCGCGCCTCATCCAGCAGAGCCTTGCTGGCCTGCTCCAGCTCGCGTCCGGTCGCCAGGTCGCGGCGCCAGTCCGTCAAGGCCGCCGACCAGGCCGCCGCGTCGCCGTCGCGCAGGGCCAGCAGGACCCGGCCGAGCGAGCCCGAGGCGTTTCGATAGAAAGGATGAATCCGCGCGAAATTCGCGGTCAGCCACGCGAGCCGCTGCTCCCGCTCCGCCGCCACATAGGCATCCTGCCGTTCCGCCCAGAGTTCGCCGAGCCGCAATACCTCCTCCGCTCCCCCGACCGCCGCGGCCACCACGATCCGGTCCGCTTCCTCCAGCCGACGACGGGATTCCTCCACCTCCAGCAGGGGCGTGGCGCGCGCGCGCACGAGCCAGGCCGCGCCCGTCTGCCAGGCCAGCTCGATCTCCGCCGCTGTCGCGCGACCCAGCCGGCCGGCGTAGGCGCCAACCAGCGCTGCACCGGGGGTCTCGCCACCGAGCAAAGCCGGCACAAACTGCCGCCAGGCCCCGGTGCGGCCCGACTCTGCCAACAACCACTGCCAGACACCGAAGGCGGCCAGCCGCCGCGGATCGGCTTCGGGAGAGGTCTGCGCGCCGGCCCACGCCAGCGTCACAGGCAGCGGAGGCTGCCACAGGGCCCGCGATGCCGCCTGCTGCCAGGCATCGAACAAAGCCGGATTTTCCCGGATGAGCACCGCCTCCGCCGCTCCCGCCGTGAGCCAGTCCGGCACGGTCAGCCGCGCCGGACTGACGCCGAGCAAGACCGCGCGCCGGTGCAGGGCGCCTTCCGCCAGCGCGATCAACCAGCGCCGGTCCCGTTCCAGGCCGGCCGGGCCGCCCTCGCGTATCCACACGCTCACCACTCCCCCCGGCTCGCCCGCCACCTTCCACCAGGGTTCGTCAAAGCCCCATTGGCCCGCCGGAGAAAGCCGCACCGTGATCGCCGCCGGCAACTGGTCCGGCAACCCCAGCGGCTCGCGCCACGCCGCCCACGACACCTCCGCCAGCCACGCCAGTCGCCGGCCATCCTCGCCAGGCCCGGCGGCGACCTCGAAGCGTCCGCTGCCCGTTCCGTACAGCCTGGTTTCGGCCGGCGCAGGGAGTTGCCCGGCGGGGAGCGCCGCCTCCGTGTTCGCACGGGCCATCCCGGCGGCCAAAAAGGCCAGGACGAGCCCGGCCGCGCGTCTCGGGCGCGCTCGCTTCACGGCATCCGCACCACCAGCTCGTCATCGTGCACCGAGATGTCGGTCGCACGCTTCAACATCGCCTCGACGCCCTCTGGCAGCTTCTTGCCCACGCCGCCCAGGCGCTCCGCGACCACCGGCAGCAGCGCCGGAATGCGGTGCAGGGGCAGACCGCCCAGGAAGGCCTCGCTGGGTTTGAAATTCCATCCTCCGCCGGCCCGGGCGAAATTCCCGCGTGCCTGGAGCACCAGCGGCGTCTCGCTGCCAAAAAAGTTTACCGTGTTGACCGTGCCCACCTGCAACTCCTTGCCCACGATGCGGAAGTTGGGCACGCCGGCGACGATCATGAACGTGCCGTTCTTTTCCTCCTGTTTCATCTCGACCGGCTTGAAGGTGGCGCCTGCCCACGCATTCATCTCGGCCTCCGTGAAACCCACCTCGCCCGTGCCGGACAGGATTTGATCCTGCTTGTTTTCCCAGGTCTTCCCCGCCCCGCCTCCGGGCGCGCCCTGGATGAAGTAACGCACGTCCTCGACCGGCTCCTTGGGAGCGCTCGTCACCACCTCCACCGGCTGCGCGGCGAGATGGACGAGGGCGACAATTCCGCCCAGCGCTATGCTCAGCGCCGCGCCAAAAAGAATGCCGATGATACCGGGCGACTTGCGATCGAGGGTGATGGCCATGGGTAAATAAAAGTGCGGGCAGCTTGGGGGCTCCGCGAGTCCGTGTCCAAGCCTCGTTTCATGGGCGGCTGGCCGGACTCAGACCCGCCGCGCCGCCGCGCGCAACGCCGTCTCCGTGTGGTGGAACATCGCGATGTAGGTCGTTCCCAGCAGCACGGCGCCGGCGAAGAGCACGATCGGCAACACCGGCAACCCGGTCACCAGCAGCCCCACCAGGGCCAGCGTAGGCACCACCAGCGGCAGGCCTGCCGAGCGCAGCATGCGCAGGAGCACCCAGGGCCGGAAGGCATCCCGATAATCCTCGCGTTTCTGGTAGAGATAGATCCCCGCCGCGGTGAGCGGGAAACAGACCAGGGACACCGGTGTCATCGGCAGATAGCTGAACCAGCCCGCGCCCAGCTTGGAGAGCGGCTGCGCGAGCAGCCAGGCCACACTTAGCGGAGCGGCGGTGAAAACCAGAAAGATGACGAAGACCGGCACGCCGTTGTGAAACAGCCGCCCCCAATCCTCCCACTCCGGCAGTTCCAGGGACTCGCCGCGCCGGGCCCGGTTGAACAATTCGTAAAGATAACCGCAGGCCAGGAAATGCGCCCCCGGTACCAGGATGAGCACCGAGCCGATCAGGCCCTTGATCACCCACGACGAGTCCGCGAACAGGCGTTTGCAAATGAGTTCGAGCGTGGGCATTGCAGCGGCGGAGTTCATGCCAGACCATCCTTCCGCGACGATGGATTTCTCAACCAAATTCAATGCCCTGCTTGCCCGTATCGAGACCGCCCTCGGGACTCTCGTGCCCGCGCTTCCCGCCGGTACCCCCGCCGGCCCGGCGCGCATCCACGAGGCCATGCGCTACAGCCTGCAGGCCGGCGGCAAGCGCCTGCGTCCCGTCCTTGCGCTCGGCGCCGCCGGGCTGGGCGGCGAGGACCGGGTGGAGGACGCCCTGCCCGCCGCCGTGGCGATCGAATGCGTCCACACGTATTCACTCATTCACGACGACCTGCCCTGCATGGACGACGACGATCTGCGCCGGGGACGCCCGACCTGCCACCGCGCCTTCGACGAGGCCACCGCCCTGCTGGCGGGCGACGCGTTGCTCACCCAGGCTTTCGTCATTCTCGGCGAGGCCTATGCCGGGCGGCCGGAGCTCACGGTCGGGCTGCTGCGCGAGCTGGCCGGCGCCGCCGGAAGCCGGCGGTTGGTCGGAGGGCAAATGCAGGACTTGCTTTTCGAGCGTCGGGCCGCCGACGCCACCGCCGGCGATCTCGAATTCATCCACCTGAACAAAACCGCCGCCATGCTCGAGGCTTCGCTGGTCTGCGGCGGCCTGGCGGGGGGCCTCGGCGCGGCGGACCTGGAGACGCTCCGCCGCGCCGGCCGCCACCTCGGGCTCGCGTTCCAGATCGTGGACGACGTGCTCGACGCCACCGCCGACACCGCGGCCCTCGGCAAAACCGCCGGCAAGGACGCCCGGTCCGGCAAGGCCACCTACGTGAGCATCCACGGTCTGGAAACCGCCCGCCGACTAGCGGCCGAGGAGACGTCCCGCGCGGTATCCGCACTGAGCGCGCTGCCAGGCGACCCCGCCTTCCTGCTCGCCCTCGCCGGCCGGATGCTCGCGCGGGGGAACTGAAGATCAGACAGATCCGTCGGATCTGACCGATCAGTCTGATCTTCCCGAGCTGCTCACCCCGTCAGGCGCTCCGCCGCGAAGTCTGCGCAGAGCGCGTGGATCGCGGACGCCGAGTCCATCGCCAGCGCGGTCTGGGCGAGTTTCTTGGCGTCGGTGAGCTTCATGCTGCGCAGAATAAACTTCACCGCCGGCAGGAGCGGGGGAGTCATGCTCAGCTCGTCGATCCCGAGGCCAAAAAGCAGCGCGGTGTAGATCGGGTCGCCCGCCATCTCGCCGCAGACGCTGACCTTGATGCCCGCGCGATGGGCCTCGACCACGATATGCCGCAGCGTCCGGAGCACGGAAGGATGAGTCGGCTCGTAGAGGTGGGCGATACGGTCGTTCACCCGGTCGATGGCGAGCAGGTACTGGATAAGGTCGTTGGTGCCGACGCTGAAGAAATCGCACTCCTGTGCCAACAAGTCGGCGGTCATGGCCGCGCTGGGAATCTCGATCATGCTGCCGACCGCCAGTTTTTCGTCGAAGGCTTTGCCCTCGGCGCGGAGCTCCGCCTTGCACTCCTCGAGCACGGCGTTGGCGCGCCGCATCTCGTCGCGGCCGCTGATCATCGGATACATCAACAGCACCTTGCCGTGCGCGCTGGCCCGCAGGACCGCGCGGAGCTGGGTCTTGAATACATCCGGATGGTCCAGGCAGAAGCGGATGGCCCGGTAGCCGAGGAAAGGATTGGTCTCCTTCGGGAAAAGATGCGCCTGCGAGGCGATCGGCTTGTCGCCCCCGAGATCGAGGGTGCGGATCGTCACCGGAGCGGGCGCGAGCGACTGCACCAGCTGGCGGTAAGCGGCGTATTGCTCTTCCTCGGTCGGCATGGCCTCGGAAGCGAGGTAGAGGAACTCGGTGCGGTAAAGACCCACGCCGTCGGCGTGGTAGTCCTTCACCAGCGCGGCCTCTTCGGGCTTCTCGACGTTGGCCCGCAGGCTCAGCGTCACGCCGTCGAGCGTGACGGCGGGCAGGCGGCTGGCCTCGATCAATCGCTGTTCCTGGGTGCGTTTCTGCCGCTGGATCTGACCGTAGCGGAAAAGAGTCGCTTCGGTGGGATTGAGGATCACGACGCCCTCGTAACCGTCCACGAGCAGGGAGTCGCCGGCCTGCACCTTGGAACTGAGGTCGCGCAGGCCGACCACGGCGGGGATTTTCATCGAACGCGCCACGATTACCGCGTGGCTGGTCTTGCTGCCGGAGTCGGTGACAATGCCGAGGGCAGCCGAGCGATCGAGGTTGGCCGCGTCGGAGGGCGAGATGTCGTTGGCCACCACGATGCGCTTGTCCACCAGCTTGCTCAGGCGCAGGGCGGTCTGGCCGAGGAGGTTGGCCAGCACGCGCTGCGCGACGTCGCGGATGTCGCCGCCGCGCTCGCGCAAGTACTCGTCGTCGATCGCCTCGAAGGCGGCGATGTAGCGCTGCGCGACCTTGTTGAAGCAGGTCTCGATGTTGACGTGCGTCTTTTCGAATTCGCGGATCGTCTCCCCGATCAGCGCCTGGTCCTCGAGGACGAGCAGGTGGGCGTCGAAGATGCGCGCCTCCTCCTCGCCGAGGTTTTTCTCCACCTCGACCATGATCTTCTGCACCTGCTGGCGGGTGGACAGCAGAGCCTGTTCGAAACGCGCCACCTCGGCCGCCTGGCGGGACTTCTCCACCTTGTACTCGGGAACCTCGAGGTCGCTCTGGATATAGACGAAAATCTGGCCGTAGGCGATGCCCTGCGAGGCGGAGATGCCTTGCAGCACAAATTCGGGGCGCGGGCTTGTTTCGTCGGCGGCCATGCGTGGCGTTAAGAAGAGGATGCCGACGGGCGGAGCCGCTGGCAACCAGGGTGCCGCGCATGACGTCCCGCGCCTTTCCGCAGGTCAACCTGTTTCACGGTTCCGGGGCGCGGCAAACTCACGCCAGCTCCGTCGTTTGCACAAATGCCTCGTCCCCCCAGCCTTCCCGAATAGTGACAATCAGCGGCGCTTCCTCTTGTGCAGGGCCGAGCAGGGCGAAACAAGCGCTTCCGCTGCCGCTCATCCGGGCCTCCACGCCGTGCCGTTCGCGCAGCCAGGCAAGCATCGCAGGCAGGGCCAGCCACTTCGCGAACACCGGCCGTTCCAGCGAGTTGGCCAGGAGGCGTTCCGCCGGCGCCTGCGGGTCCCGGATCCATGCCGCGAGGGCCGCCTCGCTCGCCACCGCATCCGCATACCACTCCGGCCGCGCCGCCAGGGCCTGGTAGGCCCAGGGCGTGGCTACACCGAAGCCGGGCTTGAACATAAGCACGCGCCGGCCGCGCAGACGTTCCGCCGCCGTTGCCGGAAACGGTTCGATTCGCTCGCCGCGCCCGCGCATGACGACCGGGCGATCGCTCCAGAAAAGCGGGCAGTCCGAGCCCAGTCCGGCCGCGAGCTGCCCGCGCCGCACGGGATCGAGCTCGATTCCGCTCAGCCGCTCCAAAGCGCGCAGGGCGGCGACGGCGTTGCTGCTGCCCCCGCCGAGGCCGGCGCCGACGGGAATGCGTTTTTCCAGGGTGAAACGCACGCTTCCGCGCCAGCCGGTGGCCTGGGCGAACTCCGCCGCCGCGCGCAGGACGAGGTTGCTGCCGTCCACCGGTACCCCGGGCGCGTCACAGGCGAGGGTCGCGAAGCCGCCACTGTCGGCGGTCCGCTCGGCGTGCAGGGTGTCGCCGAAGCTGAGCTGGCTGACGACCGAGATCAGTTCGTGAAATCCATCCGCACGCCGGCCGGTAATCGCGAGCGAGAGGTTGATCTTCGCCGGGCTGAAAACGGTGACGACGGATTCGGAGGAGCTGCGGTTCACCGCCCCACCCCACCGGAGCGGCGCGGCGACGGAAACAAAAAAGCCCGCGGATGCCTTCCGGATTTTAACGCGAAGCAGCGAAAAACAAACCGAAGGACTCAAAGAAAACCAGTCGTCCGTCTTGCTTCGCGACCTTTGCGATCCTTCGTTCTTCGCGTCAAAAATCCGGCTCCGAGACCGGTCGCGGGTCACAGCCCGAACCAGGCGCGGGCGGCCTCGCAGTCGCGCGCGATCTGGTCGCGGAGCTCGTCTATGCTCCCGAACTTCCTCTCGGGCCGGAGGAAGGTCAGCCACTCCACGCGCAGCGCATCGCCGGTCGTGTAGGGGCAGTCCTCGAGCACGTGAACCTCGAGCTGCGGCACGGAGGCCCGCTCCACCGTCGGTCGCAATCCATAGTTGGCGACCGCGCGACGGGGCGCGTCGCCGCCCCCCGCCCGTTCCACCGAAACCGCGTAGACGCCGGAACGAGGCGCCAGATCGGGTTCCCATGGGAGGTTGAGCGTCGGAAAACCGATCGCACGGCCAAGCCGTTTGCCGCCCGTGACTACGCCCTCGCTCGCGTAGGCGGAGCCGAGCAGGACGTTGGCGGCATCGATGCGGCCTTCGGTCAGCAGGGCGCGGATCCGCGTGCTGCTGATGGGCTCGCCGTCGCCGTTGATGCGCGGGGCGCTGACCACGTGCAGGCCGAGTTTTTTCGCCTCCGCCACGAGCAGAACCACGTCGCCGCGGCGGCCGCGGCCGAAGCGCCAGTTCTCGCCGACATAGACGGTATGCAGCGAAGGAAGATGGGCGCGCAGGTGCGGCAACAGGGCCTCCGCCTCGATCGCGGCGAACGCGGCGTCGAAGGGCTGCACGATCACGGCCGCCACGCCGAGCGAGAGCAGCGCGGCCACCCGGCGCTCGCGGTTCATGATGAGGCGTACCGGATCCTCGGGGCGGAAAAGCCGGCTGGGATGCGGATCGAAGGTCAGCACCGCCGCCACGCCCCCGCTGCGCCGGGCGGAGCGCACGGCCGAATCGATCACCGCGCGATGCCCGAGGTGCACGCCGTCGAACATGCCGATGGCGAGGTGCAGCGGACGCCGGTCGGCGAGCGCGGAGGCGGCGGCGAGACTGTCGAAAACTTTACCCACGGTCCCGCCCTACCTTTTGGAGCGTCGGTATCATGCGCAGTACTCGATTCAGCCCAGCGCGACGGAGGGCGCGGCCTCGTAACCGGGGACGAGCGCGGCCTGCACCTCGGCGGGGCTCATCTTCTGGAGAGCCTCGAGCGTGACGGCGCGTTCCACCTGGAGCGGGCCGGAAGAAAGGCGGCGGAGCGCGCTGAGATGCGCGCCGCAGCCGAGCTTTTGCCCGAGGTCGTGCGCCAGGGTGCGGACATAGGTGCCCTTGGTGCAGTCCACGACAAAATCGAGCGTGTCGGGCGGCGCCCAGCGGGTGAGCTCGAAACGTTTTACGCGGATGAAGCGCGGCTCGCGCTCCACTTCCTCGCCGGCGCGGGCCGCCTTATAGAGGGGCTGGCCGTTGATCTTGATCGCCGAAAACATAGGCGGAGTCTGGTACTGGTCGCCCACCATGCCGCGCAGCGCGGCACGTACCTGCTCCTCGGTGAAGGCGGGCACCGGCCGCGTCTCCAGCACCTCGCCCTCGGCATCCTGGGTGTTGGTCACCTGGCCGAGCCGGATGGAGCCGGAGTAGGTCTTGTCCACGCTCATGAGGAACTGGGAGAGCTTGGTGGCCTTGCCGAGCAGGACCACCAGCAGGCCGGTCGCCATCGGATCGAGCGTGCCGGCATGGCCGACGCGTTTCATGCGCAGGATGCCGCGGATGCGCGCGACGACATCGTGCGAGGTGTGGTCGGTCGGCTTGTCGATCAGCAGAACGCCGTCGTATTCGGGAAGGGCGGCGCGAATCATGGCGCAGTGCAGAGGGGGTTCTTGCGGGCGGAAGCGACGGCCTCGACCTGGGCAACCAGGGCGGCGCGCAGGCGGACGAGGAAGGCCTCGAGGCTCTCGCCCTTCACGTTGAGGCCGGCGGCACAGGCATGGCCGCCGCCGTTGAACTGGCCGGCGAGCTGGTCCACGCGATAGGCGGCGTCCTTCGCGCGCAGACTTCCTTTGATGGAACCGTTCCGCACCTCGATGAGCGCGCCGATCTCGACGCCCTCGATGGCGCGGGCGTAGTCGACCAGGCCCTCGGCGTCCTCCGTCGTGGTGCCGGTCTGCTCATAAATGCCGTCGGGAAGCAGGCCAATGCAGACGCGGCCGTCGGCGAAGGTCTCGAGCGAGGCCAGGAAGCGCTGGAGCAGCTGGAGTTTGCCCAGGCTTTCCTGCTCATAGAGCTCGAAACCCATGCGGGCGGGTTCGGCGCCGGCGGCGACCAGCGAGGCGGCAAGGCGAAAGGTGCGCTCGGTGGTGGCGGCGAAACGGAACTGGCCGGTATCGGTGGCGATGCCGGTGAAAAGCGCCATGGCGGCGACACGGTCAAGCGCGAGGCCGGCGTCCTGGGCCAAGCCGGCAAGAATCTCGGCAGTGGCAGAGCTGGGCGTGTCGATCAGGTTGAATTCCGCGTAGGCCGGGTTGGAAAGATGGTGGTCGACGTTGCCGAGCGGCGCGGGAAAGGCCTCGGCGAAGTGCGAGGTGGCGCGCTTGCGATCGGCGCAGTCGACAAAAAGCGCGGCCCGCGCCCCGGCGAGCGCGGCCTCGAGCGGGACAAAGGGCGTGTCGGCGACGAGGAAGGCGAGCCGGCGGGGGACGGGATCAGGATTGCAGCAGACGGCATCGACGCCGCGCGCACGGAGCAGGCGGCAGAGCGCGACCTGAGAACCGATGCAGTCACCATCGGGGCGGGCGTGGCCGACGATCACGACCGGACGGCCGGCACAGGCGGCGAGCAGGCGGCCGAAGGTGTCTCGAAATTGCGGATACAGGAGGGACAAGGCGGAAAGGGCTTAAGGTAGGGCGGGACCGCTGGGCCCGCCGCGGCGTCGGTACGGCGGGCCCAGCGGTCCCGCCCTACCCGTCATGGAGCGGGCTTTTTTTCCTTTGCGGCGATCTCGTCGAGGATGCCGAGGATGCGGTTGCCGCGGTCGGTGACGGTATCGAGTTCGTAGGTCAGCACCGGCATGTGCTTGAGGACGATGATCTCGCCGAGGGCGAGGCGCAGTTCCTTCGCGTGCTTGCGCAGCCATTTCATCCGGTCGGCGGCCTGTTCCTCGTCGCCAGTCACGGACACGAAGACCCGGCCCTCGCGCACGTCGGGGGTGACCTCGACGGCGCTGATGGTGATGGAGGCGGCCTCCTCGTTGTATTTGCGGCGAAGGAGACTGCTCAGCTCACGCTGGATCAGCTCGTTCACGCGGAGGGTGCGGGTAGACATGGCGATTTATGATTAACGATTTATGATTTATGATTTTCGGCCGCTCCGTTTCCGGACCAATCATCAATCATAAATCCTAAATCATAAATGGGCGGAGCTAGAGCGCAGCCCGGACTTTTTGAATTTCGTAGACCTCGATGACGTCGCCGACCTCGTAGCCGTTGAAGTCGCCGAGCTTGATGCCGCACTCCAGGCCGGCGCGCACTTCGTTGGCGTCGTCTTTGAAGCGCTTCAGGGTGTCGATCTTGCCCTCGGCCACGATCTCCTTCTTGCGACGGAGGCGGGCGTTGGCGTTGCGGCTGATCTTGCCCTCGGTGACGAGACAGCCGGCGACGAAACCCTTGGCCAGCGGGAAAACCGCACGGACCTCGGCGGCGCCGAGCTTGACCTCCTTGAGATCGGGATCGAGCAGGTCGGCCATCATTTCCTTCACCTTGTCGGCGAGTTCATAGATGATGCCGTAGGTCTCGATGCGCACACCGTGATGCTTGGCCAGAGGTGTGACACCGCTCTCGAGCTTGGTGTTGAAACCGATGATGACCGCGCCGCCGGTGCTGGCCATGAGCACGTCGTTTTTGGTGACCAGGCCGACCTCGGTGGAGACGATTTCGAGCTGCACTTTGTTGGTCTTGATGCCCTCGAGCACATGGCGGACGGCCTCGGTCGAGCCGTAAACGTCGGTCTTGATGATGAGCTTGAGCACCTTCGCCTGGTTGGCGGCGATATCGGCGAAAAGCTGATCCACCGAGACGTTCTTGGGGGCGGCGGCGTGGGCGGCGGCCTCTTTCTTGAGGCGCAGCTGCTCCTCGTCGGCGAGGTTCTCGGCTTCGCGCGCATTCTTCACGACCTTGAAGGGCGCGCCGCTGTCGGGCGCGCCGGACCAGCCAATGACACGGACAGGGGTGGAAGGCGGGGCTTCCTTGAGGTTGGCCCCCTTGTCGTCGAACATGGCGCGGACCTTGCACCACTGCGGGCCGCACACGAGGGAATCGCCGACTCGGAGAGTGCCGCGCTGGACCAGAAGCGTGGCGAGCGGGCCACGACCCACGTCCACCTGGGATTCGATGACGATGCCTGTGGCCTCAGTCTTCGGATTCGCCTTCAGCTCGAGCACGTCGGCCTGGAGGACGATCATGTCGAGCAGATCGGAGAGGCCGGTGCCCTTGAGGGCGGAAACGGGCACGGTTACGGTCTCGCCGCCCCAGTCTTCGGGGGCGATGCCGCGCTCCTGCATCTGCTGCTTCACGCGGTCGAGGTTGGCGCCTTTCACGTCCATCTTGTTGACGGCGACCATCGTGGTGACGGAAGCGTCCTTGGCATGCTTCAGAGCCTCGTCGGTCTGGGGCATGAAACCGTCGTCCGCGGCGACAACGAGGATGGCGACGTCGGTGACGGCGGCGCCGCGGGCGCGCATCTTGTTGAAGGCCGCGTGGCCCGGGGTGTCGAGGAAGGTGATCTTCCGGCCGCTGTGCTCGATCTGATAAGCGCCGATGTGCTGGGTGATGCCACCCGCCTCGCCGGCAGCGACGTTGGCTTTGCGAATCGCGTCGAGGAGGGACGTTTTGCCGTGGTCGACGTGACCGAGGATGCAGACCACCGGGGGCCGCGGAGCGAGGTTCTTCACTTCCTCCTCGGCCTCCTTCTTCGCCTTGGCCTGCTCCTTGTCCTTCTTGGAGACCTGGGGCTGGGCGGCTTCGCCGCGGTGTTTGATTTCAAGCAGGAAGCCGTGCTTCTCGGCGACCTTGGCGGCGACTTGTTCGTCGATCGACTGGTTGATCGAAGCAAAGATGCCGGCCTCCATGAGCTCGGAGATGAGCTTGAAGGGCTTCATGCCAAGAGTCGTGGCGAAATCTCGCACGATGATCGGCGGCTTCAGGTGAATGATTTTGACGCCACCTTCCTCGGTGATGGTGGCCGCCGAGGCCGGGGCGGCTGTCGGGGCTGCGAAGGAGGGACGTCCGGTGCCGGGGAAGGAAGGCGGGGCCTTCGGCGCCGAAGCCAGGGCAGGCATTGCCGGGACCGCGGGCGGACCCGGCGGGCGAGGCGGCGCGGAGACGGCCGGCGGGGAGGAGGGAGGCGCCGCGACAGGCGCAGGCGCGCTCACCGGCGGCCGCAGCGGAGCCGGGGCGGAGACTGGCGCGGCCGCGGCGGGCCGAAGGCCTGGAGTGGACAGTGGCGCGGGGGCGGGACGCAGCGGCGGCACGGCCGCGGGGCGGGGCGTACTCGCCGGCGCAGACACTGCGGGCGGGCGCGAAACGGGAGGAGGCGCGACGGGAGCCGAGACCGGCCGCGGCGCACTCACCGGCGCCGAGGCGGAAACGGGCGCCGGGGCGACAGGCGCAGGAGTGGGCGCGACCGGGGTCGGCGCGGGCGCGGGGGAGGCGGCGGCGGCACGGGCCGCGGCGGCTTCCTCGGCCGCGCGGGCGGCGTTTTCCGCGCGCTCACGCGCGACGTCGCCGGCGGATTTCACCATCGGCACCTTTGGCGCGGGCGGCGCAGCGGGAGCAGGAGCCGGGGCGGCAGGCGCAGATGCAGGCGCGTTCTTGGCCGCTATATACTTCTCGAACTCCTCCTCGTAGATCTTGCTGACGGTGCTCGACACCGACTTGGTGTCGGCCGCGACAAAATTGAGCTCCTTGAGCAAGGCCAGCATGTCCTTGCCCTCCATGTTGTGGCGTTTGGCGAGTTCGTGGATGCGGATGCTCATTCGGTCGGCGGGCGGCGGGTGTTGTTAGGAGAGAAAGAAAACGGATAAAAGCGAACGGCGCTCAGGCACCGGACACGCTTCGCATGACGGAGGCGGCCTCTTCAGCGGTGAAACCGGCCTCGACCAGCGCGTCGGCATCGACGCCCTCGAAAGCGGCAGGCGAGTTGATACCGACCGCAACGAGGCGCTCGGCGAGGGACTTGGGCAAGCCGAAGGTGGAAACCAGGGACTGAACAGCCTGGGCCCGCGGATCGATGACCTCGGTGCGGTGTTCCTCGATGTCGATGCGCCAGCCAATCAGGCGGGAGGTCAGGCGGGCGTTCTGGCCCTTCTTGCCGATCGCTATGGCGAGATCGTCGGTGGCGACGCGCAGGAGGATGCGCTTGGAGCGTTCGTCGAGCACGATGTCGCGCGGCACGGCAGGCTTGAGAGCCTCGAGCACCATCTGCTTCGGGTCGGAGAACCAGTTGATGATATCGACCTTCTCTCCGTTCAATTCGCGCACGATGGTCTTCACCCGGGCGCCCCGGGCGCCGACGCAGGCGCCGACCGGATCGACCTTGGGATCGGTGCTGGTGACGGCGATCTTGGTACGGTAGCCAGGCTCGCGGGCGAAGGCCTCGATCTTGACCGTGCCGTCGGCGATCTCGCCCACCTCGACCTCAAAAAGGCGGCGGACGAACTTCGGGCTGCCGCGACTGAGGATGAGCTCGGGACCGCGGGGCGTGCTCTCGATGGCGAGCAAGAGGGCACGGATGCGATCGCCGGGCTGGTACTCTTCGCCGGGGACTTGCTCGCGGCCGGGGAGAACGGCCTCGGACTTGCCGAGGTCGATGAAAATGTCATTACGTTCCTTGCGCCGTACGGTACCGGTTACGATGTTGCCGACGCTATCCTTGTAATCGTCGTAGATGCGGTCTTTCTCGAATTGGCGAAGTTTTTGCATCACGGCCTGCCGGGCGGTCTGGGCGGCGATACGGCCGAGTTCGGAGGGATTGATCTCCTTTTCGAGAACCTCGCCGACCTGCGCGCCGGGTTTCAGCGCCTGGGCCTTTTCCACGTGAATCTCGAGCTTGGGATCGCTGACCGAATCGACGACCCGGAGCACCGCCCAGGCCTTCAGCTGGCCGTTCTTCGGGTTGATCTCGATCTTCAGCTCCTGACCGGAGTTAACCCCCTTCAAGGCGGCGGCTTTGATGGCATTGACGATCGCGGCGATCATATCGGCGCGCGCAATGCCCCGTTCCTTCTCCATGTATTCGAGGACGGCGAGGATTTCTTGGCTCATGTGGAATCGAGTGTTTGGGGAAAAAAAAAGCGGGCCGGATGGCCCACTTTCTGGAAAGTGAACTGTGACTGAATCCAGCAGTAAGCGAACGGAGGAAAACTCTGTCAAGCCCCACGCCCATCCCTCGGCGCAAGCGCGGCCAGCCAGCCCAACAAACCCTGCAAGTGCCCTTGTCCCAAGACGTCTCCCGACTCTCCCGCGACGCGAAACTCGCGGGCCAGGCGGGGCAATTCCGCCGGCGTGTCGCCCGGAATCCAAGCCGACCACAAACGGCCCAAAACATCGCGTGTCCGGTGCCCCACCCCTCCGCTTTCCGCCCGCGCCGCCAACAGGGGCAGCCACGCATCGCAGATCATCGTGTCGAGGCGGCTGCCGCCGATTTCCCCTCCGCTCACCCTTTCCGCCAACTCCTGGCGCCTGATCCCGATTTGCCAGGTGCGGCGCGCCTTTCCGGGTTCTCCCGGCGGGCGGACCTCCGCCACGGGATCGGAGAGCTTATGGGTCAGGTCTCTCTCCGCGGCGGCGAGCGCCTCGGGCCAGAAAGGCCGTGCCGCGACCCACCGCGCATATTGTTCCAGCCTCCGGCGGGGCTGGTTGGCCGGACGTACGCCCGATAAGGTCCACTCTCCGTCCACGGAATGCCAAACCTGGTCCAGCCAACATGCTCGCTCGTCCAGCCCGGCCTTTGCCGACTCCCGCCAGCGCTCCAGGGGAAAGGCCTCCGCCACTTTCAGCATCGGCGCCCGGTTCGGCCGGTAGCCAAACACCTCCAGGGCCGAATGATGACAGGCTTCCTCCCAGCCAAGCCACTCGATGCGCTGACCCGCCAGCCGCACTTTGGCCTCCCAACGCCGGCTGGCATGCCTTCCCGTTTCGACACGCAGAGTTTCGGGCGGCACCGACGCGAAAGCCTCGCGCAACTGGCTGTAGGACCGGCCCGCCATGCCTTCCACCGCAGCCTCCTCCGCGTAGGCCTCCAGGTCTCGCTCCAACAAAGGCAGCAGTTCCAGGATGGGTATGCGCCGCCCCTGCGCGCCGGCGGTCCACTCGCGCATCGAGGGAAAGAGCACCACGTGGAGAATCACGCCGGCATAGGCTGGATCGCTTGCGTGGCCATGTTGGTCCCAGTCGCCTGCGCGGAGGTGCACCTCCACCGCACCGCGCCGGAGCTCGCGCGCCGCGCCTTCCCCGATCTCGATCTCCGCGTCCGCGAAATCGGGTCCCGCCAGCCGGTTCCAGCGCCCGCGACGCAACAAGCGTAGCGGCCGGCCGTCGCGCAGGCGCAGGGACCGCAGGTCGAAATCCCCGCGGTGCCAAATCTGCTGCAACAGCCGCTCCGGAAACGAAAACGCCCCGTCCTGCCCGGCGATTTCCGCCACGCATCCGCCTGGCACGGCCTCCCGGTCCGCCGTCTCCGCCCCGGTCACGTCCGGCCTCCCTTCTCCATCTTCCCCCCCGGCGGGTCGTCCCGCCAGCGGCGGCCGGCGGCGGCGTTGCCGTGCGCGACCGCCCGGGCCTGGCGCGTATCCGCATTGTTGATACGCTTCTCCAGCTCCTCCGGGGAGCACCAGGCCGCGCCGGCCGCCTCCACCGTGGAACGCTCCGCCTGGTCCGCTGTCGCGACCAGGCAGCCGGCGGGCACGGGCGCCCGGCCGACCAATTGCTCGATCAGGTCATCCGCCGTGATGCCAGCCGGGGTGTACACGCACGCGAAGTCCGCCGCGCCGCCCACCGCCTCGATGTGCATTGCCTCGCCGCGGCCGTCGAAAACCACCGTCACGCGCCAGCCCGAAAAATCGTGCAGCACGGCCACTCGCCGGAGCAACAAGGCCTTCGCCGCCTCCCGATCCCGCCGCGCCAGGGCCCGGGTGCCCGACCATGCCTGTACGACGTTGGAGCCGTCGACAAGCAGGTGGGTGGAGGACGTCGGCATGGAGGCTGGCGGGCGTAAACGCTTCGCCCCGACTCCGCCGCAGCCCGCGCATCGATGCAAGCCGGATGCGGTTACGAAACCGCCTTTCGCGGCGGCCATTTTTCCAAGCCTCCTGCCGGGAGCAGTGAAGACCGCCCCGTACCGACAGCCTGCGTTGCGGGTGCTTTGGATTTCGACTCCTCCTGCCAGAGTATTGCCCCGCGGCGCGAATCAGGCCGGCATGGGGAAATGTCCACCGCCGCCTCTCCCGCCCCTTCCCTGGCCCGGCTGAAAACCGCCGCGCGTGCCGCCGCGACCCGGGCCTACGCTCCCTACAGCGGCTTCCGGGTCGGCGCCGCCATCTGGACCGACCGGGGGCTTTTCACCGGCGCCAACGTCGAGAACGCTTCCTACGGTCTGACCAACTGCGCCGAGCGCACGGCGATCTTCGCGGCAGCGGCGGCCGGCGCTCGCCGGCTCGAATGCGTGGTGGTCTACACCCCCACGCCGGGCCCGACCGCGCCCTGCGGGGCGTGCCGCCAGGTGATCTTCGAGTTCGGGCCCGAGGCGAGGGTCGTCTCCTGCTGCGATAGTAGGGAAACTGCGGATACGACGGTCTCCGCGCTGCTCCCGGAGGCCTTCGGGCCGGGCGACCTGGGAGCAAGCCCCGTCGGCTATGGCGCGGCGGGAGCGCCGGCCGGAGCCGCATCCCCCGGACGCAGAATGCCGGCAAGGCGCGCGAAAAAGGCGTCGTAAGGGGCGCGGTCCCGCACCAGCGAAGTGGTGACAATCGCACCGGAACGCTCGGCGTCGGCCGGGGAGGGCTCCACCGCCTCGCGCAGCACCAAGGCGACCACTGCGGCGCCCTGGCCGGGGGTGGTGACGGTGATCTCCAACGTGTCCTGCCGCGCTCCGTCGAAGCCGCTGCTTTGCCGGCGGGCTGCGGAAACCTTGCCCAAGGCACCGTCAACCCGGGAGACGGAAAAACCAAGCGAGTTGGCGGCCTCCACGCAGGCCTCGATCACGGCCGCACGCTCGCCATCCACCGGACGCGTGGCGAACTCGGGCGGCGACCAGCGGGAGCTCAGCGCCGCCGGCAGCGAGACGCGGCTCGGCGCGGCCGAAGGCGTGGCGACGGGTTCACTCGCGCAGCCGGCGGCCAGGGCCAGGATCGCCAGGCCCGGGGCGAGACCCAGGGCCGAAGAACGGAAGGGACGCTGGGAAGTCATCGCGGAGAAACGCCGGGGGCGGGTTGTTGCTGCGATATACAGTGCAGGGTGCCGAGACCCCAGATGAGGTGATAACAGTCGAGGCCCACGACCTCGCGGCCGGGGAAGCAGCCGGCGATGATCTCGAGCGCGCGGGCGTCGGGGCCGGGCTGGCGGAAGGTCGGCACGAGGACCGCCCCGTTCACGATCAGGAAATTCGCATAGCTGGCGGGCACGCGCTGCCGGTTGAAGCCGAAGGGACGCGGCATGGGCAGCTCGACGATGTCGAATTTCTTGCCGGCGGGGGTGCGGAACTTTTTCAGGCGCTCCAGGTTCGCGGCGAGGATCTCGTGGTTCTTGTCCTTTTTGTTGGGCTCGACGCAGGTGATGAAGCCGTCGGTCTTGAAAAACCGCGTCATGTCGTCGATGTGGCCGTCGGTGTCGTCGCCGACGATCCCCTCGCCGAGCCAGAGGATCTGCTGCACGCCGAGGTAGTCCTTGAGAGCCTGCTCGATTTGCTCCTTCGTCAGGTGCGGGTTCCGGTTCGGGTTCAGCAGGCACTGCTCGCTGGTGAGGAGCAGGCCGTCGCCGTTGACGTCGATGGAACCGCCCTCGAGCACCATGTCGTTCACGAAGCGGCGCAGGCCGGTGGCCTTTTCGATGCTCGGGGGAATCTCGTTGTCCAGATTGTAGGGCGGGTATTTGCCTCCCCAGGCGTTGTAGGCCCAATCGGTCAGGGCGACCTCGCCGGTGGCGGGATTCTTGACGAAAATCGGGCCATGGTCGCGGCACCAGGCGTCGTTGGTCGGATGATCGTGGAACGTGACGCGGTTCATGACGGCCCCGGCGCGTTCGCAGAGGCGGACGGCCCGGGCGTGGAGTTTTTTCGCGGCGTTGATGCGGACGGGCTCGAAGCGGCTGATCGCCGCGACGATCCGGGCGAAGTTGTAGGGCACGGGCCGGAACTGGCCGGGCCACGACGCGTAGTTGTGCGGCCACGACAGCCAGACGGCCTCCTGCGGCTCCCATTCGGCAGGCATGCGGAAGCCGAACGCGGCCGGCAGGCCGGCGGCGCCGGGGGGCGCGGATTTCGATTTTTTCGCCGCCGGGGTCCTGGCGGAGGCGGGTTTCAAGGCAGCCGCCTTTTTGGCGGCGGGAACGGCTTTGGCCATGAGGGAGAGGCTACGAAAGGGGATCAGGCGGTGCGGTCGATAAAGCGCTTGGTGAGGTCGCCGTAGGCATCGATGCGGCGGTCGCGCAGGAATGGCCAGTGCGTGCGGGTGACATCCACTTTTCCGAGTTCGACCGGGACGAGCAGGATTTCCTCCTGTTCGACGGAGGCCTTGGCCAGGATCTGGCCGGAGGTCCCCGCCACAAAAGACTGGCCCCAGAATTCGAGGCCATGGCCGCCGACGCCCTCGATCGTCTCGTGGCCGACACGGTTGACCGCAGCGACGTAGCAACCGTTGGCGACGGCGTGGGAACGCTGGATGGTCTCCCAGGCGCCGTGCTGGTTGACGCCGTATTCGATCTTCTCCGTCGGGTGCCAGCCGATGGCGGTCGGATAAAAGAGGATTTCGGCGCCCTGCATGGCGGTGAGGCGGGCGGCCTCGGGATACCACTGGTCCCAGCACACGCAGACGCCGATGCGTCCGAATTTGGTGTCCCAGGCGCGGAAGCCGGTGTCGCCGGGGGCGAAATAGAACTTCTCGTAGAACAGCGGATCGTCGGGGATGTGCATCTTGCGATACACGCCGAGCACGGAGCCGTCCGTGTCGATGATCACCGCGGTGTTGTGGTAGAGGCCGCTGGCGCGCTTTTCGAAGAGCGAGGCGATGACGACGACGCCGTGTTTTTTGGCCAGCTTGCGGAAGGCGACGGTACTGGGGCCGTCGGGGATGGTCTCGGCGAGGCCGAAACAGGCGTGGTCCTCGCTCTGGCAGAAATATTGGGAACGAAACATCTCCTGCGTACAAATGATCTGCGCGCCCTTTTTGGCGGCCTTCTCGGCCAGGGAAAGGGCCTTGGCGAGATTGGCCTTGGGATCAGCGACGCAGGCGTGTTGCAGGAGTCCGAGGGTGACGGTCTTGGGTGAGGGCATGATAATGTCCTTTCGAATACGACGCAGGGTGTGACGGAACGGGTCGGGCGCAAACGGACGACGACAGTCGTCCGACCGTTCAGTAAACGACTTTGTTGAGCGGGTACTCCACGATGCCCTCGGCGCCGTGGCTCTTCAGCGCGGGAATGATTTCGCGGACGACGCTCTCGTCGATGATGGTCTCGAGGGCGATCCAATCCGGATTGCTGAGAGGCGAAATGGTCGGATTGCGCAGGGCCGGGAGCTTGGCCGTGACCGCCTCGAGGGCCGAACGCGGCAGGTTCATCTTGAGGCCGACCTTGCTGCCGGCCTCGAGCGCCCCCTTCAGGAGCAGCGCGATGGTCTCGATCTTGCGGCGTTTGGCGGGATTTTCCCATGCCGCCCGATTCGCGATGAGCTTGGTGTTGGTCTCCAAAAGGGTATCGACGATGCGCAGCTTGTTGGCGCGCAGGGAGGAACCGGTCTCGGTGATATCGACGATGGCATCGACGAGGTCGGGCACCTTTACCTCGGTCGCCCCCCAGGAAAACTCCACCTCCACCGGGATTTTGCGCGCGGCAAACCACCGCCTGGTGGTCTCGACCAGCTCGGTGGCCACGCGTTTGCCGGCCAGGTCGGCGGCGGTCTTGATCGACGAAGACTCCGGAACGCACAGGACCCAGCGGGATTTCAAGGTCGAGGCGCGGCTGTAGACGAGATCACACACCTCGACCACGTCGGAGTTGTTCTCCTGCACCCAGTCCCACCCGGTGAGACCACAGTCGAAAAAGCCGTGGTCGACATAGCGGGCAACCTCCTGGGCGCGCACAAAACGGCCGTCGAGCTCGGGATCGTCGATGGCGGGTTTATAGGAGCGTGAGTTGGTGGTGATCTTCCAACCGGCTTTGGCGAAGAGAGCCTTGGTGGACTCTTCGAGGCTACCCTTGGGAAGACCGAGCATGAGAAGCGGGACAGAGGCGGACATAGCCCAACGGAGCGGGGGGTCTCAGGGTGCTTCAAGACAAAATCACGTCTCCTTGACGCCGGTTTTGCCCGAATGCGTGGAAAGTGCCGGGGTTGCTTCTTTACAATTGGGTTCAAATGTAAAAAACCGTGTCTCGCGCGTGCTTTCACGCGGTATCGTCCCCCCTTCGCCCTGTTGTAATCACCTACAATCATTCGCATGAGCAACGAGCCTCAACCCCTGATTCTGATCGTCGAAGACGAGCCCGAGCTGGCCAAGCTCATGTCCAGCTACCTGGAAGAGGCAGGCATGCGCACCCAGGTCTGCCACCGCGCCCAGCATGCGATCCGTTATCTCAAAAGCAATTTCGCCAATCTCTTGCTCCTGGATATAACCCTGCCCGACAAAACCGGTTTCGAACTCTTGGAACAACTGCGGTCAGAAAACGTGCCCACGCCGGTCATTTTCGTCACCGGCAACAGCATCGAGGAAAGCAAGGTTCGTGGCTTGGAGATGGGCGGTGACGATTACATCACCAAGCCCTTCAGCTATCCCGAACTCGTCGCCCGTATCCGCGCCGTGCTGCGCCGGGCCGAAAGCAGCGGCGACCTCTCGCTGACCAAAAACGTCTCGGTTTCCGACGATCCCTTCGATTTCTGCCACGCCAAGATCAACCCGCAGCGCCTGGAAATGACCATGCCAGACGGCTCCGTGACCAAGATCGGTCGCAAGGAAATCGGCATCATGGCGCATCTCAAGGCCCACGAGGGCGAAGTCATTCCCCGCAAGGCTCTCATCCACGCGGTCTGGGGCATCCACGCCAACGTCCGCAGCCGCTCGCTCGACCAGTACATCGTCAAGGTTCGCGATTTTTGCCGCGCCAGCACCGTCGGGGTGGATGCGCTCCGCACCGTCCACGGTGTCGGTTACATCTTCGACCCCGAGGGCAAGCACCGCGGCATCGCGCCCTGAGCGGGGAAGGATCCCCTCCCCCGCTTCAAGCGATCGTCTTCTTTCCAAGCCCGGCCTTCCCGCCGGGCTTTTTCATTTCCTTTCCCGCCGACGAGGCTCCGCCGTCGGGCGCTTTTAGTGGCCAAGCGCGGGCCGGAGCCTTCGCATCGGCGGATGCGCCTCCTGATCTCCAACGATGACGGTATCCGATCCCCGTTCCTGCACGCGCTCGTGACCGCCCTTCGCGCCGACGGCCACGAGCTCTTCGTCGTCGCCCCGCTCCACGAGCAGAGTTGGACCGGCGCGAGCAAATGCCGCCATCGTCCCGTCGCCTCCGCCCCGGCCGACCACGGGCTCGGCGTGCCCACCTGGACGGTGGACGGCACCCCGGCGGACTGCGTCAACATCGCCCTCGCCCACCTGTTGCCCGGCGGCATCGCCGCCATCGAAGGCGTCGTCTCCGGCATCAACCTCGGCCTCAACACCACCCTCGGCTTCATCAACGCCAGCGGTACCATCGCCGCCGCCTGGGAAGGCGCGCTCCACGGCCTTCCCGCGCTGGCCTGTTCGCAGGACCTTTCCCAAGACGAATGGCGTACGCTCACCGCCACCCAATCCCTCGCCGGGCTCGACGCGGTCCGGGCCACCATCGAGGCCAGCGCCGCCCATGCCGCCCGCCTCGCCTCAGAACTGCTTCCCGCCACCGGTCCGGATAAATTCGTCCTGCACAACGTCAATTTTCCCCGCCCCTGCACCGCAGCATCCCGCGTCGTGCGCACCGTCCCGGCCCGCGTGATCGTGCCCGGGCTCTTCAGCCCCGCCGCCGACGACGGCACCCACCGTTTCGTGTTTTCGGACGCCATCGACCGTTCTCCTCCGGGCCTGGTCACCGACAAGTCCACCGTCTCCGCCGGCCACATCTCGCACAGCGTGCTCGACTACACCCGGCTGTGAAACGGCACCGCCCGCCCGGAGCCCGCGGTGCGCCTTGTCATTGGTCATCGGTCATTGGACATTGATCATTTCCATGTCCGCCCTCCTCGCCCATGCCGCCACGCTTCGCGACGCCGTCGACCGCCTCACCTTCGGTCCGCCCGTCGCCTGCACTTACAATCCGCTCCGCTACGCCTGGGCGCCCCACGCCGCCTATCTGGAGCGCTATGGCGCGGCCCCGAAACGCGTGGTCTTTCTTGGCATGAATCCGGGCCCCTTCGGCATGGCCCAGACAGGGGTGCCTTTCGGCGAGATTCCCGCGGTGCGCGACTGGTTGCGTATTCAGGAACCGGTTGCGCAGCCCGTTGCCGCGCACCCGAAGCGCCCGGTGACCGGTTTCGCCTGTACGCGCAGCGAGGTCAGCGGACGGCGGCTCTGGGGGCTCTTCGCCGCCCGCTTCGGCACGGCCGAAGCCTTCTTTGCGGAGCACTTCGTGCTCAACTACTGCCCGCTCGTGTGGATGGGCGAAAGCGGCGCGAACCTCACGCCCGACAAGCTTTCCGCCGCCGAGCGTGCGGCCGTCGAGGCGCCCTGCCGCGCTCATCTCCGCGCCGTGCTCGACGCGCTCCGGCCCGCCCACCTCGTGGGCGTCGGCGGCTATGCCGCCCAAAAACTCGCCGAGGTCAGCACGCCCGCCGACCGCTGGCAGATCACCCAGATCCTCCACCCCAGCCCCGCCAGCCCGGCCGCGAACAAAGGCTGGCCTGCGGAGCCGATCCGCACCCTCGAGGAAGCCGGCATCTGGAAATAAGCTCGTTTTCGGCTCTCCTATCCGCGCTCATCCGCGCCATCCGCGGCCAAAACCTGCCATGATCGAAGTCGAAAACCTCACCCGCGTCTTCCGCACCTACAAAAAGCCGCCCGGCTTCTGGGCCGGCGTGCGCGGGCTCTTTCGCCGGGAGTTCGAAGAACTCGCCGCCGCGAAGGACATTTCGTTCTCCATCGCCGAGGGCGAGTTCGTCGGCTTTCTGGGCCCCAACGGCGCAGGGAAGACGACCACGCTCAAGATGCTCGCGGGCCTCATCTATCCCACCAGCGGCCGCGCCCGCGTCGCCGGCTTCGATCCCTCCCGCCGCGAAAACGCCTACCGCCGCCTCTTCGCCCTCGTGCTGGGCCAGAAAAATCAGCTTTGGTGGGACCTTCCGGCCCAGGAAAGTTTTCTCCTTCTTCGCCATATCTATGGCCTCCCCGCGGACCAGTACAAGGCCACCCTCGACGAACTCGTCGGCCTGCTTGGCGTGGAAGGCAAGCTCGGCACCATGGTGCGCGAACTGTCCCTGGGCGAACGCATGAAGATGGAGCTCATCGCGGCGCTGATCCACCGCCCGAAAGTCCTCTTCCTGGACGAGCCGACAATCGGCCTCGACGTCGTCTCGCAAAAGGCCGTCCGCGGTTTCCTCCGCGAATACAACCGCAAACATCGAACCACCATCCTGCTCACCAGCCACTACATGGCCGACATCCAGGAGTTGTGCGAACGCGTCATCGTCATCGACAAAGGCCGGAAGATCTACGACGGCGCGCTCGATCGCCTCGAATCGGTCGGCGGGCGCAAGAAGATCATCAAATTCCGCCCGCTCGTCGTTCCTTTCCCCAAGCTCGTCGAGCTCGCGGACGACAAGTCCGTGGCCACCGACGACGGCGAAATCGTGCTGCACGTCCCCTCCTCCGACATCGTCGCGCTTACCGGCCGCATCCTCGCCGCCGGTCCCGTGGCCGACATTACCATCGCCGATGTCCCGCTCGAGGACATCATCGCCGAGCTTTTCGGCCGGGCCTAAGCAAGCGCGAGTGATGAGTGATAAGTGACAGCTCCACGGGCCGGTCTCTTCGCCCGTCACTTATCACTTCCCGTCCAGCCGCTTGAGCGCCTCCGCCGGGCGGTCGAACAAGGGCTCCAGCGCCAGCGAAGCCTTGTAGGCTTCCCGCGCCGCCCCGATCTCGCCGCGCCGCTCCGCGATCAGGCCCAGCCGGTAATGTACGCCCGCATGGCTGGGCTCGCTGGCTGCTGGCGCCATCGTCAGGCAACGGCGCAGGGCCCGCTCGCCGTCGTCCAGCCGCAACCCGCATTCCGATACGGTCCGCCCGAGCGTGAAAAGCGCCACATAGTCGTCGGGCCGCGCGGCCAGCGCCGCGTCACAGGCGGCGAGCGCCTCGGCGGATTTCCCCTCCTCCATCAGGATCGCCGCCTGCCAGGCCGCGCCCCGCACCGGGTCGATCTTGGCGATGGCGTCGGCGTGCGCGCGCGCCTTTTCCAGACTGCCGCCCGCCAAGGCGGGTGCCTGCCGGTAAAAGTCGACCAAGCCTTCGCGAAACGAAATGTCGCCTGGCGCCAACGCCGCCGCCCGCTCCATCAGCTCCCGCCCGCGCCGCGCCAGCCGCAAAGCGCGGAACCCCGCGCCCAGTTCGCCCGCGCGCAGCAGACACTGCCCCGCATAGAGCCCGAGCACGCGCGGCTCGTTGGGATGTGCCTCGACCACCGGCTCCAGCAGGCGGATGCCCTCGTCCCGCCGGCCCATGCCGTTGTAGACCCGGGCCAGCAGCAGGATGGCCTCCAAATTCGCCGGCTCGCGCGCGACGAGTTTCTCCAGCGGCTCTTTCGCCTCCGGCAGCCGTTGCGCATCGATCAGCGCCTGCGCCTCGGCCAGCGTATCCGCCCGCCCACCCGCCGCCGGAAGGGCAAAGAGCAGTGCGAGAACGGAAAGACGAAAGAAAGAGGATGCCACGGGAAACAAGGAAGCGGCAAAGCCTCCGAGGGCGAAAAACAAAACGCCGCCCGTCTCACTTTGCCGGAGCCGCCGTGGAAACGGACGCAGAGCCGGGAGCGGGAGCCGAAGGCTTTTCCCCCTCCGCGGCGGCCGGAGCCGGCTTCGGCGGAAACCACTTGGCCTTCAACGCGACCGCGGCAGGCTGGCCGGGCACGCGGCGGAGGACTTCGTCGAGCACGATGCGGGCGTCCTCCGCTCGACCGGCCTCGTGCAGACGCGTGGCGACCGCGATCGTGTGCTGGATGCGAATACGGTCCTCGTTCACATAACGGCGCACCGCGGCCTGGAGCGCCACGATATCGTCACCTTCGGCCTCGAGTTCGAGTTCGCGACGTCCCAGCGGCTCGGTCTCGTCGGCGAGCCAGACCGGCCCGGTCTGGCGCAGTTCACGGATGAGGGCGAGGGCCGCGCCGCGGCCCTCGCGAGCCTTGGCCTGATCGAGAGCGGCATAGAAGGTGGCCGGAGAGGCAAAGGCGGGGGCAGCCACCTTCACTCCGCGCGCGGCCTCGGCCGCGGCGGCGGCGGCGGCAAGTTCGGCATCCAGCGCTGTACGCGTTTCGGCCAGGTAGCGGTTGCTCGGAAATACGCCCTCGGCCAGGCGCACCACCTCCCGGGCGGTCGAAATCCGGCCGGCGGTGCGCAGCACGTCCAGGCACTGGCGGTAAGCCGACATCGGAAGCTGCCTCACCGCGATAAAGTTGGTCAGCGTGGTCTGCGCTCCCTCGGCCGGATCGGAGGCGGCGTCGATCAGGTTCTGCAGCAGTTCCAGCAAAGTGGCGCGTCCCACCGCCACCGCAGGAAGCTTGGCCCGGATCTCGTCCAACTGCGTCTTGGCCTCTGCCCAGCGGCGCTCAGAGATCAGGACCTGCAGGCGGGCGGCCGGCAGCCGCGCATCGAAAAGCCCGCGTTCATTCGCAGCCGCGAGCAGGGTCTCGATCTCGGGCAGGCGCTTGATCTCAGCCAGCGGTTCGGCGAGCAGGACATAATTTTCCAGCATGCCTCCGAAACGGAAGATATAGTCGTCAAGCTGGGCGCGGGCGTCCTCCACGCGGCCGGCCATCAGGTTCTGCACGATGGAAAACACGCGGACGCGCGGGTCGGCCGGCGACTCCCGGCGGAGTTCCTCCAGGACGCGAGCCATGTCCTCGCCTCGGCCAGCCTCCCGGTAACTTCGCGCCTGCAGGCGGCGGACCTGCGCCGTGGGTCCCACACGCGCCCGCCAGGCCTCCGCGAAAGCCACCGCGTCGGCGAAGCGCCCCGCCTGGAACAAGGCGAGGAGGCGCAGCTCGCTCAGCACCGCGTCGTCCACCTCACCTGCCTGCGACTCCGCGAAGGCGAGGGCATCCTCGTTCCGTTTCTCGGCCAGCAGGGCGCGAATCCGCTGCTCCAGCAGCCAGCGCCGGTCGGACGCGGCGTGGCGCGCGGGATCATGCAGCTTCAGCGCGCGGTCGCAAAGATCGACCACCATCTCGTAATCCTCGCCTGCCGAGACCACTCCGATCGCCGCCTCGAGGTAGGCTCGACCTGGATAACCGTGCTCCAAGCCTTGAAACAGCATCTCCTGCGCCTTCACGCGCAGCTTCGCAGCTAGGAAGAATTTGGCGACTTCGAGACGGGCTTTGAGATCACGAGGATATTTTTCCAGGCCGATGCGCAGTTGCATCACGCCGCCACGCCAGTTGCCCTTTTTGAGCTCGTCGAAGCCTTCCGCGATGGCCCCCTGCCCGCGCAGTTCATCGATCTGCTTGTAGCGGAGCGGATAAAGAAGAATGTCCGTGTATCGAACGAAGTTGTAGGGGCGCCGGTCGAGCTTCCAAAAAACGTAGCCGGCGATCGCGAAATAACCCGCCACGCAGGCAGCCAGCCCCCAGAGCAGGATGCCGCGCAGGCTGATCGCCAAGCCCCGGCTGCGTCCCCCGCCCTTGCGATCGTAGAAGCCGAGCAGGCCGAGGTACCAGTTTCCGGGTTGTTCCTTGGCGGTGCCCCATTGGAGTTTGATGCGGGGTAACTTGATCACGGAGGCGGCAGGGTAAGGGATTGATACAAGGATAATCAGGCCACGGCGGCGGCGGACCTCGCCTTGGCTCCGCGGACGGATTCCGCGATGTTTTCGGGCTGGGATTCGGGCTCGCCGCGCACCTGGTTGAAGCGCATGGAGACCGTTTTCGAGACACCGCGTTCCTCCATCGTCACGCCGTAGATGGCCTGCGCCGCCGAGACGGTGCGCTTGTTGTGCGTGATGATGATGAACTGGGACTCGTGCACGAATTTCTTCAGGAGCTCGGTGAAGCGCCCGATGTTCGACTCGTCGAGCGGCGCGTCCAGCTCATCCAGCAAACAAAACGGCGACGGTTTCACCATGTAGAGTGCGAAGAGCAGTGCCACGGCAGTGAGAGTCTTCTGGCCGCCGGAGAGCAGCGTGATCGACTTCAGCTTCGTGCCCGGCGGCTGGGCGGTGATCTCGATGCCGGACTCCAGCACGTCGTCGGTGACGACGAGCTCGAGGTTCGCGACGCCGCCGCCGAAGAGGGTCTGGAAGGTGTAGATGAAGTTCTTCTTGATTTGCTCGAAGGTGATCTGGAACTGCGACATCGAGGTCGCGTTGATCTCGTCGATGGTGCGGATGAGGTCGGCCTTCGCCGTGGCGAGGTCGTCGCTCTGGCCCTTGAGGAAATCGTAGCGCTGCTTCAACTCGGCGTATTCCTCGATCGCGGCGGTGTTGACCGCCCCCATGCCGGCGAGCCGGGCGCGGAGGGCTTCGATCTCCGTCTTGATCGCGGGCCAGTCGGCGGTGTTCGCCACCGCGGCGAGGTCCTCCTCGGTAGGATCGGGTTTGGGGCCGGCCTTTTTACGGCGGCGGCGAACCGGCGCGGCGGCGCCTTCCGGCGCCCCGCCGGCCTCCGCCTCCGATGCCGGCAGGACACCGGCGTTCCCGGTGGACGCGGTGACAGGCGCGGAGCCCTCCTCGTCCTCATCGTCCAGGTCGAGGTCCTTCAAATCCGGCGGATCGTCGTCGGCGCGATAGAGGAGACCGCGCCAGTCGTAGCTGCCGATCGGGAGCTGGAACTCGCGCTGCACGTCCTCGGCGATGAACTGCACGCGGCCCTGGGTCTGGGCGTACTCGATCTCGCAGCGGTTGAGATCGGCGGCGGATTTTTCGGCATCGGTGCGGATCCCATCCTGGGAGGATTCCACGCCATTGATGGCGCGCTCGACCTCGAAGAGCTCGGTGCGGATCTGTTCCACCTGGCCGGCGGCGACCCGAAGCGTCTCGGCCAGCTCGGCGGCCCGCGCGCGCTGCGAGTCCGCCTCCTGCTCGAGCGCGGCGATCTGGTCGGTCCAGGTCTCGATCTCCCGCTGGCGCTGGACCAGAATCTCGGAGAGCTGGGCGCGGCGGCGCTGCATGTCGGCCAGGCCACGATCGAGCACCTCGACCTTCTGGCGGCGTTCGGCGAGCTCGAGCCGGGCCTGAGCGAGAGTCTCGCGCTTCACGTCGCGCGCGGTGCGCAGGGTGGTGATCTGCGTCTCCAGTTCGTTGATACGCACGCGGCCGGCCTCGACCGACTGCTCGGCTTCGACCAGTTGCTCGCGGGCCCGCTCGAAGCGCGCCTGCGTCTCGTGGCGGGCGGCCTCGAGCTGCTGGAGCTCACGCTCCATGCGCCCGGCGCGTTGGGAAAGCTCCTCGACGGCGCGCTGGGCATTGCGCTCTTCCTGCTGCACGGTCGCGAGGTTCTGCGAGGCCTCGAGAACCTCGCCGCGCTTCAGCTCCAGGTTCTGCTCGGCCTCGGTTAGACGAAGCTGGAAGGAGTCGATGACCTGGCGCTGGGCGTCGTGGGCAACCTGTTCGTCGGCGAGGGCCTTCACCGTGTCGCGAAGATCGATCTCGCGCTGGACGAGACTGTTTCCGCCCTTCTTGCGGAAGCCGCCGAACACGAGGCCGCGGGCGTCCACCAACTCGCCCTTGGCGGTGGCGACAGCGAGGAAACGGAAGCCGGGGTTCGCCTGCCAGAAGGCGAGAAAGGCCCCCAGGTCGTCCGCCAGGTAACTACTGCGCAGCAGGGCGAGGGCCGGGTGGTCGCCATCGACGCCGTCGAGGGCCTCGGTGGCGGGACGCAGCCCAGGCGGCAGCGCTGCGGGCTCGTCAGGGACTTGGCGATTGGGATTGGGGATTTGCAGCGCTGCGCTGCCGATCTGCTGGGCTTCCAGGTCGGCGAGAATGCGCTGGGCCACGGTGAGATCGGCGACGACCACGGCCTCGCTGGCGGAGCCGAGAAGAGCCTCGACCGCGCGCACCCATTCGGCGCGCGCGCGCAGGCCGTCGGTGATCGGACGGGGCTTGGGGACCGCGCCCTCGCCTTCGCCGAAAAACGGAGCAAAACGCCCTTGGAGGATGGCCTTCGCACCCTCGCCGAAACCCTCGAACTTTTCCGCAAGCTGCTGGAGGAGTTTCAGGCGCGCGGTGCGCTGGGCGAGGCTACGGTCGATTTCCTGGAGCTTCTTCTGCGCCTCGCGAAATTCCTTGGTGAACTCCCCGATCTGGATCTGAAGCTCCTGAGTCTCGGAATGGGCGCGGGCCTTGGCGACCTGGGCCTCCTCGGCGCGGGCGCTGATCTCGGCAAGCTGGGCGGCGGCCTCGGACTGCTGCACGCGCACGCCCTCGACATCGGCGGCGACGGCTTCGTGGCGCTGGGCCGAGGTTTTCTGGTCCACCTCGTAGCCCGTGGTGTCCGTGCGGAGACGGGCGACGTTGCTCTCGAACTGCAGGATCTGGAACTTGGTCTGGGACAGTTCCTGCTCGAGCTTGGAGAGCTCGGCGTCGAGCACGGTAAGCTCGCGGTTGCGGTCCTGGAACACGGCGTCGGAGCTGCCCAGCAGGGTGAGCTGCATCTGCTTGTCCTGCGCGCCGGTATCCACCTGCGACTCGAGCTCGCGAAGCTGCATCTCGAGTTCGGAAAGATTGTCCTGCGACGAGCCCAACCGCTCGGCGAGACCACTGCGCTTGATCTGGGCCAGGTTGGCCGCGTTTTCGGCCTGCTCCTTTTCCGAACGAAGATCGAAGACGGCTTGCTGGGCCTCCTGCACGCGCTGGTTCAGCCGGGAGCGGGCGGCTTTTTTTTCCTCGAGCGCGGACTGCTGCTGGTGAAGGTGCGCGCGGCGGGTCTCGGCGGCGGCACGGAGCTTGATCAAGCTTTCCTCCAAGGTCGCGAGCTGGGCAGCGAGCTGCGCGTGGTTGTTCCCATGGTGGGCGAGCGCGAGGTGGCGCAGACGCCAGGAAAGCTTCTTGAACCGCAGGGCCTTCGAAGCCTGGCGGCGGAGCGAACCGATCTGGCGTCCGACCTCGGAAACAACATCGGCGACACGAACGAGATTGGTGTCCGTGAGGGAGAGCTTTTGCAGGGCCTCTTTGCGCTGGGACTTGTACTTGGTTATGCCCGCAGCTTCCTCGAAGACGGCGCGACGCTCCTCGGGTTTGGACGAGAGGATCTGGTCGATCTGTCCCTGCGCCATGATCGAATAGCTGGTCCGGCCGATGCCGGTGTCCATAAACAGCTTCTGAATATCCTTCAGGCGGCAGGGCTGGCCGTTGAAAAAGTATTCGCCGCCGCCATCGCGGTAGACGCGACGCATGATCTCGATCTCGTGGAACTCGCTGCCGAGTTGTTTTTCGCAGTCGGTTAGAAGCAGGGAAACCTCGCACATCTGGGCAGGCTTGCGGGTGTCGGCCCCCTCGAAGATCACGTCCTGCATCTTTCCGCCACGCAAGGCCTTGGCCGATTGTTCGCCGAGCACCCAGCGAATGGAATCCGCGACGTTGGACTTGCCGCAGCCGTTGGGGCCCACGATGGCGGTGACGCCGGGCTCGAAGCGCAAGGTGGTGGGATCGGCGAACGATTTGAAACCATGGAGCTTGAGCGCTTTGAGATGCATGCGGCGGGAAACGACGGCGATGAAGGGACGGGCGGACGATTAAACCGGAGAGACAAGTCCGCACGACACGCCCGGTGCAAGCCCCGGGATGCGGTCGAAGGTGGCTTCCAGTCGAGTCACGCAGGCGCGCCTGACTTGCAAAATGACCCTATTGTTTTCGGGCCCCTTGACGTAATAACTTTCGTAGCCACGGTAGTCACATGACGGTCGAACTCAAGCTCCGCAAAATCGGCAACTCCCTCGGTGTCGTACTCCCCAAGGAGGCCCTGGCTCATTTGAACGTCGGCGAGGGCGATGTCGTCACCCTCACCGAGGCGCCCGATGGCGTGCGCCTGACGACTGCCAACCCGGAGTTCGCCAAGTCGATGGCCGTCTTCGAATCCTTGAACCGCCGCTATCGTAACACCCTGCGCGAGCTCGCCAAATGACCGAGCCGCATTGGCTTTCCCGGGAGGAGTGCCTGGCGCTCCACGATCTCATGCTGGCCGATTACGGCGGGCTCTCGGGTGTGCGTGACGACAACATGCTCGAATCGGCGCTCGCCAAACCGCGTCAGCTTTTTGCCTACGGCCAGCCGAGCTTGGCCGAAATGGCGGCCGCCTACGCGGCCGGGGTTGTGAAGAATCACCCCTTCCTCGATGGAAATAAACGGACCGGATTCATGCTCGGCGCCGCATTCCTCGAACGAAACGGCCAGGAGTTTTTCGCCTCCGAAGTGGACGCCACACTGCACACGCTGGCCCTCGCCGCGGGTGAGGTAAATGAAGCTGCCTACGCCCGGTGGCTGGAGACGAACTCCAGACCCATCCGGATCGACTCATAAAAAAGGCCGGCGCATCGCCCCGGCCTCTTGATCCTGCCGTGTCCGTGGCGGGTCCGATAAGTCTGCTCAGCCGACGACCAGGCTCTCGCCCGTCATCTCCGCCGGCTTGGGCAGGCCCATGAGGTGGAGCACGGTGGGCGCGATGTCGGCGAGGCGTCCGCCGGAACGGGTCTTGGTCGCGGCCTTGGTGAAACCGTCGCCGACGATAAAGACCTCGACGAGGTTCAGGGTGTGCGCGGTATGCGGACCGTGCAGTTCCGGGTCCCACATCTGCTCGGCGTTGCCATGGTCGGCGCAGACGACGGCGCGGCCGCCGACGGACTTGAGCGCGGCGAGCAGTTCACCCACGCCGGCATCGGTGGCCTCGCAAGCCTTGATCGTGGCTTCGAGCGAGCCGGTATGGCCGACCATGTCGGGGTTGGCGTAGTTTACCACCACCAGGCCGTATTTGCCGGAGAGGATCGCCTCCTTGCTGAGGCGCGTGACCTCCGCGGCGTTCATCTCGGGCTGGAGGTCGTAAGTCGCCACCTTCGGGCTGGCCGGGCAGGCGCGGTCTTCGCCGGAAAAGGGGTCTTTGCGGTAGTTGTTGAAGAAAAAGGTGACGTGCGGGTTCTTCTCGGTCTCGGCGCAGCGGAACTGCCCGATACCGGCGGCGGAGACGACTTCGCCGAGGATGTTTTTCAACTTGGGCGGCTTCGGAGAGATGATCTTCACCGGCAAGCCGGCTTCGTATTCGGTCATCGTCGCGTAGTAGAGATCGAGCTTCGGACCGCGGTCGAACTCGGCGAAATTATCCAGCACGAAAGCCTTGGTGATCTCGCGCGGGCGATCGCCGCGGTAGTTATAAAACACGACAACATCACCGTCGGCGAAGGTCGCGAGGGGCTTGCCGTCGGCGCCGAGGATGGCGGTGGCAGGGACGAATTCGTCGCCCTTCTGCGTCTCGGAAAGCGGATTGTCGTAGTAGTGCTGGACAGCCGCCTCGGCGGAGCTCGCCGTGGCGGCGAAGGCGCGGCCGGTGAGGACGTCATAGGCCTTTTGCACACGCTCCCAGCGATTGTCGCGATCCATGGCCCAAAAGCGGCCGGTGATGCTCGCGATGCGGCCGTAGTCGCCCAGTTCCTTGATCTTCGCCTCGATCTGGCGCACGTAGCCGAGCGCGGACGTGGGCGGCGTGTCGCGGCCGTCGGTGAAGCCGTGCACGAACACGCGGCCGGCGGCGATGCCGTCGGTCCTGGCCTGGGCGAGCAGGCCGTAGAGGTGCTCGAGCATGCCGTGGACGCCGCCGTCGGAAACGATGCCCATGAGGTGCAGCTTCGCGGCGGGATCGGCCTGCAGCCGCGCAATGGCGCCGAGCCAGGTGGCGTTACCCGCGAGCTGTTTCTCGGAGAAGAGCTTGTTCAGCCGAACGAGTTCCTGGTCCACGATGCGGCCGGCACCGATGTTTTCGTGGCCCACCTCGGAGTTACCCATCTGGCCCTCGGGCAGGCCCACGTCGAGGCCGCTGGCTGAGACATAGGCGACAGGCGCGCCGGCCTGCAGTGCATCGTCGGCCGGTTTACGCGCGAGGGCGACAGCGTTGAACTTCGCCTGCTCGGGGTGAGGGTTGCGGCCCCAGCCGTCGCGGATGATGAGGAGAACGGGTTTGCGCACGGTGCTCATGTGGTGTGGTGAATGGAATCGAGCAGCCGAAAGGGAAATTACGCAGCCGCCAACCTCCGAGTTGACCGATGGCGTAACTTGGCAAAATAACTGCTAAATCCCCTGCCCCAAATGACGCTGATAATCCGCGATCAATTGGTAAACCCGCCGACGTGGTTCGCGTCGTTTCGAGATCTCACCCTCTACTGCAACATTTTCCTCCACGACGACATCGTGATCGAGAGTGACGATCCCGACCCCTACGTGCGTTACATGCGCCCGCGCGGCGGCATGGACTTCGTGGCTGATTTCGTGCGTCCCGGCGCCGAGGAAGGCGTCCATCTCGATACGGAGCGCCACTACCCGCGCTCGGTCATCACCGACCGCATCGCCCCGGAGAACGTCCACCGCCTCATAGCCGACATCCGGGCATTACGCGGACCCGCGGGGTGAGCCGCGGGCGACGCTCAACGTTCCTCCAAAAACCTCCCCACCGCCGCGCAAAACTCCATGCGCGTCTCCATATGCGGATTATGCCCGGCCGCGGCGATGGTCTCGAGCCGCGCCGCCAGGAAATGCGCCGCGATGGCCGCGGCGTCCTCGTCCTTCACATAGCGGGATTTTCCGCCGCGCAAGAAGAGCGCCGGACCCGCGAAATTTTCTCCCGGATGCAATGGGTTCGCCTCCAGCGCCGGCAGGATCGCCGTAAGTACAGGCAGGTTCACCATCCAGCGCCAGGCTCCGTCCTCGCCGCGTTCCAGGTTGGTCGTGAGAAATTTCCGCATCGCCCAGTCCGGCACGCGCGCTTCGAACTTCATCTCCGCCTCGCCCCGCGATTGCAGACCCTCGAGCCGCAGCTCGTTCATCGCCGCAAATTCCGCCCGGTGCCCGTGTGAAAGATACGCCTTCGGGGCGATGTCCACCACGACCAGCCGCCTTACCCGCTCCGGATGCCGGCAGGCCAGCGCCATCGCCACTTTGCCGCCCATGCTGTGTCCGATCAGATCCGCCGTACCGAGGCCGCGCGCATCCAGCCAAGCCAGCACATCCGCAACCATCGCGTCGTAGCTCATCGTCTCGTGCCAGGGCGATTTGCCGTGGTTGCGCAGGTCGAGCGCCCATACGTTGCGCCCGCCCGCCGTCTCGGCCAGCCCGGCGCCCGCCGTCTGCCAGTTGCGTCCGGAGCCGAGCAAGCCGTGCAGCAGCACGAGCGGGGCCTTGCCCGCCCCGCCCAGTTCCCGTCCTAACAACTCCACGGTCTCGATCGACATGGTCCGCCAAGCAACAGTTCGCGTCTCCCCGTGCAATCCCGCCTTCGCCGCCGGTTCGCGAAACTTTCTCCGTGCCCTCCGCGGCCTCCGTGGTTCAAAAAACCGTTTTCTTCTTCGCCCATGTCCGACGTCACCGCCGCCGCTCCCAAGTTAACCCCGATGCTCCAGCAATACTTCGAGGTGCGACGCGGATTGCCCAAGGATACCCTTTTGCTCTTCCGCCTCGGCGATTTCTACGAGCTCTTCTTCGACGACGCCATCGACGCTTCCCGCCTGCTCGGCCTCACTCTCACCAAACGCGGCGACCATCCCATGGCCGGCCTGCCCTTTCACGCCGCCGACAGCTACGTCAACAAGCTCCTCGTCGCCGGCCGCAAGGTCGCCATCTGCGACCAAGCCGAACCCGCCGTCGCCGGCAAACTAGTCCGTCGCGCCGTCACCCGCATCCTCTCTCCCGGCACCACGCTCGATGCCAAGCAGCTCGACGCCTCGCGCAACCACTACCTCGCCGCCCTCCATCTTGACCGCGCCGGTCTCCACGTGGCCTGGCTCGATCTCTCCACCGGCGACTTCCGCCTCGCCTCCGAGACCCGCGCCGAGGATCTGCTCCCCGTCCTCACCGCTCTCGACCCACGCGAGCTCGTCCTGCCCGAAAAACTCCTCGAAAAATGGCGTTCCGCACCGCACGAGCACACCGCTCTGCATGCGCTCTGCGCCTTCGCTTCGGGCCGCGTGCTCACCGAGCTGCCGGCTTTCCAATTCGAGCCCGCCACCGGCCTGCGCGCGGTCCTTTCCACCCTCGGCGTACTCAATCTCGAGGGCTTCGGCGTTCCCCAGGACCACGCCGCCCTCGGGCCCGCCGGCGCGCTCGTGCTCTACGTCACGGAAAACCTCTGCGCAAAACCCGAGAACCTCCATCGACTCCAGCTCCACCGCTCGGCCAATACCCTCCTTCTCGATCCCGCCACGCTGCGCAACTTGGAGATCTTCACGTCCACCCGCGGCGAACGCGGCGGCTCTCTCCTGGCCGCCCTCAACCGCACCCGCACCTCCCCCGGCGCGCGCCTGCTCGAAGCCTGGCTCGCCGCGCCCTTGCAGGACCTCGCCGAGATTCGTCGTCGCTCCGCCGCCGTTGGCCTGCTCCTCGCCGCGCCCGGCCCCCTCGCCGACCTGCGTGCCGCCCTCGCCAATGTCCGCGACATCCCGCGCATCCTCGGCCGTCTTCAAAACCGCCTCCGCAACCCGCGCGAGCTCGGCGGCATCCGCGACACCCTTGGCACCGTCCCCGCCCTTCATGCGGCCCTCGACGCCTTCGGGGGCCGCGCCTCTGAAATCTCAAATTTCAAATCTCAAATCCAGGAGCTTCCGGCCCTCCGCGATCTCCTGGCGCGCGCCCTGGCGGAAGAGTTGCCCGCCGATATCGCCGACGGCGGCCTCATCCGCGCCGGCTTCGACGCCGAGCTCGATCGTCTCCACGCGTTGAAAACCGACAATCGCACCTGGCTCTCCGAACTCGAAGCCGCCGAGCAGGCCCGCACCGGCATCCGCAGCCTGAAGGTGAAATTCACCAACAACTTCGGTTACTACATCGAGGTCACCAAGGCCAATCTCCACCTCGTTCCCGCCGACTACATCCGCCGCCAGACTACGGTAAATGGCGAGCGTTACGTCACCGAGGCCCTGCGCCAGAAGGAAAAGGAGATCCTCCACGCCGACGACCATGCCCTCGCCCGCGAGCACGAACTCTTCGCCCAGCTCGTGACCGCCGTCCTCGACGAGTCCATCGCCCTCGCGCGGACCGCCCAGACCCTCGCCGAACTCGACGTGCTCGCCGGCTGGGCCGAATTGGCTCGGGAGTGGGATTACTGCCGGCCCGAGTTCACCGAGGAACCCGTTCTCGAGATCACCGCCGGCCGCCATCCCGTCGTCGAGCAGATGCTGCGCGACCCCTCACGCCCGGCCGGTTCGCAGGCCTTTGTCCCCAACGACACGCGACTCTCCGCCACGGCCGACCAGCTCGCCCTGCTCACCGGACCCAACATGGCCGGCAAATCGACCTACATCCGCCAGATCGCGCTCATCGCCCTCATGGCCCACGTCGGCTCCTGGGTGCCGGCGAGCGCCTGCCGACTCGGTCTCGTCGACCGCATCTTCTCGCGCGTCGGCGCGAGCGACGACCTCGCGCGCGGCAACTCGACCTTCATGGTCGAGATGAACGAGACCGCCAACATTCTCAATCACGCCACCGCTCAGTCCCTTATTATTCTAGACGAAATCGGCCGTGGCACCTCGACCTACGACGGCCTCTCCATCGCCTGGGCGGTGGTCGAGCACCTGCACGCCGACCCCGAGCGCGGTCCGCGCACGCTCTTCGCCACGCACTACCAGGAGTTGACCCAGCTCGAGAAACACCTGCCGCGGCTCCGCAACTACAGCGTCGCGGTGAAAGAATGGAACGACGACATCGTTTTCCTCCGCCGCGTGGTCGCCGGCCCCGCCGAGCGCAGCTTCGGCATCCAGGTGGCGCGCCTCGCCGGCTTGCCGCCCTCGGTGATCGACCGCGCCCGCGCCATCCTCGCCAAACTCGAAGGGGACGAGACCGCGGTCGAATTACCCGCCACGCCCTCTGCCAAACCCAGGAAAAAACTCACCGTCGCCCCCGCCACGGACTCCGCTCAGCTCGAGTTGCTGTAAGGTGCCGCCCGGAGGGCCCTGCCGGACTGTCTGGAGCATTTTGGGCTTAGCAGCGGAACCACAGATGACGCAGATTTACACAGATAGCTGAAGGATCCGGTATCTTTATCTGTGCCCATCTGCGCGATCTGTGGTTAATGCATCTGTTTTGGTGCGCCGGGAAAATCGGAAACGAAGCACAGGCAAGAATGTCTTTGCCATCCGCCGAATGACGGCATGCGGCAAAAAAAGCGCCCGACCTTTTCGAGGTCGGGCGCCTTGTTCGAAGACGTTCAGCCTTGGCGGCGATGCTTACTTCTTGTCCGAGGCGGCATCGAGGATGTCGCCGAGGTTCATCATGTCGCCGGAGCTGTCGCGATTGAGCGCCTCGAAAGCCGAAGTCTCGGCGGCGAGCTGCTCGTGGCTGTAGTTGGCGGCCTTGATGGAGAGGCCGAGGCGGCGCTCCTCGCGGTCGATCTTGACCACGCGGGCGGTGACTTCCTGGCCGGGCTTGAGGTGATCCTTCACCTTCTCGATGCGCTCCTCGCTGATCTGCGAGATGTGCACGAGACCGTCGATGCCGTCCTTCAGCTCCACGAAGGCACCGAAGGTGGTGATCTTGGAGACCGTGCCCTTGACGACGTCGCCGATCTTGAAGTGCGAGTCGATGTCGGACCACGGATCCTCGGCGAGCTGCTTCATGCCGAGGCTGATGCGCTGCTGGGACGGATCGACGTCGAGAACGATGGCGTCCACCTCGTCGCCCTTCTTGAGGACTTCGGAGGGGTGGTTGACCTTCCGGTTCCAAGTCATGTCGGACACGTGCACCATGCCGTCGATGCCTTCCTCGAGCTCGATGAAGGCGCCGTAGGTGGTCATGTTGCGCACCTTGCCGCGGACGCGGGCGCCCATCGGGTAGTTGTGGCGGACCATATCCCAGGGATTCGGCTCCAGTTGGCGGAGGCCGAGGGAGATCTTCTGCTCGTCCTTGGCGACGCCGAGGACGACCGCATCGAGCTCCTGGCCGACCTTGAGCATCTCGGAGGGCTTGGTGATGCGCTTGGTCCAGGACATCTCGGTGATGTGCACGAGACCCTCGACACCGGGCTCGATCTCGAGGAACGCGCCGTAGGGGACGAGGTTGACGACCTTGCCGTGCACCTTGGCGCCGACCGGGAACTTGTGCTCGATCTCGTCCCAGGGGTTCTTGGTGGTCTGCTTGAGGCCGAGGGAGACGCGCTCCTTCTCGCGGTTGACCTCGATGATCATGACCTGGATCTCCTCGCCCTGCTTGAGGACATCGGAGGGGTGCGCGATGCGACCCCAGGACATGTCGGTGATGTGGAGCAGGCCGTCCATGCCGTCGAGGTCGATGAATGCGCCGAAGTCGGTGATGTTCTTGACCACGCCCTTGCGGACCTGGCCGGGCTGGATGGAGTCGAGGAGCTGACGGCGCTTCTCGCCGCGCTGCTGCTCGATGAGCTCGCGGCGGGAGAGGACGACGTTCTTGCGGAGCTGGTCGATCTTGATGACCTTGAAGTCGTAGGTCTGGCCGACGTACTGGTCGAGATTCTTGGGGGGCTGGATGTCGACGTGCGAGGCCGGGATGAAGGCGTCGACGCCGATGGAGATGATGAGGCCGCCCTTGACCTTGGCCTTGACGCGGCCGGTGGCGACGGAGCCCTCGGGGAACTTGGTGAGGATGTTGTCCCAGTTCTTCTTCTGCTCGGCCTTGTCGTAGGAGAGGACGGGATAACCCTCCTTGTTTTCGATCTTCTCGATCAGCACCTCGATGGTGCCGCCGATCTGAAGCTCGCCGATGTCGATAAACTCATTGGCGGGGATGATGCCCTCGGACTTGCCGCCGATGTCGACGACGACCTCGTTCTGGCGGATTTCGGTGATGACGCCGGGGACAATCTTGCCCTCCTGGAGCTGGCTGAGGCTCGATTGGGCCAACAGCTCTTGCATGATGGAACTCATAACTTGCGGGTGCGTTTCGCCGCCGTCCCGCTCCGGAGACGCCGTCGAACCGCGGGCGCCTCTTGCGAGACGCGGGTTGAAGGTTGCTGACGATTGGGCCGATGGGAGCGACGCGGCGTCACCGGCCTGACCAAAGAAAATGCCGCGAAGGATCAAAATCGCCCCTCCCGGAGAGTCCGGCAAGGGCAAATATCCGGCCGGGACGATCCCGCCGCCCGCGTCCTTTCGTGCAACGATGTGCAGAGCCCGCCGCTTGCGACCGTAGACTCCGCGAAACAGGCCTGCGGATATGCCACGTCTCCGTCTGTCCGTTTCCCCGCTGGTTTTCGGTCTGGCCGCTTTCTCCTTCACGTTCACTCCGCGTGCGGCGCACGCCGCCGCGGTTACCGCCGAGCGCATCGAAGCGCTGCCGATGACGGAACAGGCGGCCTGGAGGAGCTATCTGGCCCGTTCTTCCGCGCATGCGCTCGCCGACCAGGCCGCGCTGCAGGCCGAGCTGGCGGCGCAAGGCCTGCACGTTGCGCTCCGCGCCCCGTCGGGCGGCGATTTCAAGCTCCCGGCGAAGCTCGACCACGTCTGGTATGCGGGCGAAGAAGCCGCCCGGCTGGCCGACGTGGTGATCTCCTATCAGACCCCGGGCGGCGGCTGGTCCAAGCACACCGGCTACAGCCTGGGAATGCGCAAGCCCGGGATGCAATGGACCTCCCAGAACGAACCCGGGCAGCCGGCCCACTATCTCGCCACCTTCGACAACCGGTCGACCACCGAACAGATTTCATTCCTGGCTGGAGTCTGGCGCGCCACCAGACGCGAAGACTGCAAGGCCGCCGTCTTGCGCGGCTTGAACTTTATCTTCGAATCCCAGTTTCCCAACGGAGGCTGGCCTCAGGTCTATCCGCTGGAGGGGGAGTATCACGACGACATCACTTTCAATGACGACGCCATGACGCACGTCCTCGAATTGTTGCACGCCGTCGCAACTGAGGAGCCGGTTTTCGCCTTCGTCGAACCCGCCCTTCGCGAACGCGCCGCCCAGGCCTTGTCCGCCGGCATCCGCTGCCTCCTCGCCGCCCAGCTCAGTCCCAACGGGGAAAAGGCCGTCTGGTGCGCGCAATACGACCCCATCACGCTCGCCCCGTCGAGCGCGCGCAAAATGGAGCCCGCGACCCTGAGCGGTCTCGAAAGCGCGCATATCGTCGAGTTCCTGATGTCCTTGAAGACGCCCTCGCCGGACGTCGTCGCCTCCGTCGAAAGCGCGCTGGCCTGGCTGGACAAGGTGAAGATCACCACCCTGGCCAAGGCCAGGGTGAACGGCAAAACCGTCTACCAGACCGTCCCGGATTCCGCCGAAGTGTATTGGGCCCGCTTCTACGATCTCGCCAGCGGACGCGCCGTTTTTCCCGGCCGCGATGGAGTGGTCTACGACAGCTACGAGGCGATGGTCGCCGCGAACCGCGCGGGCTACGATTACTTCACGACCCAGCCGGGCAGCATCCTGAAAACCGGCCAGAAAAAATGGCGCAAGTTACTTGCTTCCAGCAACCAACGCTGAAAGTTTCGGCCGTTTCAACGAGGTAATGGGGAGCGCCAGCGATCCGCGTTTGAAACGGGTCGCTGGCGCTCGCTGCTACGTGCGGGCTTGGCGCTACGCGACGCCGCCGGACGTGAGGTAATCGCGCACCGCTTCGACCACGGAGGCGCGCGGTACCTCCTGCTCGCTGCGGTCCGCGAGATCGCGAATCTTCACCATGCCCCGCGCCAGTTCGTCGCCGCCGTAAATGAGGGCCAGTTTCGCGCCGGATTCGGCGGCGGCCTTGAACTGTTTGCCGAAGGCCAGATCCTTGATCGGATAATCCACCCGGTAACCCGCCGCGCGCAGTCCCGCGATGTCGGCGAAGGCCGTCATCCGCTCCGCCTCGCCGCCGATCACCGCGTAGACTTCTGTCGTCGGCCCGAAGGCCGGCATCAAGCCCCGCTGTTCCAACAGCAGGCCCATGGTGACGTCGCCGATCGCGAAGCCCACCGCCGGCAGCGCCGGACCGCCGAGCTTTTCCACCAGGTCGTCGTAGCGGCCGCCCCCCGCGATCGCGCGCAACTCACCCTTGCGGTCGAAGGCCTCGAACACGAACCCGGTGTAGTAGGCGAGGCCGCGTACCACGCCGAAGTCGACCTCGACAAAATCGCCCAGGCCCATCGCGGACAGCCCGCCCAGCAGCCTGCGCCAGTCGGCCAGGCGCGCGTTCAATGCCTCGCCGCTCAGCGGCGCGAGCACGGCCTCGAGCGCGGCCAGGCTCTTGATGCCGAGAAAGGTAAGGATCTTCGCCTTCGAGTCGGCCGGCATCTCCCCGAAAGCCTCGACATAGTCCTTGAACGCAGCGTCGCCAATCTTCTCGTATTTGTCCACAGCGCCCAGGACCGCGCGGGTCCGGTCGGCGTCGAGACCGAGCGAGGCCAGGTAGTGCAGCCAGAGCGTGCGGTCGCTCAGGCGCACGTAGAAATCCTGCGGTCCCAGGCCGAAGCCCGCGAGCGCCTGAACCAGCAGGCCGATCAGCTCGATCTCGGCCTCGGGGCCCGGCTCGCCGAAGATGTCGCAGTTGAACTGGAAAAAGGCGCGCTCGCGGCCCTTTTGCGCGCGTTCGTAGCGGTAGAACTCGCCGATGCTGCACCACTTGATCGGGCGTTTCAGGGCGTTCGCCTTCGCGCCGACCAGGCGACATACCGTGGGAGTCATCTCGGGGCGCAACGCGACCTCGCGGCCGCCCTTGTCGGTGAAGGAGAAAAGCTGCGTCTCGATCTCGTCGCCCGACTTGCGCTTGTAGAGGTCGAGCGGTTCCAGGACCGGAGCGTCGTATTCGGAAAACCCATACGCGTGGGCCGCCCGGCGCCACTGGCGGAAAATGTGATTCCGGCGCGCGAAGGCGTCGGGATAAAACTCGCGGAAACCGGGCAAGGACTGGAACTGGGCCATGGCGTGGATTCGGGATCGTGCAGACGAGGATGTCGTGAAGGGATGTGAAGGGAAAAATCGGAAGCGTGGCGCGACCGCCGCCGTCCGCGCCACCCAAAAACAAGCCGGCCGGCCTCCCATAGATGGGAAGGCCGGCCGGCGGAATTTGGAAGATGGCGATGCGCCTTAGAGCTGGTTGATGTCGAGTTTCTTTAGCATCTGCTTCAGGATCTTGCCCGATTTGAACTTCACCACCGCGCGCTCCGGGATGACAACCTCGGCGTCGGGCTTGTTGGGATTGCGGCCGATGCGCGACTTGCGACGCTGGACCTCGAGCACGCCGAAGTTGCGCAGTTCGACGTTACGGCCTTCGGCGAGGGCACGCATGACGATGTCCAAGGTCATCTGCACGGTCGTCACGATTTCCTTCTGGGGGAAGCCGGTCTTCTCGTAGATCTCCAGGACGATTTCACGTTTGGTAAGGTTGGCAGGCATGGTGGGAAGTAGGGTGGTTTTGAGGTCGGTTTATTTCTGCCTTAAGTTATTTTCCGTTCCGGCATTGCGTCAAACGCCGCATGAGTAAAATAAATGCTAACTTATTGTTCATCAACCCACATCTCATTATTGTCCTTCGGCTTAAGCGTTACCCTACGCAGTGTTACCCAGCGGGCGTTTTGGCAAAATCGCTCCATCCTTCGTATTCACAAGCCAGATACAGAGGAAGCTGTCCGCGGAACCGCCGGCGGCGGCTTTTCGACTTACGCCATTGCGCCGGTGGCGATCTTGCCGCCACTTCGGCCCGTCATGCCCGATCCTGCCGCCGTCAACTCGATGTTTTCCCGTATCGCCTGTCGGTACGACCTCGCCAACCGCCTCCTGAGCGGCGGCATCGACCTGTGGTGGCGCCGACGCCTGATGTGTGCCGTCCGGCGCGCCACCCCCCGTGATGTCCTCGATCTTGCCACCGGCAGCGGCGATGTCGCCTTCGCTCTCGCCGCCGGCCTGCCCCACACCCGCATCACCGGCATGGACTTCTGCCAGCCGATGCTCGATGAGGCCGTGGCCAAACAACGCGCGTCCGGTCGAGGCGCCAACATCGTATTCCGCCAGGGCGATGGACTCGCCCTCCCCTGCCCTGACGCCAGCTTCGACGCCGTGACGATCTCCTTCGGCCTGCGCAACATGGCGGACCGCCACCGCGCGCTTTCGGAAATGCGCCGCGTGCTGCGGCCCGGCGGACGCGTGCATGTCCTCGAGTTTTCCCAGCCCTGGACTTGGTTTCGCCCGTTTTATTATTTCTACACGAAACGCCTCTTGCCCCCCATTGCGGGCTGGCTGACTGGCGATCGCGACGCGTATGCCTACCTCAATGCCACCATCGCAGCCTATCCGGATCACGAAGCCATGGCCGGGGAGCTGCAGCATGCCGGTTTTCGCGACGTGACCGTCACCCGCATGACGCTTGGCATCGTGGCCTTGCACGTCGGCCGCGTCTGAACCCCGAACCGGCCGAAACGAAACGGGCCGACGTCCGTTTTCTCTTATCCTAGCTGAAGGACTTGCCGCAACCGCAGGTGCTCTGGGCATTCGGGTTCTTTATCTCGAAGCCCTTGCCCTGCAGGCCGTCGTCGAAATCGATGCTGGTACCGTGGAGGTAAGCCGCGCTGGCCGGATCGAGCACGATGGCCACTCCCTCGCTTTCGCACCGCTCGTCGTCCGCTTTGGGATCGTCGAAGGACATGCCATACTGAAAACCGGAACAGCCGCCGGACTCCACCAGCAGGCGCAGCACCTTTTGCTCGGCGCCATGCTCTTTCTGCATGGCGCGGATCTGGGCGGCGGCACGGGAGGAGAGGGTGATCATGCCGACAAACTCCGCGCGCCTCACCTCGTGTCAAACCTTCGCCCAGCGCCGCTTTTTCCTCCGGGCGCCGTGGCCGGCCAGCTACCCGCGCTCCTTCACAGCAGATTCCATGCTAGGGACGATTTACCCGCTTGCCAGCAACCCCTCCCCTGCTTTCTTCGCGCACCGTGGCCGCCCTCAAACACATCTTCAACGAACTGCACTACGAGATGGTCCGCAAGATTGCCGACGGCGGCATGGGCATCGTTTACGAAGCTTGCCAGCGCGGCGCCGGCCAGTTCCGCAAAACCGTGGCGGTAAAGCTCATCCGTGAGGAGTATTCCACGATACCCGAGTTTCAGAACAACTTCATCGGCGAGGCGCGCCTCGTGGCCGACCTGGTCCACACCAACATCGTCCAGACCTATCATCTGGGCATGATCGGCGGTCAGTATTTCATGGTGATGGAATATGTGAACGGCGTGAACCTCGAGCAGTTCATCGAGCGCCACATCACCCTGGGCAGAAGCATCCCCGTCGACCTCGCGGCCTTTATCATCTCCCGCATCGCCCGCGGCCTCGCCTATGCCCACAATAAGCGCGATCGCGAAGGCCGCCTTCTCGGCATCGTGCACCGCGACATCGGCCCCAAAAACATCATGATCGCCCACGAGGGCGACGTGAAGCTCACCGACTTCGGCATCGCGAAGGCCCTCGACCTGATGTACAACGAAGAAGGTCAGGTCATCGCCGGCAAAGACGAGTATCTCTCCCCCGAACAGGCCAGTTATGCCGTGACCGACGCCCGCGCAGACATTTTCCCCCTCGGCATTGTCCTGACCGAGCTCCTTCTCGGGAAAAACATCTTTCGCAGCGCCGACCGCCTCGAGTCCCGCCGCAACATCCTTACCCTGCCCATCCCGCAGTTCTCCACCCTCCGCGCGGAGATACCGCCTAAACTCGAGGCCATCATCCAGAAGGCCCTCACCCGCGACCGCGACCAGCGTTACCAAAGCGCCACCGAGATGCTCACCGCCCTCGAAATGTATCTCTACGGCGATGGCTACGGTCCGACCAACGAAAAGCTCGGCGCCTACCTCCGCGAGCTCATGGCCGGCTAAGCTGATCTTGACAGCGCGCCCCGCCCCACGCGCGCCCCCACCCGACCACACCACGCCAAATGTGCGCCGGTTTTAACCAGGATCTCCGCCAGCGGCAGAGCCAGTCGCTCGTCCTGGCGCCCCAGCTTCGCCAGTCGCTCAAAATTCTCCAAGTCGCCGCGCTCGACCTCCGCTCCGTCATCCAGGAGGAACTCGAAAGCAATCCGACCCTCGAGGACATTTCCAGCGACACCGACAGCCTCGATGCCGCCGCCGACCCGGCCCAGGAAGCCGCCCCGTCTGAAGCCGACGACGGCGCCGATGCCTCGCCGCCTCCCGCGGAAGACGCGCCCAGCGAAGGCCCCGAATCCATGGATTTTTCCAAGGAGTTCGATGTCCTGTCCAAGCTCGGGGACGACTGGCGCGACTACCTGGCCGAAGGCTCCGGCACGCAGCCCTACACCTCCGAGGACGCCGAACGTCGCCAGCATTTTTTCGATTCCTTGGTGGCCGAGACCTCCCTCCAGGAACACCTCATCCGCCAAGCCGAGCTCATCGAGGCCGACGATCAAGTCCATGCCGCCCTCCGCCACCTCGTCGGCGGCCTCGACGAACGCGGCTTCCTCACCCAGACGCCTTCCGAAGCCGCCCTTCAGGCGGGCCTGCCCCTCGAAGCTGCCCAGGAGGCCGCTCGCATCCTGAAGACCTTCGAACCCGCCGGCATCGGCGCGGCCGATCTCGGGGAGTGCCTGCTTCTTCAGCTCCGCGCCCAAGGCAAGGGCGAGTCCCTCGCCGCCCGCATCGTCCGCGACCATTTCGACCTGCTCACCCGCCGCCGCATCCCTGAGATCGCCCGCAAGACGGGCGTCCACCTGGACGATGTGCAGGATTCCATCGAGGAGATCGGCCGCCTCGATCCTGCGCCCGGCCGCCGCTTCGCCGAGGACAGCAACCGCGTGGTGGTGCCCGACGTGGCCGTCGAAAAAGACGGCGACGAGTGGAAGATCCATCTTAACAACGACTATATTCCGCGTCTCCGCATCTCGAACACTTACAAGGAAATGATCGCTCGCGGCGCGCTGACCAAACAGGAACGCGACTACCTCCGCGAGCGCATGCGTTCCGGCAAATTCATCATCAATTCCATCGAGCAGCGCCAGCAGACCATCGAGCGTATCACCCGCGAGATCCTGAAGGTGCAGCGCGACTTTTTCGAGGAGGGCGTGCACAAGCTCCGCCCTCTCACCATGACCCAGATCGCCGATGCCGTCGGCGTGCACGAGACCACGGTCAGCCGCGCCATAGCCAACAAGTACATTCGCACTCCGCACGGCGTCTTCGACATGAAGTTCTTTTTCACGCCGGGCTACGAAAACTCTACCGGCGAAGCCGTTTCCAACAAGAGCGTGAAGGAAATGATCAACGAACTCGTCACCCTCGAGGACAAGGCCCGCCCGCTCAGCGACCAGGAACTCGTCGCCAAGCTCAAGGACAAGGGTATCAAGATCGCCCGCCGCACCGTTGCGAAATACCGCGAGGAACTCGGTCTCCTCCCCAGCAACCTCCGCCGCGACTACACGGGCTGAAAACGGGACCGAAGTCCCGCCAGGCACTGCAGGCGTGGTCCGTCATCGGTCATTGTACATTGGTCATTCGTCATTTCATGGTTTTGCCTCCGCAAAACCATGACCATGCTCTACCGCCGCCTCGGCCGGACCGGCCTCTAGATTAGCGCGCTCTCCTTCGGTGCCTGGGTGACCTTCGGCAGCCAAGTCGGAGACGATACCGCCCGCGAACTGCTCCACACCGCCTACGCCGGCGGCGTGAACTTTTTCGACAATGCGGAAGGCTACGCCGACGGCCAGGCCGAGATCGTCATGGGCCGCATCCTCAAAAACTCCGGCTGGCCCCGCGCCTCCTACCTCATTTCCAGCAAAGTCTTCTTCGGCGATGCCTACAAGGGCCCCAACGGCCGCGGCCTCTCCCGCAAACACATCTTCGAGGCCTGCCACGCCGCCCTCTCCCGCCTCCAGCTTGACTACCTCGACCTCTACTTTTGCCACCGCCCCGACCCCGACACGCCCGTCGGCGAAACCTGCCGCGCCATGCACGACCTCGTCGCGCAGGGCAAGGTGCTCTACTGGGGCACCAGCGAATGGGGCGCCGCCGAACTCGCCGCCGCCCGCGAATTTTGCGCCCGCGGCAATTTTCATGCACCCGTGATGGAACAGGCTCAATACAACCTCTTCCATCGCCGCCGCATCGAGGAAGAATACGCCCCCTTCTACGACTCTGAACCCGGCCTGGGCACCACCATCTGGTCCCCCCTCGCCACCGGCCTCCTCACGGGCAAATATAACGGAGGCGTCCCTGCCGACTCCCGCCTAGCCGTCAAGGGCCTCGAATGGCTGCGCGACCGCGTCACCGAGGCGCAAAAGGAAAAACTCTCTCGCGTTCCGGCCCTCGCCGAGCTCGCCCGCGAGCTCGATACCACCCTGCCCCGCCTCGCCGTCGCCTGGTGCCTCGCCAATCCACGAGTCAGCAGCGTCATCCTCGGCGCATCCAAGCCCGACCAGCTTCAGGAAAACCTCGGCGCCCTCGAGGACCTGCCTCGCATCACCCCAGACATACTTAGCCGCCTCGACTTCATTGCCAAACCAGCCGCGACCTGATCCAGATTGTTAACTTTTTAACAATGGCCGAGGCCTACGAAATCATTGAAGACGGCCAGACCACCGGGCCCCATAGCCTCGTCGTCCTCAGGCAGAAGGCGGAGATCTTTGTTCTGAAGCCAGACGCCCTCGCCCGCCCCGTCGGCGCCGCCGAGGAAGCCGCGACAGCGCCTTGGCGGCCCATCCACGAGATCCCCGAACTCCGCGGCATTTTCCCCCGCCGCACCTTGCCGAAACTCAGTACCCCTTTGTCCTTCGATACGGCCAACGCTCGTATGGATGCGGCCATCGACGAAACCGACGTATTTACCCTGTTGCGAGACAACGCCGCGCGGCAGGTGGCCGCCGAGGACCGGGGCCCGAAACCGCGGCTCAGGCGCTCCCGGCGGCGCCTGTGGGATGCCTTGATCGTGTTCACATCCCTCAACGGCTTCGCCGTCCTGGCCGGTCATTGGATGGGCTACCATAATCCTTTCGTAGTCGCCGTCTTCGCGATGGGCAACGTGGGCATCTTCTGGGTGATGTTCGTGGTGATGGACCGGTATTGATCTCAGGCCTCGTCGGGTAGCGCCCCGCCCGGCCTCGGTCACGCAACCCAGCCTTGCGCCGCGCCTCGCCGCGCCCGCAACGTGATGCCCGGTCATGTCGCATCCTTTCCCTCCCGCGCCTCCTTGCCTCGCCGTCCGTGATCTCCGCGCCTCCGAGTTGGGCCCGGCGCCAGCGCCCGACGCCCTCCTTCGCCTCTACGCCTGGGCCGCCCTCTCCCGCCGGGCTGACAACCGTATACTCGAGCTCTTCCGCCAAGGCCTCATCAAGGGCACCGTCACCGGTGGGCAGGGCAACGAGCTCCTCATCGCCTCCCTCGCCCTCCTCGCGGACAAGGCCGTCGATGTCGTCTCCTTCACCCATCGCGATCTCGGGGGGCATCTCGTCTGGAGCGGCCATCTCTGTGATCATTTGAACCAATACTTCGCCAACGCCGCGAGCCCCACCCTCGCCCGCGAAGGCAACATCCACCACGGCGACCCGGCGAGCCGTTCCCTGCCGATGATCTCCCATCTCGGCTCCATGCTTTCCCATGTCGTCGGCCTCACCGACGCTCAGCGCCGGGCCGGCCATCCCGCCGTCGGCTTCGCCCTTTTCGGTGATGGCGGCTCTTCCACCGGCGATGTCCACGAAACCCTCAACCTGGCCGCCCTGCTTTCCCTGCCCGTCGTCTTCGTCATCGAGAACAATCGCTACGCCTACTCCACCCCCGTCGCCGAGCAGTTCGCCTTCGGCACCGAGCTCTGGAAACGCGCCGCCGGCTATGGCATCGAAGGTCTCCGCGTCGATGTCACCACCGATCCCCTGGGCTCCGCCCAAACCCTGGCCAACGTGATCGACCGCGTCCGCGCCGAGGGCCGCCCCATCCTTGTCGAGGCCCACACTGCCCGCCTCCGCGGCCACGCCGCCTACGACACCTGCGACTATCTCAGCGCCGACGAAAACGCCTCCATCCAGGCCTCCGATTCCCTGCCCAACTTTCGCCTGCAGCTCGCCGCGGCCGGCCAGGCCGATGCCCTCGACCGGATCGACGCTGAGCTCGCCGCCTGGGTCGAGGCCTGCATCCAGGTTTCCCTCCGCTTCTCCCGCCCCACGCCCGCTTCGCTCCCCGCCGACGCCTACGCCCCCGAAGCCTCCCCCCTCCCCTGGCAGCCGACCGTCACCGCTGATTCCCCCCGCGTCGAAAACGTCACCTTCGCCCAGGCCCTCACCCACGCCCACGCCAAGATTCTCCGCGAACGCCCTGAGTCTGTCGTCCTCGGCCAGGACATCGGCACCTACGGCGGTGCCTTCAAGGTCACCGAGGGCCTGCTCGCCGCCCATGGCCGCGCCCGTGTCTTCAACACCCCCCTCGCCGAGTCCGCCTGCACCGGCTACGCCATCGGCCTCGCCCTCGGCGGCCATCGTCCCATCGAAGAGTTCCAGTTCGCCGACTTCTCCACCGAGGCGATGACCCAGATCGCGCTCAATGCCGCGACCTACCACTTCCGATCCGGCGCCCGGGTGCCCCTCATCCTGCGCCTGCCCTGCGGCGGCGGTCTCACCTTCGGGTCCTTTCATTCCCAGGAACTCGAGTCCGTCTTCCTCGCCATGCCCGGACTCAAGGCCCTCTACCCAAGCACTGCGCAGGACGCCTTCGACTGCCTCCTTGCCGCTTACGAGGACGACAATCCTGTCCTTCTCTTCGAGCACAAGGCGCTCTACCGCCGCGGCAAACACGCCGTCGCCTGGAACCCCGCCTACCGCGAGGTCTGGCAGCCACGCCTCGTTCGCCCCGGCGCCCACGCCACCCTCGTCACCTACGGCGAGATGACTCATTTGGCGGCCGAGGCCGCCGCATATCTGGAGGCGGAATACGAAAAGACCCTCGAGGTATGGGACCTCCGTGCCCTCGCCCCGCTTCGGCTCGAAGTCATTCGCGAATCCCTTGCCCGCACCCACCGCCTGATCGTGCTGCACGAGGGCCGCCGGACGCATGGCTTCGGCGCCGAGCTCGTCGCCCAGCTCCTGGAGACTGGTTTTTTCGACCTGGAGGCTCCGCCTCTGCGCATCGCCTCGCTCGATCTTCCCGTCCCCTTCGCCCCCGAGCTCGAGCAAGCCTTCCGCCCCACCCGCGATTCCGTCATCGAAAAGATAGTCGCCTGGTTCGGCTGAACTCTGCCGTCGGCGTTTTAAGATTTAGCCGCTCAGGATTTAGGATTTCTCCAGTCTTCTTTCATGCACCATATCCCCGACTCCCGCTGGGCCGCCATCCGACTCTTCGCCATGGACGTCGACGGCATCCTCACCGACGGCACCGTCCACATCTCTTCCGATGGCTCCGAGACCAAGCAGTTTTCCATCCTCGACGGCATGGGCTTGGTCCGCCTCGGCCGCCACGGCATCGCCACCGCCTGGATCAGCGGCCGCGCTTCCGGGGCCACCATCGCCCGCGCCACCGAGCTGAAAATCCCCCACCTCGTCCAAGGCCGCACCGACAAGCTCGACGCCCTTCAGGAGCTCGCCTCCGAACTCGATATCAACCACGAACAGATCGTCTACATGGGCGACGACGACATCGACGCCCCCGCCATTCAGTGGGCCGGTATCGGCGCCACCGTCCCCGATGCCATGCCCGCCGCCATCGCGGCGGCCGACTACCTCACCACCCGCCACGCCGGCCGGGGCGCCGTGCGGGAAGTCTGCGAACATATCCTCCGCGCCCAGGGTCACACTCAGATCCATTGAAACCGCCCCTTCGCTTTTTTTTCGCTGCCCTCGTCCTCGTGCCCGGGCTCCTGCCTGCCGCCTCTCCCAAGGCCACGGCCTCGGCGCCGGTCAAAAACTTCCGCCTGCCGACCTTCACCGAGGAAGGGTTCCGCCAGACAATGATCCGCGCCGCCGAGGCCAGCTTCCCCAATCCCGCGCGCATCGACGTCACCGAGCTGGAGCTTACCCTCTTCACCGGAAAGGCCGACGAACAGATCGACGCCATGCTCGCAGCCCCCGTCGCCATTATCTTTCCCCAGAAACAGCTTTCCACCGGCCCTGAGACCGTGCGCCTCGAGCGTCTCGACCTCACCCTCACCGGCGCCGACTGGAGCTACGAGCACGGCACAAAGGTCAAAAAAATCATCATTCGCCGCGACGCCCATGTCATCATGCGCGCCTCCCTCGGCGATATCCTCAAATGAACGTCACCTTCCGACTCCCCCGCCCTGTCCTCGCCGCCCTCTCGTTGGTCATTGGCCATTGGTCATTGGTCATTTCCCCGGCGGCTCGCGCCGCCGAGCCGGCCCCCGTCCCCACCGAACTTCGCGGCGACCACCTCGAGATGACTTCCACCGACGAGGAGACTCTGACCATCGTCACCGGCAACGTCGTCCTCACTGGCACCAACCTCCGCATCACCTGCGATCAGCTCACCATCCGCGCGATCCGCCTCGGCGAAAAGGACGCGACCATCGGCACGGTCGAAAAATTCAAATACATCCTCGCTCAGGGCAACGTCCACATCACCCAGGGCGACCGCGAATCCACCAGCCAACGCGCCGAGGTTTTCCCCCGCGAGGACATGGTCGTCCTCAGCGACGACCCCGTGATCGTCGACAAGAGCAACGGCTTCGTCGGCGCCGGCGAAAAAATCACCCTCTTCCGGGGCAAGCGCGAAGTCCAGGTCGAGAAACCCAAGTTCACCGGTCCGCCCATCCGCGATCTCAGCGCGACCGCCGGCTCCAGCTCCAAGCCAACCGCCCCCGCGCCGACTGCGCCTGGCGTCAGCTTCCCCAAGCCCGCCACGAAATAGGCCTTCCCCTTTTTCGCGCCTTCTGCGCCTCTTTGCCGCCGATGCCCGACTCCGCACCCGCCGAAATCTCCACCCGCGGCCTCGTCAAGATCTACGGTCAGCGCACCGTCGTCTGCGGAGTGGATATCACCGCGCGCGCCGGCGAGATCGTCGGTTTCCTCGGCCCCAACGGCGCCGGCAAGACCACCACCTTCTACATGATCGTGGGCCTCGTGCCGGCCACCATCGGCACCGTCTCGCTCGATGGCCGCGACATCACCCACCTGCGCATGCATGAGCGCGCCCGCCTCGGGCTCGGCTACCTCCCCCAGGAACCCTCCACCTTCCGCAAACTCACCGTGGCCGAGAATCTCCTCGCCATCGTCGAGGCCATCGGCACCCCCCGCGCGCAACGCCGCGCCCTCGTGGACGAACACCTCACCGAGCTGCACCTCACGCAGGTCGCCACCCAGAAGGCCTATACCCTCTCCGGCGGCGAGCGCCGCCGCCTCGAGATCGCCCGCGCCCTCGTCACCCGGCCCAAGTTCCTTCTGCTCGACGAGCCTTTCGCCGCCATCGACCCCATCTCCGTCGCCGAAGTGCAAAAAATCGTCGTGGACCTCCGGGCCAAGGGCATCGGCGTAGTCATCACCGACCACAACGTCCGCGAAACGCTCAAGATCGTGGACCGCGCCTATCTCATCCGTGAGGGACGCGTCTTCAAGGAGGGTGGCGCCGATTTCCTCGTGAATGACCCCGAAGCCCGCCAGTTCTACCTCGGCCAGGATTTCAACCTGTGAAAATTCAACCGCGGATTACGCCGATGAACGCGGATAAAATCAGCCGAACCCTCTCGCTCCGGCAGGTCCGTTCAGCCGCGCCCATCCGCGTAGTCCGCGGTTAACAATCTGCCCCGCCCGCCACCCCATGCACAAAGCCATCCACGGCATTACCGTCGCCCACTTTCACGAGACCTACCGCGACAAGCTCAAACTCGAGCTCCTCACCGGTCCCGACGGCCTCCACCGCCTCATCCGCGAAGGCTCCATCAACCGCCCCTCCCTCGCGCTCACCGGTTTTTTCAAGTACTTCGCGAACAAACGCATCCAGGTCATGGGCGCCGCCGAGATGACCTATCTCCGCACCCTCTCGCCCGTCGAGCAGACCCGCATCCTCGCTGAGATGGTTGACCGCCAGGTCCCCTGCATCGTCCTCACCCGCAACTACCAGCCCACCCCCGCCATGCTCGCCCTCGCGGTCGAGCGCAAGCTGCCCATCTTCCGCACCGCGATGATTACCATGCACTGGGTCAACCTCGCGACCTTGTGCATCGACAACGAGTTCGCACCCGCCACCACCGTCCACGCCACCACCATGGACATCAAGGGCATGGGCGTCATGCTCCGCGGCGAGGCCGGCGCCGGCAAATCCGAGTGCGCCCTCGCCCTCATCGAGCGCGGCCACTCCCTCGTCGCCGACGACCTCACCGTCGTGCGGCTCATCGACGAGCGCGATCTCCTCGCCTCCTCCCGCCCCCTCAACCGCGGTTACATGGAGTGCCGCGGCATCGGCATCATCAACATCGCCGAAATGTTCGGCATCCACTCGGTTCGCCTCGACAAGCGCCTCGACCTTGTCGTCACGCTTCGCGAATGGACCCCCGAGGTCGTCGAGGAACGCACCGGCCTCGAGGAAAATTTCTTCGAGATCCTCGGCCTCCGGCTCCCCCACTTCGAGCTCTACGTCAGGCCCGGCCGCGACATGGCCCGCCTCGTCGAAGTCGCCTCCATGGTCCAGGCTCTCCGCCGCATGGGCCACGACCCCGCGCAAACCTTCAACGACCGCCTCATCGCCCACATGGCCGCCCAGATGACCCCCGAGCCCGAGCGCGTCATCAAACCCGTCGTCGCCGGCGCCACCCGTCCGCCCATGCCCCAGGCCAGCGAGTGAACGCCAGGGGGCCCGGCGGCATCGTCGGCCACTCCAGGTGGTTTTCCGCTTCCCGTTCCCGGATCCAGGCGCCTCTCTTGACGCATGCTTTCCTCCGCGCTCGTCCGCCTTCGCCTCCTCGGCGCCTTGGAAGGCGTCTCGTTCCTCGCACTGCTGCTCATCGCCATGCCGCTCAAGTACGCCGCCGGCCAGCCGCTCGCGGTGCGTTACGTCGGCATGGCCCATGGCATCCTGTTTCTTCTCTACCTGCTCGCGCTCGTGCCCGTTGCGCTCGACTTTCGCTGGTCCTGGAAAACCTGCGCCCTCGCCGTCCTCGCCAGCATCCTGCCTGCCGGGCCCTTCGTCTTCGACCACAAGGTTCTGAAACGGCTCGATTCCCCGCGCCCGGGTTAAAAACCATTCCCTTTTCCCTGGCTCGTCCCCATGCAGGCCAGCCCACGGTCCGCCCGTCTTCGTTCTATTTTGGTTATGATTCAGGCCGGCCGGGATCGCCGCCGAAAGCGGGATTGCCGAGAAACAGCCGGCGAAAAAGCGCGTCGCGACAGGAATCCGGAATCCCCCGGGCGAGAAATTTCATCCGGCCGCCGTGTTTGCCTGCCAGCCGGCGCGCAGGCGGCTTCTTCGCCCGAAGCACCTTGAGCACGGCCTCGGCCACGACTCCGGGCGGGCTGCCGCCGGTCTCCGCCTTGAGCATCGCTTTCACGAATCCGCGCAGCGGATCCCCATAGCGCCGACGGCCCTCCGGCGGCAACGATGCGATCGTCGCCTCCACCTCCGCGGCCAGTTTCTCCGCGGCCCCGGAATTGATCGAGGCAGGCTGGATGCAGGTAACCGGAATTCCCGCGGCATGAAGCTCCAGCCGCAGAGCATCGCTGATCGATTCGACGGCGTGTTTCGAGGCAGTGAGCGGCGATCCGAAGGGTATCGTGACCATCCCGCCCACGGAACCGATGTTGACGATCCGCCCCTTCCCGCGGTGAAGCAGCGGCAGAAAAGCCTGTGTCACCGCCAGCAAGCCGAACACATTTACCTCGAAGATCCGGCGAAGCCGTTCCATCGGCGCGAATTCCAAGGGAACGATGTCGCCCATGCCGGCGTTGTTGACGACGGCAAAAAGTCCGCCGCCATTCAGACGCGCCTCGATTTCGCTCCGCGCGGCAAAGACCGAATCGGGCTTGGTCACATCGAGGACGATCTCATGGAGCATGGCGGTCGCCTCCGTTTTCGGCGTGCCGGAAAGCCGGCGCACGCCAGCGAAGACTTGCATGCCTGAGCGGCTAAGGAGACGCGCGGTGGCCAGACCGATTCCGGACGAAGCGCCGGTGACAAGCACGCCGGGAATGGTTTCCATAGACGGGACAGCGCGCCGAAGGGAGCCGGGCCGTTTTTGCCCGTCAATGTCCATCTGCCCTCTCCGGCAGTTTCGTCCGCGGTCTCCTCGGTTCTTCGGCGGGTCGGCCGCGAAAATGGGGTGCCGACCCACTATTTTCCGCGAGAGATTTGCATATGATCCCCCAACGTTGGAGAGATCGGCGGGAAAGACCCCGTTGGTTTCGGTCATCCGCAACCGTCGGAAAATTCGTTCATGAAGCGTTCATTCAAAACCCCTGCCGCGGGCCCTCGGATGCCGCGCGTTGCCCGGACTGGTTTGTTGGGCCGCAAGCTTTGGTCTGCGCTCGCCTCGGGTTGTCTCCTGCTCTGTGCCTCCCCGCACGCGGCTGAGGCGGCGGCCGGGGCCCTCGACCCCTCCTTCGGCGTCGTCGGCAAGGTGCGGACACCCCTCGATCCAGTCTCAGGGGAAACGCTTTATTCACTCGCGATCCAGACCGATGGCAAAATCGTCGCGACCGGATTCGGGCCGAGCGGCGCGGGTGGCGTGGCCGTGACCCGCTACAATCCCGATGGCACGCTCGACGCCGGCTTCGGCGGAACCGGAATCGTCACCGTTGACCTGCTTTCCTTCAGCGGAGCCCACGCGGTTATCCTGCAAGGGGACGGCAGAATCGTCGTCGCCGGCCAGGCCTCCGACGGCACCTTGAGCCGCTTCGGCCTGGCGCGGTTCAATTCCGATGGGACCCTCGATTCCGCCTTTGGCGCGAGTAGCGATGGCCGCGCGGTGGTCAGCGTGGAACCTTACCCGATGTACGCCACGTCGCTTGCGATCCAATCAGACGGCCGTCTGATCGCCGCCGGTCAGATCGACCACGGCGGCGAACCGGTCGGACCGGCAAAAGATTTCGCCCTGGTGCGTTACACGGCAAATGGCCTGAACGACCCCACCTTCGGCTCCGCCGGCACCAGTGCGGTGTCGACCGACTTTTCGGCCCACAACGACATCGTCAACGCGATCGCGCTCCAGCCCGACGGCAAGATCGTCGCAGTCGGCACGGCCGAAACCGCCCTCGGCGCTTCGAGCAAAAATTTCGCGCTGGCCCGCTACCAGCCGGACGGCTCGCTCGACGCCTCCTTTGGCGTCGGTGGAAAAGTAGTCACCGATTTCGAAGGCGACTCCGACGAGGCGCAGGGCGTCGCCATCCTGCCCGACGGAAAAATCCTGGTCGGCGGTGTCATGACGCATCCCAGCGGATCCGTGCGCGCCTTTGCCCTGGCGCGCTACCAGGCCGATGGCTCGCTCGATCTTTCGTTTGGCGCCGGCGGCAAAGTGACGACCACCTTCCCGGCCGGAGCCTCCGCCGCCAACGCGCTCGCCGTACAGGCGGATGGCAAGATCCTTCTCGCGGGCACCGTGGTGACAAACGATTACTACAACACCGCCTGGGGCATCGCCCGCTATCTCCCCGACGGCTCGCTCGATGTTTCCTTCGACACGGACGGGCTCGTGGTCACGAACTTCGACACGGGCGTCGATATCGCCCACGCCCTCGTCATCCAGGCAGACGGCAAAATCGTCGCCGGCGGCATGGGCTATGCCGACGAGTATTATCCCGGCACGCCCGGTGCCATCGGCTGGGACTTCACGCTCGCCCGCTATTTGGGTGACACCATGCCGGCCGATCTGGCGCTCACGAAAGCCGCCACGCCTTCCCCGGCGATCGCGGGCGGCACTTTGACCTACACACTGACCGTCACGAACGAGGGTCCCGGCGAGGCGGCCGACGTCACGCTGGCCGACGCGCTGCCCGCCAACCTCTCGCTGGTCTCCTTTACCGCTACCGGCGGCGGCGTTACCGGAGCCGCCAGCGACGGCACCCTCACGGTGGAATGGAGCTCGATCGCGGCAGGCGGAAACGAAACGGCCACACTCGTGACCGCCATCGCCCCAGGCGTCACGGATGGCACCACGATCACCAACACCGCCCTCGTCGAAGCCTCCACGCTCGATCCAGATACCACCGACAATCTCGCCTCGGCCGCTACGGTCGTCCAAACTCCGCACGCGATCGTGTTTTATCTGCATGGCAGCGAAACCCCGGGCACTGCGGGCGGCTACACGATGGATTTGTCGGCGATGCAAACTTCCGACGACACCCTGCAACTCTGGAAGAATGTCCGGTGGTTTGGCACGCCGCCGCTGAACGGCACTCTTCTGGCGGGAGCTGCGGCAACGGTGACTCTGCCCCGGATGGCGGGACGCAGCGCCAACGCCACCTTCCAGCTGAGTGCGACTCAGCTCGATGGCAGCGACTCGGTTACACTCGGCCAGACGACACGGTTGCTCGGCACCACCGGCACGAACGTCGTGACGATTCCCCTTTCCGCAGCTCCCCTCGCGTTGAGCAATCGTCGGCTGAAGCTCTCCGTCGTGACCTCGGCCGGGGTGAACTTGAAGATCGAACGGGGCCAAGCACCCATGCTCGAAGTGACACACTTTGCCGGCACGCCGTGAACCCCGGCCGCGATCCGCGTCGGCTCTCGCATTGGATTAAAGGCGGGGATTTCCCGTCTCCCCCGCACTCCTTTCCGTAACCCCTTTTTTCAAGATTAGTCGCCAGATCCGCGCCCGATGAGCACCTTGGCGGCGACCCCCTCGCCGCGCATGCCCCTGATCGAACACACCAAAAAAGGCCTCGCCCGCTGCCTCGTCGATTCGCGCCTGGATGGCGAGCCGCTTCACTTCCATATTTCCGAAGTCGCCGCCGGCCAGCGTTCGCACGCCGCGCATGTTCACGATGGCGTCGAGGCCATCTACGTGATGGCCGGCGAAGCGACCGTGGAGTTTCCCGGCGAAAGCGTGCGCTTGGTCGTCGGCGAAAGCATCATTTTCGACCCGCACCGTCTCCATGGCTTGATCAACACCGGCATCGGTCCCAATCGCTATATGGTCATCCTCCGACACTGAAGCGGAAGATTGGACGTGGGCAGCTGCAAGTGACATCAACAGTCGTCGACGATACGGCTTTGGCGGTCTGGATGTAGGCTCAAGCAGCTCGCGCCGATTTTTCCGGCGATGCCCGGTTGGGCAGTGCCGGTTCTTATAATCTCGCCACCGGACTCACCGGCTTCGGCTCCTGGCAGGCCAACTTCACCAGCCACGGTCCCAAGGGCGGCTCGGCTATCGTCAACACCAGCTCGGCGCCAAATTCGCTGGCCTTGTCGCTGACGGCCAATAGCGGCTGGGATGCCACTTGGGAAGGCTTTGCCGGCGTCGCCGATCTCACCTTCCCGGTCGCCTGAAGCAAGCGGCTGGGCCCCCGCGCAGCCTGTTTCACCCGGCTCTCGGTTCCGTCCGAGGACGGGTTTTCGTGCCTGACCGCCCACGCGGTCAACAATGGGTAAATCTACGCAGAATCAAACTGTCAACCCGGCTGGCCCGTTGGGCCGTAAAAACGTCCCTCCGTGGAATGATGCGCGGTGGCGCCGCGATCCCGGTCGGCGCCCTCGCGGTCCGCCTGCCCGTGCGTGCGGTTCCGTTTTTCACCCGGGCTTTCTATACCTCCCATGAAACACCTCCGTTCGCTCTTTGCGCTTTGTGCGCTTTTCTTCGCCCTGTTCTCCACCGTACGCGCCGATCCGGTGGCGCTCGATCAGAGCTACTTCTACACCGACAACACCAATGGAGACCTGACCGATTATTATGGGTACTGGGGCGGCCATGACGGAGAGGACTACTACTTTGCGCTGACCTACGATTTCCCGACCGGTGTCGATCTCGACGGCGTGGAGTTCAATATGTGGTTTATCGATTCGACTGAGCAGTATGAAGACGGCGATTATCCTTACGGGTATGCGCGGGAAGGCGGTCTGGGCCTGTCCTGGCTCGACGGCGCCATCACTATTCCGTCCGGGATGACCGGCACCGTCACTGTCGGAGTAACTTTCTATTTCACCGACGGCACCGTGCTCCACGATTATTCGACTCACGAAATAAACTAAACCTCGCCTTGGCCCCGGAGGGCATGAACACGCCCCCGAAGAGATAAGACTCAACCGGGCATTATTTTCGGTCTTCGTTTCTTATATGTCCTCCGTGGCCCTTCTTGCCCGATCTTCGTCCCTTGCGCAGACGCAGACAAGGCCCTCAAAATTCACATTTTATTGACGAGTATATTCCGCAAGGAATCGGTCTGTACCCGCCGATCCGATCTCTCATGCGCTCTATCCGCTTCGTCCAAGTTCTGGCCGCCGTCGGAATTTTTACCTCAATCAACGGGTTGGGTTTGGCGGCCGTCTCCACGATTCCGATTGTCGATGTAATCGCCTTTCAGCAAGGCTATGGCCCCAGCCCGGGGGACGGCTCGGTCTCACGTTTGGCGGACGGCATAGGCCTGACCAAAACCGATCCCGACGATATTTCCACCTGGGGCCATGACAACCTATGGCAGCATGGCTGGCAGGGAGACGGCACTTTCCCGGGAACCCAAGCTTGGGTTGTTTTCGATTTGGGGACGATCTCCGACACATTGGGCATCCTTTATCTCTGGAATGTGAATGAGCTTTTGCCGTGGGAGGGCCCCGGCGGGGAAGGCACGGATCCCTACACCGATCGCGGCATACAGGATTTCAAACTCTGGTACGCCACCGCGCCTTCCGTCGGAGTGCCTGCCACCGGGTACACCGCACAGACCTATGACTTTACCTCCGGCAGCTGGACGCAGTTGGGAGGTACCCACACGCTTGCCGAAGCGTCAGCGGTTGACGGCCAGCTCTATGGCGGGGGCTACGATCTGAGCAGCATCCCCGAAGCCCGCTATCTGGCCATCGAAGTCGTCAGCAACTACGGCTCTGCCGTGCGCACCGGCCTCGCCGAAGCCGTCATCACCGCCATTCCCGAGCCCGCTTCCTATGCCGCGTTGCTGGGATTTGCGATACTGGGCTTGGCCGCGAGCCGCCGTACCCGGGCCTGACGAAGTTTTGCCACAGAGGCCACAGAGCGCGGGCCCCCAGAGGGCCTTTATTAATCCACAGATCGCCGTCAGCCTCTGCTTTCCGAATCTCCGTGAACTCTGTGTCGGAGCGTTGCGTCCTCTATGACGAAACTCCGTTTTCCGATCTTGCCTCCCCTTCCGGCTCTTTCTTTCGCGATCTTGGCGACCTTTGCGGTAAAATATCGTTTCCTTGCCCATGTTGCGCGGCTAGCGACGACGGCGCCGGAGAGCATACAGCGCCACGCCCACGCCGCCCACGAAAGCCGCCTGCGCCGGCTCGGGTATCGCCGCGGTGGTGACATCGGACCACGCCGTGCCGAAACGCAGTTCGTCGAATAGTACCGTCTTGCCGGTGTTATTGATGCCGCTTTGGTTCCGCGTCTGGATAAGCGCGGCACCAATGCTGCTCGGAGACGAATAGATATCGCCCACGTTCACGCTCGTCAGCCCGATAGAAAGCTCGGAAGACGAGGACGGCGCATACCAAGCCGAGAGCGATTCGTTCCCCGTGGTGCTCACATCGAAGCGCAGCACGACTTGAAAGGTAGTGCCGGTGCCCGTGACTTGGAAGAGTTGATAAACCGTGTTGTTGGCCGCGACGGAAAGCCAGATTTCGTTCGAGCTGTTTCTTATCAAGCCGTAGTGAATACCGCTCGCGATATTGAAGGTATCCACCGTGGTCCCGGTGGAGAGCGTGAGGCCCGCAAAGCTTTGGCTTACGCCGTCCAAGCCGTTCGCCGTGGGCAAGTTCACCAGACCGCTGAAATAATAGGTGTCGGCCGCCGGCGGCGTGGCGGCGAAGGGGCGATAGACGCGGCGTGAAATCCCGGGACTAAGATTGCCGACCCGAACCCCGCCCGTTTCAGCGGTTCCGGCAAGGAAAGGATGCGTGAGCCCGCTCGCATTGGCCACCGCGCCCGCCGTCGAATTGGTCCACAATTTGCCCGAGGTGGATGCGAAACCGATATTTCCCGATACCACCGAGGCGTTGCCCCCCGCGCCCAGGTTGGTATTGGCCGTGTAGGCCCCCGTCCCGACTTTGAAAGCCTCCGAGGCGATCACGGTCCCCCGTACCCGGGAAACGGCGAAGGCGGAGGAAAGAAGGCCGGAAAGCGCGAGGCGGAAGAGTGTCGACGAAAGAAACGACGGCGACGCGAAGCGGGAGCGGAGTTGCATGGGGTTGAAGAGGAAACGGCGGCTTGCCCGAATTACGTCACCGAGGGAGGCGGCGCTGGCACGGGGTGATTGAAGCATGGGAATCGGAGTAAAACCGGTCGCCCGCTCAGCTCGGCCGATCGAAAACAGTTTTCCGAAAGGATGGGTAAACGGCTAACCGTGCGAATTAACCGCATTTAGCCTAACAGGCTTTAAATTTTTTTGACCAAGGCAAAACCCCCAGAAACCAAGGTCCCTTCCCCCCATTCTCCGCTCCGCTCGGTCCGTGGCCTTTCTGCTGTGCCGCTCGAGGCTCAATCGCGGCTCGGCTTCGAAATCGCAGACGAGAACCTGGTTCCACCAGGGCGCCTCGCCCCTCCGTGGATAGAGCGTAAGCCCTTCATATATAGTCGATCCCCAAGGGACTGGCGTGAAAGGTATAAAAGGCGCCGGCGGCGAAAAAGGTGCCGTTTTCGTGAGACTGCATCATATACCCGACCCACGAAGCGGCCTCTTCCGGGGTCAGGACGCCAAGGGTGGGAATGAGCCGGGCAAAGCTGCGCACGCTCGAAAGCCAGTAGTCCCCTTTGCCGCATTCGGAGATCACCTCGGCGTCGTGGCCCGTCAGCTCGAAGCCGGCCTGCTTCAGCAGGCGAGGGAGCTGCCGGCATATATCCGGCTGCGTGGCGATCGCCGAGCTCAGCAAGTGATCGACCCGGCGAGTCGTTTCATAGTTCGCCTGACTATAGGTGGTTCCAGCGTGGTCGGCATCGAAGACGATCAAGCGGCCGTCGCTCTTCAATACCCGCTTGGCCTCCTGCAACACGGCCTGCGGATCGGGCACGTGACTGAGCAGGGTGTGCATGGTGGCGGCATCGAAGCTGGCGTCGGCATAGGGCAGCCGCCCCGGGGAAATGTGGTCCCAGCTGATCCGGGAGCCCGGCGTCAGCCGTTGCGCCTCCCGAAGCAAGCCTTCGCTCACGTCCGCGCCGTGCAGGACGGACGCGGGGTGCAGCGTCTCCGAAAGCTGGCGGATCACGACTCCGGTACCGCAGCCAAGATCCAGCACCGTCAGCGGCCGGTCCGCGGGCAACCGCGCGGCATAACGACGAATCATGCGTAGAAAGCCGGCGTGCCGGCCACGCTCCTCCAAGCGTGTCGCCATCGCTTGAATCGTCGTCTCCGGATGGGAATCTGGGTTGGCGTAGGGATCGGGCATGGGACAAGGAGGGAAAGGCATGACCACGAAGTCGCCGGATCAAGTCGCTTCGAAGCGTATCGCCCAACGCGATTCCCGGCCCGCACAAAAGCCGCTCGTCATCAGTCGCATACCCCTAGAATCCGAAGGCCAGGACCGGAAAGCCTTTCTATCTTAACCATGGAAGATACGAAGCACAGCCGCCCGCCATCTTTTTTGCGGTGGCGCTTGCTTATCCGGCGCCGATGTGGACCGTCCGGGCCTCGTAACGACGTCTAGATGCCAGCGATTGGTGGGTCTTCAAATGAGCTCGGCTCAGGTGACGATTCCGAAACCCGATTTCCGGGAACACCTGACAGCCGCGGAGAATACGAACCTTAACACCATGAACTCCAAACTCTACGTTGGAAACCTTTCCTTCAATACCAGCGAAGCCGGCCTCCGCGCCGCTTTCGGCGTCTACGGCAACCTCACCGATGTTTTCTTGCCCACCGACCGCGAAACCGGCCGCCCGCGCGGCTTTGCCTTCGTGACCTTCGAGACGGCGGAACAAAGCCAACTCGCGGCGGAAAAGATGAATGGTTCGGAACTCGATGGCAGGGCCCTCACCGTCAACGAGGCCAGGCCTCAGGAATCCGCAGGCGGCGGGGGCGGCGGCCGCAATTTCGGCCCGAACAAGCGCCCCTTCAACCAGCGCAAAAACCGTTACTAAGCTTCAGGATTTAACCACGGCTTTCGCGGATGGCACCGCGGCCCACAGAGGGCACAGAGTCTGCGCCGACGAAGAATTTTAACGCGACGCAAAGGACGAACCGAAGGACGCAAAGAATTGCCACGGGCTACACGAAAGAGCGCGGAAAGGAGGCACGGGGTCGAATCATCTGTGTACATCTGCGCCATCTGTGGTTAATTTCCAGGAGTCAGGCAGCGCGTGGAAGCTCCTGCCCCGCCTCCTTTCTAGATCTCCGTGAACTCTGTGTCGGAGCGCTGCGGCCTCTGTGGTGAGAACAGTCAGGGTTCAGGTGGCAGCGCTCATGTGGAAGAGTCCCCAGCCATGGCCGTCCGGATCGACGAAGCTGTGGGAGTACATGAAACCGAGGTCCTCCGGCTTGTCGTAGGTCGTGCCGCCCGCGGCGAGGGCCCTCGCGACGAGGTCGTCCACTTCCTGACGGCTCCCGCAACTGAGACAGAACAGGGCCTCCACCGCTTGGCTGGTATCGCAAACGGCCTTGGGGGTGAATTCGCGGAACTTGGCATGCGTCGAGAGCATGAGGGCAATCGCCTCGCTGATGACGACGCAGCCCGCGGTGTCGCAGGCGAACTGGGGATTGCGCGCCCAGCCGAGGGCTTCGAAAAAGGCCAGAGACTTGGGCAAGTCGGCGACGGGGACGTGGAGAGTGATTTGTTTGATCATGGGAGATGGTGCTTCGACCGCTCCCTCAACGAATGAATGAACCCATTCCGGACCCGGATCTTTTGACGCGCACAGGCCGACCATGCCGGTAGGCGCCGCTCCCGCGGAGCGGGCCCCCGGCGGATTTTCGAGATGGAGTCCGCTCCTTCTTCTTGGGTAAGTGTTTGTCCTTCCCCGATGGATACGCTTTCGCAGGCCCGACTCGTCGCAGAGTGCCGGCAGTCCGCCGGCAAAGGTGATTTCGAGAAAGCCGAGGCCGGTTACCGCCGTGTCCTTCAGCTCAGCCCGGGACATCGGGACGCTTCGCTGGGCCTTGCCGAGCTGGCTTTGCTCGCACAGGAAGCGGCCGCCGCCGAAAAAATCCTGGCCACCGCCTCACGATACCATCCCAAAGACGTCCTGCTGCGCAGCACTCGGGCACGCGTTCTCCACCTCTGCGGACGAGGAGCCGAGGCGCTCGCCCTCCTCAACGCCTTGGCGAAGGAGGAGCCCCGGACCGCGGAGCATCACTTCAACCGGGGGCATGTCCTCCGTGGCTTGGGTCGCCTGCCGGAGGCCGGCGTCGCGTTCCAACGTGCTCTCGAGATCCGGCCGGATAGCCCCGACGCCCTCTGGCACCTGGCCCTTATCCGGCAGGCGACGGGCCAGAGGATTCAGGCGCTGCGGCTTTTGAGCCGCCTGCTGGCCGGCGCCCCCGCGCATCGGGAGGCCATCGGCCTCCAGATCGATCTTTTGCGGCAGCTGGGGCGCGTCCAGGAAGGCCTGGCTGCGGCCGAGGCCGGCTTGAAATATCATCCCCGGGACGCCGCGCTTCTCTCCCAATCCCTGCTCCTGGCCTATTACGACGACCGGCAAACCCGGGACAGCCTGCTCGCCGCCGCCCGGGAATGGAGTCGGCTCGTCACGCCCCCTCGCCTGAACCTGCCGCCGGCCAGGCCGCTGGCCGGCCGCAGGCTGCGAGTCGGTTACTACGCCGCCGACTGGGCCGAACGCGCGATCCATGTGTTTACCCGCCATCTCGTCATCAACCACGACCGAGACCGGGTGGAGGTCTTCGTTTATCAAGACGGCCCCCGGACCGACCGCCTCACGACGCACCTGCGCTCTCGGGCCGAGCACTGGCGCGAAACGTGGCGCCTGGATGAGGCCGCCGCGGCCGGCATGATCGCCAGCGACGGTCTCGATGTCCTGATCGACGTGAATGGCCACATGTCCAATCCCCGCCCCGGCCTGCTGGCCCGGAAGCCCGCGCGGCGCATGGCGCACTACCTCGATTTCCCCGGCACGACCGGCATCACCGGCATGGATGCCCGCATCGCGGACGAAATTACCGAACCGGCCGAAGAGGATGGCCAATGGAGCACGGAGCGAATTCTCCGCTTGGAATCCAGCTTCATGGTGTATCGGGGTCCCACCGAAAGCGCCGCTCCGAACCCCCTGCCGGCCTTGCAAGCCGGGTATGTCACGTTCGGCTCGGTCAACACCTTGCCCAAGCTGACTCCGAGCACCCTGGAGCTTTGGGCGGCGGTCCTCGCCGCCGTGCCGGGTTCCCGCCTGTTGATTGCCCGAGAAGAATTCGCCGAGGCCGAGCTCTTGCAGGAATGGCGGAGCAAAATCGACCGACACGGCCTGGCCGGGAACCGGGTGGACTTCCTGAGCGAGGCAAATTTCCGCCGCCTGGAGGCCTACCATAAAATCGACCTCGTTCTGGACACGACGCCCTACAACGGCGTTACCACCACCGGCGATGCCTTGTGGATGGGGGTCCCGGTGATCGCGCTTCGCGGCGACAGATTCGGAGCCCGTGTGAGCGCCAGCATGCTCGCCAGCGCCGGCCATTCCGAATGGATCGCCGCGGATCCCGCCCAGTATGTTCACTTAGCGCATCGGCTCGCAGCCGATTTGCCGGCTCTCGCCCAGCTCAGAAGCCGGCTTCGCGTCGAGTTGCTCGCCTCGCCCCTCGGGGATTTCGAAGCGCTTTTGCAACGATTTGAAGCCGCCTTGCTTTCGTGGGTTCGAGAAGACGAGACGGCGTAAAAAAACCATCACTCCCGATTCCTTTCTGAGGGAGTTTCCCGGGGCAATCCTTGGCAGTCTCGCCGAAACCGTGGGGTATTTGGAGGCAACCGCATAGGTATCAAGCTTTCTTGCAGTGCTTTATGCCAAACCTAGGGTGCGCGGGCCGTAATGTAAAAAGAAAATCAACAAGCACCCTTATCACCCGAAAATGGACTCCGCTCGCACCTCGTTCAGCCAAAAGATCCGCCAGCTTTCTCTCGTGGCCGCCACCGTTTGCACCGGCGCCGCCGCCACTCAGGCAGACGCGGCCATCGTCACGCATGATTACACCGGCTTCGGCGGGACGGGCATCTTACGCCTTTCCTTCGATCCTTTCACGGGAGCCACGCTACCCACGAACCAGTTCACCGTCCCCACGGATAGCGTCTCGCTTTTCGCCTGCGGCTCCTCCGGTCCCTATTCCTGGGGAACGGTGAGCGCCTGGGCGGTGACGACCGCCGGCACTCCCTTCACTTTCGATGCCTTGGCCCTGAACGACGTCGTCAGTTCCAGCAACTACTTCAACACCGCCAACAGCCAGCGCCTCCTCACCACCGAGATGGTGAAGGACGGCACCACGGACAACTACGTCGGCTTCAAGTTCACCAGCGGCGCCAATACCTATTACGGCGTCGCGGAGCTCGTCCTGGGCTCCAACTATGCCGCCATCACCAAGAGCTATATCAACGACACGCCCGGCCAGAGCATAACGGTCGGCGATACCGGGGCGATTCCCGAACCCAGTTCGGCCGCTCTGGGCGCCGGCCTCGCGGCCTTGGGCGCATTCGCCTTCAAACGCCGCCGCAGGGAATGAGGCCCCTTGTATCCTCCTCGCGCGAACGCGGTTGCTCGCCAGACGGCAGACAGCCGCTTTCGTTTTCAGGTCGTGCCGCCCGCCCTTGCCTCGGATGAGCGGGCGGCGGCGCGAAAAAGAGCGCTTGGTCGGCCAAATGCCGCTCAGGCGCTGTCGTCGAAAGAGATCAAGCCGGCGCGGGAGCAAAACCTGGCTGGGCCAAGGCGGCCGAGGTGGAGGTGGGCCGGAGGCCCATGCCACCGAGCACAACGCCGGCCCAGCCTGGTTTAGCTCTCGTCCACGGGGCTCGGCGGTCTGAGGTATTTTGAAGACAGCGCCTAATCCATTGATGCAGCCGCCCGTTCCAAGGGGATAGGCTTGTGTTTTTGTATCTCGATCGCGCTACGCCGCTGACGCTCGTTGGGGTGGAGGGCATCGATCAACTGGAGCGTCACATCGACGCGCTCCGCATCGAGATGCTTCTGCAATTCCGCCTCGTCCCATTTCGACACGAGCAGCGTGACGCCTGCCTTCCTTTGAAGATCGGGCAGGACCGGGCCCAGCTCGGCGAGAATTTCATCCACCGGCGCGGTGCTGAATGCCTGTTGATGCGCTTTCCGCTGAAGCTCTCGCCCCTCGGCCTCGATCTTCGCCACGCCCGCGGCATCCCCCGTTTTTTCCGCCTGCTCCCGACGTTCGCGCAGGCTCCTCAGCCGGGCCTCGTGCATCGGCGTTCCCGCGAAGGCCACCGCGACCGCGCGCGAATCGTAAACACCGATGCGTTCCTTGGTCGCGGAGACGCTGAGGGCGCTTTCCTGCGCCGAGCCAGCGAGCGCCCCGGAAAGAAGAGCCAGGATCGCGAAAGAAGTTCGGAATAATGATTTCATGGCAGCAGGGGGATCAGGGCGTAAAGAAGATCGAGCCGGGCTTGCCGGCACCCTTTGGCTAGCGATAAATCGTTTCGGAAGAGAACACCCGAAACCGTGCACAGACGCCTCGCGGCAGTAAACATTTCCGTGGACTCGCCGCGATGTTTGCAGGCGAACCGATAAGGCCGATTAGTACTGATGCAGCACCGTCCAATTTCGGCGCTTTTAAATTTCAGCCACGGAACAGGGAAAAGACATTTTAACGCGAAGACGCCGAGGACGATCCGAAGGGCGCAAAGATAATCGAGTTTGCTTTGCGACCTTTGCGGACCTTCGCGCCTTTGCGTTAAAAATCTGAAATTCACCTGACCGTCTCCGCTTTTCTCCTTCTGAACCTCTGTGAACTCTGTGTCGGAGCTCCGTGGTCTCTGTGGCGAAAATCGGCGGGCCGACCTTAATTCATCTCGCCCACACGAAAAGCTCGCCGGCCCTGCCCAAAATCGGGTCACTTACACCTGTCCTGCCACCCCACCATTCTGCTCCACGCGATGTCTTTCACCAACCCCTCGTATTCTTCCGGTGCCAATACCGTAGGCTCACGCGTCTCGGCCTTTGTCCTCTCGATCGATGGCAAGTACGCCTACATGGTCAATAGCGGCCCCGATAGCACCAATCAATTGTCCGCCTATAATCGCGATCGGGACACGGGGGCGCTGACCCAGTTGGGCGTTAGCCTTCCCCTGAGTAGCCAGTGCCAGTCCATCCTCGCCGTCCACCCCACGGGTCAGTGGCTTTTGGTAAAGGACTTCCCCAACCTTCTCGTCTACCAGATCAACGCCGACGGCAGCCTTTCGTCCGCGCCCGTATCCCAGGCGTCCGCGCCCCACATTCTAAGCCTGCAGCTCCCTTCCTACGGAAATTTTGTTTATACTCTGAGATATTTGAGCGGCGACGGCCCCAACCCGACCTGGATCGACTGCTACAGTTTCGACGCCGGCACCGGCACCATCACCGCGCATCCCTCGTTGACCGTTTCCGGGCCGGCGAACGCCTACGACCTCAACATCCCGGAGGGCGGTGATTTTGCGGTGGTCGTCGCGGGTTTCAATCCGTCGGCAATTCAGGTCGGCATGGTTTATCTCTACGTTCTCGATTCGGAAACCGGTGCGATCGGCAACTGCGTCGACCAAATCGCCTCCCATACCAAGCGCCCCCTTTCCATCCTCAGCCAAGGGCCGTTCTTCTACGTTCTGGAAAACGAAGTCGTCTCGTTCGCCAACGTTCCCACCCAGTTTTGTCTTTCCGCCTATCGCATCCTGCCGGCGGAGAACAAAATCCACGAACTCGGCGACTCCCCCTACCAGACAGTGCTCCCGCCTGCCGTCGGCGCCATTAATGCCAAGCGCCTCTATCTGCTGGGGGCGACGGGTTACCTCAGCGAGGCGCCCCGGGCTGCCTTCTACTATAGGATCGATTCGTCCAGCGGCCGGCTGACCGCCAGCGACACCGAAATTCCCCTGTCGCACAGCCCTCAGCTGATCGCGGTCGACGCCACCGAACGCTCGCTCTACCTCTCCTCCGTGCATGCGGTGGGACAAGGCATGGAGTCGTCGTTCGATATCTATAATACGCCTTTCCCCTACCTTACCTGCGACGTCACGCCGGGCCTTCAAACCACGGCTCTCGCCAGCCAGATCAATTCCCCGCAGGGAGTCTCTGTCGCTGTCGCGGCCGCGGGATTTTATTACGGCACGGACCCTTCCCCCGATACCTCGGACAACTCCGTGGCGGGCGTTCTGAACGGCAGCGCCTTCTCCGCCAGTCTCGCCACCAGCCTCTTCACGCCGGGCACCCGCTATTATGTACGGGCCTTCGTCACCACGACGGACGGAGAAACGTTCCTGGGCGACGTGCAGCCCTTCGCGATCACCTTCCCGCTGGTTTTCTCCTTCTCTCAATCGCCCATCGGCATCGGCGCCCAGTTGACGATTACGGGCCAGTTTTTCTCCGCCACTCCCTCCGAGAACAGCATTGTCTTCGCCAACGCGGTCGCGGCGCCCGCGTCTTCGGCCACCCCCACTTCGCTCGTCCTTACCGTTCCACCGGGAGCGGCGTCAGGTCCGGTATTCGTCATCGTGGGGAACGTACAAGGGCCTCCCTCCGCGCAGCCGCTGCAGATCCAGCCCGTCCCCGTCATCTCTCGATTTTCGCCCTCCATCGCAGGCCTGGGCGCGCCGATCACGCTTTACGGCTCGGGCTTTAACAATCCGATCGTCTCCTTCGCCGGCGTAGCCCCCGGGAGCGTGCAATCGGTTTCGCCCGATGGCAGCTCGCTGGTGGTCCTGGTGCCGAGCCAGGCGCAATCCGGCCCGCTTACCGTGTCGTGCAACGGCGTCCCCAGCGCCCCGTCCGCGCTGCCCTTCACCCTGCAACTCCAGCCCTCGATCACCGCGCTTTCCGCGTCTGTCGCCGCCACCGGGACCACGCTCACCGTGACCGGGACGCAGTTCAGCCCGACGGGCCTCAATCAGGTGGTATTCCCGACCGCCTCGTCCCCCATCGCGGTTACCGCGAACAGCGTGACGGCCACCACCCTGCAGGTCGTAATCCCGCCAAGCGCGATCTCGGGAAAAATCTCGGTGGTGTGCAACGGCGTGGCCAACGCGGCATTCGCCACTTCGCTTTCGATTTTGCAGGTCGCCGCGGCCGGCTTGCCCGAAGGCTACTATGCCGCCGCGTGCAACGCCACCGGCACGGTCGTTTCCATCCGCAACGCCGGAAATGTCTACGTCAGCACTGATTCGGGCCTGACTTGGAGCGGCGCACTGTCCCTTCCGAAGCAGTTTTCGCTCACCGGCCTTCGCCTGACCGACGTGTTTCATTACGCCGGCCAGTTTTATATCGCCGGCTATACGAGCCGCACCAGCGGGAACGGCGCGACCACCAACTCCGGCTATGTGTTCTCCTCCAGCAACGGTACAAGCTGGAAAATGACGCCAGACATGCCCGCCTTGCTGAGCGCGGTCTGCTCCTCCGGCAGCGGGCTGCTTGGCGTCCGAAACTACAGCCCGACCGCCAACACTCCAGGCAAGGAGTTTCTGACCTACTTCGGCACCGGTGCCCTCGAGCTGCGGTCCGGCAACCGTATCGGCAACCTGAATATCCAAGGCTCCTGTTTCGGCAACGCCACCTTCCTGCTGCTACCGGATTCAAATCAGCTCATCACCTTAAACCAAAACGGCTCCAGCCCCCAGACCATCACCGCACCCACGGGCGGCAGTTTTCCCACGAGGGGCTTCAGCCACGCCTGTTGGTCGCCCCTGCTCAACCAGTTTGTCGCTGTAGGTTCCACTTCATGGTCCAGCAAGGATGGCGTCGCCTGGGGTCCCTTCAGTGCATTGCCGACCTTCGCCAACACGGGCGATACCCCGAGCCGAATCGCCAGCTCGCCCAAATACCTCGTCCTTGGCACCCGCACTGGCTGCATCTACGCCTCCGCAGACGGCGCTTCTTGGTTCCCCGTCATCCAAAATGCCCAAGGGAATGGCGTCCAGATTGTAGGTACCATCCCCTGCGGCAACGCCTTCCTGATCTTTAATAATCAGTCGGAAGTCTTCCTGCTCACCCCCGCGTGAGCCCGGGTGCTTCAATCTTTGCCACAGAGGACACGGAGCGCGGCCCACCGAGGGTACTGAGTTCGAACCGAAGAAGAATTTTGACGCGAAGACGCCAAGGACGAGCCGAAGACCGCAAAGTTACATACAAAGCATTGCCCACAGATCACACGGAAGAGCACGGAAAGCATCTGATTAGGTTGATCTGTGTACATCTGTGCTATCTCTGGTTGGAACCTGGGGCAGGCGGCGCGGGGAGCTCTGCGCGCTTCGCTTTTGCCCAAAGTTTAGTCCGCGTTGGCAGGGGTCATCAAATGAAAGGCGATGATCGCCTGGAGGATATCCAGTTCCTCCTGCCCGAGCAGGTCGAAGCTCAGCGAATCATCCTCCGGCTTCACATGGAATACAAAGGGGCCGCAACGCAGGATGCGCCGATGCGTGGTGGGCCACTCCTCCGTCACTCCGGCGTCATTAAACAGGCGTACCGTCCCGCGGGTATCCACCAGCAGCTGGCTGGCCTCGCCCAGCCGGTAGAGTTGCTTCGACCACGTGCCGTCTGGACCGTAGATCTTCCGCTGCGCTTGTCCGTGACTTTCCCGTTGTGCCGCTCGAAGGTCAGACGTGGTTCGGAGCCGAAATCGCAGACGAAAACTTGGGTCCACCAAGCCGCCTCGCCCCGTCGCGGATACCTCACAAATCCTTTCATACCCGGCGTCCGGAAAGCTCCGGGATGATGTTTGCCCGAAACGTTCGGGTAGATGGACGAGCGGAGGGATTTTTCACTTCCGGTCCTGCTTGACGCAACTATGCGCGGCAATCGAGAGCGAATCTTACCGAGGCGGGATGCAGCTCGGTGCGTAGACGAACCAGCCGTCGACTTGCGCGTGGCAGGTACTCAGGCTTTGGAAGAGGGGGCTGGAACCATCTTTGTACATCTGTGCGATCTGTGGTTAAATTCTATTTCCGATCCTTTTGCCATGGAGGGCTCGGAGCGCGGCCCACGGAGGGCACGGAGTCCGAAGATACCTTATTCGGGCGATCAGGTCTTCAAACGGCGTTTGTATGCTTCCTTGACCACGCCGGCCCACGAAAAGGTCCACGCCAGATGCGCAAGGATACGATAGAGCGTCAGCCCTTCCGGACGATAATCTAAAAAGGAGCCTACCTCCATCCCCGCCGCCAGGAGGAGAAACAAAACAGCGGCCGATATATGCACGATAGAGACGATCCTGTCCGGCATCTCACCCCAATTCACGAAAACCAAGATGGCTACGGGAAGGACGAAGATGCCCACCGCAAGCCAGTCGGGCATGAACGGCTTTAACAGATCGCTATAATAACCTGCAAACGCGAACGTTCCGAAAACCGCGAAGAGCAGGCCGACTGTGATAGGACTCCCGTTAGCGCATTCAGTCTTCATCTTCGAACCAGACCACTCCGACTCTGGTCGGAGAGATCGCAATCACGCCGCAATCGAAGGTCGATCGGGTAATCGGATTCCACGAATGGGCCGAGGAGTCGCTCGGATTGGGTGAATTGGTGAAAAACCGGGCTTCCGACGGAAACAGTCCGACAAATTGGGCGCCACAATCGTCCGCGATGGCGAACGCACCGGTGGGAAGCTCATAGGCTTGGTCGTAGGCAACCAGGTGCGCAATCGCCACCGCGGCGTTTTCGCGCGAGATAGGATAAAGCAACGCGGTTGAGTGAACAAATCCCCACTCCACCAAAAGTGTCTTGAATATTTCGGGATTCGCGGGCGTGACGTCGCGATCCTCAACGATCAAAGTCACCCCTCCACGCTTGGCCCCATCTTGGAGTTCCTTCAATGGATGGGGCAAGGAGAGCATATTCGACACGCAGTGACGGTAACCGTCAGGCGCCCCGGGCTTTGGCTTCGCGATAGGCCGATGCCATGGCGGCAGCCGCCTCGTCCGGAGGCACGCACCCAACCCCGGTGGCGAGGCCAGGACAGAATATCGAAGTCAGGACCGAAGAATGTGTAGCTTGCGCTCGCAAAACTGCATGCATCGCACGCGCCGCGTGCAACGCGTTTATCCCTTCGGGCATCAGCATCGTGGGAGCGATGATCATAAACGGTATCTTACTGTCTCCAGTTCCCACCACCAAGTTCGCCCCAACCGGCAAATACCCCTCAGGACGAGCTGCAATCAATGAACGAACACGGTCCTCAAGAGCGGACCCGAAGTAGCGGCGATAGGCAGCGTCGACACCGCCGTCCATATAACCGTAGCCATTGGCCGGGGATACCACGCAAATTTCCGCAATCTCCAGAATGTCGCCACACGACACGCTGACTTCCGGAAACGCGGCGAATGCGCTGGAAAGGGCAGCCGCCACATCCCCATCTTTATCGATAAAATGCAATTTCATCGCTGGGGCGCGGTCAGCGGGTCCCACCCTCGATTTTTTTGCGGACGACACGAACGACTTCGGGCTTCTTCGCATCCATAAAAAAGTAGCACCGGCCGAACAGGGCTTTCATACCGAAATCGTCGAATTTGTTTGGACCTGCCGGCGTCATGAGCACTTCATCCCGAGCCAGCGCTTTCAAATGGTTTTTCCTGATCGTTTCCATGTGAGCCTCGGTGATCTCGCGTAACACGAGACTGTAAGCGGGGTGGTTGTAGAAAATCAGGATATTCCCGTCATCCATGCTCTTAGGGTTCATGTCGGGATGGTAGTTGAAAATCTTCGAAACGACCTCAAGCGCCTCTTTTTTCGCCACCTCATCCGAAAGACCGTCTGCAACAAGGACACAGGTCCCGTGCTTAAGGACTACAAAGTCCCGGCCATTGTCGGTGTAATATCGGAAGCGCTCAATGATGGTATCCGTAGGAACGACGATTGCCGGCTCCCACGAGGGAACGGGCGGAAAATCCTTCTTCTCTTCCTTTGGCTTCTCGCCGCCAAACAGCCCTGAAAATATTCCCATGGTTAAGAACGTTAAATAGAACCTATTCATCCGCTGCGGTGTTTGATTGCGGATGATTTACGATGGCGACCAGCAATTCGGTGGCGGCGGCGATCAAAGGCGCGGCCATCGGCTCCTTTTGCATGATGTGCATGGGGCCTTCGCCAAAATATAGTCCGTCCGAAACGAGAAAAGTCATTCGGATGTTTCCTTTCATCGGGGCGGGCAGGCGGGCCTTTTCCCATGGTCCGATGGCTGCGATGATCGGGAGGGAAGTTGAAGAGACCTTGGCGATTTGCTGCTCAAAAGGGTTCGGCTTGCCCTCCGCCACAGCGACGCGGCCGGAATGATTTATATATCGGGCACTGCCGTCGGCAAAAACTGCGAGGGTATCCAGACCACCTGCCAGCCCCACTTCCACAATTGTACCGAGATAGATCTTCGGCGGCACCGACTGCTTCTCAGTTCGCAGAATCTGAAAGGCCAAAGCGCGCACTCGCGACTCCTGCCCTTCGTCGAGCGCGATCTGGCGCAGTGCACTTATATCTGATGGAAAAGCAAACAAGGTCGCCCAAGGTGCCGCTGGCTCGCCATGGAAATTCTGGCGATAGAGCTCCGGCTTGTCACAGAACAGCAGCTCGTAGATTAAATTTGTGGACGGCTCCGCATACGGAGCAGCCGAAGCACCCCCAGCTATTGCTCCCGCTCCCGCCAGCCACCCCATTATTTTCCGCAGCATAGTAATGCACGCAGGAAAGCCGAACATGTGAAGGCTGGTCAAGCTGGCCTTCGGGTTTAACCACAGAAGCCAAGGAGGAAACAAATGGGGCCGGTTCAAGCTCCATCGTGCGGAAAGTGTCAGACGGCGCGGGGGAGTTCCTGACTTGTCTTCTCTTTGCGAACTTTGCGGTCTTCGCGTCTTTGCGTTAAAACTTCGGCTCCTTCGCGTGGGCGGTCAGCGGTGCACCAGCGGACGAAGGACTGGGCGAAGGGTTTTTCGTGGATAGCGGTGACCACGCGGATGGGTTTCGAATGGTGCCGGGGGGCGAAGGTTTCGTCCCGCCAGTTTAGGAGGCATCCGTGGTTGGGGCCTTGGCTGAGATCTACGTCGAGGCAGACGGTGTCGGTGGTTTTTATCAGGGCGGGGTCGGCGCAGAGGGCGGCAGCGAGGGCATCGCCTTTGGCATACAGATCGTAGGGCAGGGTCTTGAGAAAGCGGCCCAGGGGCGTCGGCAGGCGGGCGAGGGCTTCGTGCATGGGGCGGGTGATGCGGATGGGGTCGGTGAGATCCCTCGGAAGGCATGTGATGCCGGGGGTGCCTCCTCTGCCCCATTGGGTATTGAGGACGATGTGGGCGGCTTCGGGGTCGTGGCGGAGGTTGGCTTCCCGGCGGCCGGGGGCGCGGCTGAACTGGCCGGTGCGGCTGTAGGGCATGAAGCGGCCGCCGACAAAGATGACTTCCTTGAGGAGGCGGGGAAATGCGGGGTCGAGGCGGATCGCCAGCGCCAGGTTGGTGAGGGGGCCGGTCGCCACGAGGCTGATTTCGCCGGGGTATTGGCGGGCCATTCTCACCATGAAACTTGCCGCATGCTCGGACAAAGGTAGGGACGGACCGCCGGGCCGTCCGCTCTGTTTGCCTTGGTCTGTTTCAGCCGACGGGGGGAGCCAGAAGGGATCGAGATCGGAGGGGAGGTTGTCGGGATCCTGGTCGAGGCACATGGCATCGAAGAGCGGGCCGTGGACGTGCTCCCAGCGGGCGGTGCGGGTTGCCGTGTTGATAAGCGGGAAGACGGCGCCGGGGGCCACTGGAATTTCGGGATGTGCGAGTAAGCGAAGGACTTCGAGGGCGCGGGGAGTCTGGCGGGGGCTCCACTCGCGGCCGGAAACGGTGGTGATGCCGACCAGCTCGACCCCGGGCGCCTGCAGGAGCACCAGCAGCCCGTACAGGTTATGATCCCGCTCCCCAAACCCGTCCTGGTCGTAGATGACTTTTTTCATGTCAGGTGCCCTCCCCTGCGCGGCTTGGATTGGACGGATGGGACGGATGAAGTTCGGAGAGATAACCGATCCAGCCGTCCAACTGAGAGCGGCGCGTCCGCAAAGCCGGAAGCAGACGCGAAGCAATGCCCTCATCCTCACAAAGCCGCGTAACTTGCAGAAACTCGGCGTCATTTCCCTTCATGGCCCGCTTCAGAAGTTCCTCCAAACCAAGCGAGTCCGGTGCGGACAGCGGATTTTTCATGGTGAGGGAGTCCGACCGCAAGAAGGCCAAAATGCAAGTCAAAAATACCAAATACTCTTGGTGAGACGCCGAGGCCCCCGCTGTGTTACCCTTTGTCCGTGTCCAACAAGGCCATCCAACTCCAAAAGTCCTTCGGCGAGTTCCTGCGCGAGGAGAGGAAAAAGCGGGGATTGAGTCAGGCGGAGATGGCCAAGCTCGCCGGAATAAGCACGACTTACGAAGGGGATCTGGAACGCGGAGAAAACATGGCCTCCTTGGACATTATCCTCCGTATCGCCAAGGCGTTCGACCTCACTGGCGCGCAATTGCTGGAAAAGGGCGGATTTTAGAAGGTAAGCCGGTAAAACGACTGGCCTCGGCGGTAAAACCGTAAGGTTTCCGCTCCGGGCGACTAAGTTTCCGCTCGGATCGATCAGGAAGCAGCCCGGATCGACTGTGTGGGCGGCTCGGAGCGGTTAAGTTGACAGTCGGAAACGGTAAGTTGGTGGCGGGAATGAGTGCGGAGACGGAAAATTAGGAAGTGCAGCCGGCTTCTTGGCTTAGGGCTTGGCTAAGATCTATTGACTAATCAGCGTCGTCCACCGCCTCTGATACTGCTTTAGAATACCGGCGCAATATATCCTGAGATATGTCGCGATTCGTGCGCGGGTTTTCGTTCTCTCCGAACTTCCAGCAGAATTCGCCTTCCCCCCTGCACATCGGGAAATATTCGATGTCATCAATCACACTCCCCTCCCTGATGCTTAGGCTGTAATCCGAGCGAACGTATATTATCGCAGCTAGTCGGGCCGAACGAACGCTATTTAAGTACAGGTCTCTGGCACCTATATGTATTGAAACCAATTTCGGCCCATGGATAGCCACAGATCCAGCCTTTTTTTCGTATCGAAACATTTGCCCCGTCTTATTTACATGCTCGATATCGGACTCGATTTCGCGAAATATTGCATTCAGCGATTCATTGAACAAGACCACCCCGTCTACGGTTGAGAAAATCTGCTCTTCATATTGCTTGCCTTTAGTGCTCTTAACCAAAGCAAGCAGAGCCTCCCGACCTTTTTTATTTTCGTCCAGCTGTCTTTGTTGTTCAGAAGCGGAAATCGAACGATTAAGATCTTCAACAACTAATTCAACTCCCTTGCTTGCAAGCGACGCGATCCGGCCAGCCAACATTGGCGAGTATCGTTCAACTTCCGCCTTCGCAATATCCAGCCAGATCGGCAGAATCATTTTGCGGTGAGTCCGTTGCAGTGCCATCAAGCCATCTAGTTCATTTTGCGTCCAATTTTTATTAAAGAAATGATGACTCAACACCACGACACCAAAATCACAGGTCGCTAGGCCTTCATCGATTTTTGCTCTCAAACTATCACCGATATTCAAACTATACTCATCAAACCATACATTGTGATGCTGTTTCAAAGCATCTGCGAGAGGTTTTGCGAAAAATTTATCCTCCCAAGCGTGAGATACGAAAATTTTAGCCATAAGATTAAGCTCGTTTAGTCAGGCCACGGCACAACTAAACGTTCATTGAGTATCAGTGCCGCACGTTTGAAGCAAGCCTATTGCCAAACGCGTAAGGTATAAGCGCTCAGGAAATACCATCCGCACGGAGGTATCAAATGTTTCATCACTGATATCAGGTGCCTCATAACGTATTAAATTAAGACGCATCAAATTATCTATCATAACCCGTCCTTTGATAAACGGAAGATTGGCTGCGCGCAAAATATCCCCCACAGAAAACTTAACTATATCATCCTTCGTGATGATTTCATCAGGCGACCCAAACGGATTATCAGTTCTTATTCGGAGATCTTCCTCCCTCCATTTAAAATACATCCACTGTAGAGCACGTGCCTCCGGGGAAGAAATATTCTTCAATATCTCAATACAAATAAAAAAGAATGATTTTTCAGAATCATCCTGACATGCAGATGCAAATAAACTGGCCCACATCTCCTGCAACGAAGGCTCATCCTCAAGAGAAGCCGCCTCGATTAGAGGAACGAGCACCTTGGGACTTACTTTCTTCGGAGATATCCCCTTCTGCTTTAAAATATCATTAGCCCGTTCAAGTATGCGAAGCTGATTGCGCCATCTCCAGAACCGAATCTGGTCTCCAATCAGTGCATTTGCTTCCATAACCGAATCGCCCAATATAACTGATAACAACTGAAGCACACCAGCGGAAGGAGTAGGAACGGGTGAATCAGACATACTATTTTATAAATTAGCTAAAGATTAATCCGGCTCATATATCAAAAGCCACAATCCGCTCGGAGGTTTTGGCCATTTTCACGATTGCCTCGCTTCCAAATTTTCCCGTGGGAATCGAAAGCACGTTCTTCGACTTTACAGTCAACGTAACGTGGCCCTTACATAAGGCATCGAGTATTTCCACGTTCTTAGCGTCTCGCGTTTTCACTATCGTTGAATCCATTACAATCCCCATTCCTTGACACTCAACACCACTTAAAGACTCATCAAAGGATTTCGCTGGTTCTTCAAAATCTATGGTGAAAGACGCCGCAGAAGCTTTATTTTGATCTTGGTGCTCAAAACCTTCAAAATGTAACCGCCCAAATCGAATTTTTTTAATTTTCTTAGCGTCAAAACCTATCCCGAGAACAAGTTCCTTGTCATCTTTAGCTCCAGCAGGAGCTGTGCTTAAAAATTCGAAATCTGCACGTCCCTCTTCCTTATTGGGATTATTATCCCATATTCTTCGACAGAACGTGGCAACGGGAACCTCGGATTCTCCATTCACGTGAAGCTTTGCTTCAGTATCCGTAGCCAAATTCTTTATGCTCCCATCCTTATCCTTAACATATAAAGCCTGTGGAGTGAGCTCCCAAATATCGATTACCAAGGGCGTCAGCAATCCATTTGGCCAACTCTCCTTCCTGGTCTCCCGTAAAGTATAAAGATTAACGTTGGCCTTCTTAGCCAACCTAACTGCTGCCTTCGAAAATCCTTTTGGAGAAATCATCATTGCAGCATGAGCCCTAACGTCTTCTTTCACACCGATAAACGATTCGACTGCGGGCGCATCTACCTTGCTTGACCAGTCCTTGCATTCTACAATTATTAGAATTTCCTGCAGGCCAATCTTCTGCCTGATCGCAACATCAATTTGCCGGTTCGTCTCGGTCTTATGACCAAATATTTTCGCATCCCGCTCAATTACAGAATTCCGGTAGAAGACCCGCTGAAGCCTCTCCACAACCTCCTCAAATTCCCGCCATTTGGGTTTTCGTTTCATGTGAATATCCAATCTAGGCACAAGCTACGAATACATCATTCAGTTTTAGATGGAATTCCATACAATGGAGTGCGCCAAAATTCGCAAGGCAACGGCGAGACACGCTTAATACAACTTAAAACATACACTGACTGAGGTGCGCCACGTAGCGATCCCCACTTCGATACCTGTCTCGTATTTCGAACGAAATCCTTAATTTGCTTTGAAAATGTCTCAGCATATTCTCCATCCGTGAAATGTGCAGGCAAAGCGACACCATCATATACTTGCTCTCGCAAGATGCGTTGGCTCCAGTCCTCCGGGGATATCCATCCCATCAATTCTACATTTTCCTTAAACGGCAATTTTTCTACATCCGAATCTTTCGCATTTAAGCCAAGAATAAGTTGACGATGCATGGCGTGAGCGATTTCCAGCCCCTTATCTGCGGGGGTGCCCACGGCAATTTCTAGCATCATCAATAAAAGATAACTCGATTTCCCAAAACCTCCATGGGGCTCCTCTTCAGTCGCTAGGTATTCAAATATGCCTTCCCATGAATTTCCATAATCAATTACGCGGCAACCAGCTTTCCCCAACCGGCGATACAGCAAACGCTCAAACATAGTATGGAACCAATTGAGTGCATCGTCCCAACGACCACATTGAATTAAGGCCCGCCACACCAAAAATATTTCAACGTGATGAATATCGAGCAATGGGCGATGACAAGATGGATTGGCGTTTAGCATGCCTACAATCCAGTCAGCCACTTTGTGCGCAAGTTTCCCTAGAGCGCCTGATGCCTCCGCTTCTTTAGTTACTGCCAGTTCTCCAACAACCATCGCAAGAATTCCTAGCCGACCCATATGCCAGTAAGCTAAATACGCGCTTGCTCCCTCATTCAGCAGACTGCCGCCTACCTCCAAGCTATGTTCGGTGGTAAGAAGCCCAGCATTCTTCTCATAATATTGTTCCAGTTCACCGAGATAAAATTGAACCCATATTTCAAAGACACCGCGAGTGATCGATTCTGATTCTAAATCTCGCACAGCATTCCATAGAGCTAAAACCGCCCACTCAACTAAGTCGATCCATCCCGTAGCAAAACTGGGACGGTCGCTTTCGTTTTTTGTTTTTTTCCCGTGCGCCCGAAGAATAACCAGAGCCACTGAAACCAATCGTATGCTACGTTCAGTAACCGGGGGCGTAAGGATGGAAGATAAGAATTCCTGCCAGTCTGGCAGCAATACCTCACGCCATTGAGGAGAACCATGATCGAAATCATTTACCTGCCAGCATAGATAAGTGAACCGCTTAAAAAAACTCTCTGGCAGCAGCGATGGAGTCAGGAGAGATGACTGAACTTTTTCTGCAATTGCCGTAAGATTCCAACGGTCAAAAGTCAGTTTCGCGTGGTCTCCAACTTTGGAGCCGCTGGATTTAACAAACTTATCAAAAGACTCAACCCCCTCTTCATCATCATCTTTATTGTAAGCCAATATTATACAAACCTCCCTTACAGCAACCAACTCCGGAACAGTCAGGTCTTGATCGCGAGCACGCCGCAAATCATAATCGAAACGTTCCTCAGTCCAATTGCGATAACTAAGCACCTCATCTTTCAGCACGAAAATGATAAGGCGTGTACGGTCGGCGCTTAAGAATGCAAGATCGACTCCATGCTCGGGCTCCTTTTTTGGTTTTGCTAATTCACCTTCAGCTTGGCGATAAAAAGACAAACGATTTGGCACGAGTCCCATCGTTTGGGCCAATTCATAGATAACATGGTCGAAACCATAGCGCGGCCCCTTCGCCTCGTTACGAGTCTCTTCAGATAGACTACGAATATAGCCAGTCAGAAAATCGGAAATAATTTCTGGAGTCATGCCTGCTCGTGTTTAGATTTTACGATAAGCTCCTCCAGACGGTCTATGACACGCCCAGCCTGAAATCTGCGTGCTACTTCTCCTTCTGGATCGATAAGAGCCAAGCGTGGCATCTCCATACTATACGAAGATTTATGCATACCCGCCAACTCGCCTACCGCTCCCTCTCGGCAATACCGAAATCCAGAGTTTCCGTAGATAAGATAACTATTACTGCATAAAAATTTAAGAAGACTACGTTCATTGACTTGAGTCTCCATCATTTTACTGCGCTTACGTCCTTGAAGCATTTTGGCCCTGGCCCATCCAGGTATTTCCATCGAATTCAGCTCTGAATTATGCGTTGGCCTCAACTTTTCAAAATAAGCCTCCGCATCTGAAATCACATTCTGCACAAGTGAGCTGGGATTCGATATAGTCTTTAATGCGCCCAAAACGGCACCCGGGAGGCTCTTAGCCTGATACAATAATTCCTCTTGGTAAAGACCAACCAAGCCTTTGCCAGCCCCATCAATCCGTTCACGTAACGCGAGAATCAGGCGTGCTGTTGCTGTTGGCGCAAGGTATTGACGCCGCATTTCAAAAATGCATAGAGCGATCTCATTCTCCGACAAGCTCGACAATACCCATTTAGGAGAGGTCTCAAATGACAATTCTTCAAAAAGGGTGAATGCCAGCTTGCGGCGATGCTCAAGAGGAGAAAAAAACTCCAAGGCCAGAAAATCCGCAGCTCCCGGTATTTGCTGCATTCTGGAAACCAAATATGCCAATGCGAACTCATTATCGCTGGTTCTTTTTATGATATTCGGGTGAGCATCCAAAATCGCGAAATACCAAGCAGGAAATTGTGATTGATGCTTTTCCAAGATAGCCGTCAACAAATGCTCCAGTCTGTCCCAAGTTCCACGATTTTCTATTTTTATAGGCAGTGCCGTAACCAAAACCTGCAAAAGCTGGCGCATCATTTCCGTACTAACTCCCTGCGCTTTGCCTAAAATTGCTTCGATAAGTTCAATGATCCGGTGCTTAGTCAGATCGCTCATCACTCCATTGCTGTGGGCGACAAGCCACTCAAAGCCTATACTGAACGAATGCTCCGAAGTCTTATCATGAACCAGTAAACAGCGAAGAAAGTTATACCCCTCCTCTTTTTCGGCGAGTCCGCCGTCGCCCATAAAACTTAGACAATCCGAGAACTCCTGATCTGTAATCCCTCGCAACCACGCAGTATTTATCCATGAACGAAAATACAGTATTCGCCTGGATACTTCCGCATCTGTCTTCAGCGCATCAAACTCTCGGCAGAGTTCAGCAGCCTCTGCAGCAGCCCCAGCCCGTAAAGCCCCCAAGATTGCGGCACCTATCGTAACAGTGGCTTCATCAAGAGTGAGGCACAATAGATGCCGGAGCCCGCCCGCTGCATCCTTCGGTCTTCCTTGAACCCATTTTTCAATTCCCCGCCAAAGGCCACCACCAGCCAAGTCGTTCCCGATGCGGGTATTTAATGCTGAGAAAAATTCGATAGAGAATGAGGGCGACAGATAAACGTGGGGCAAAACATGGGGAACCGCAGACAGAAACCAAAAAAAATCGTGCTGATCAATCTTGGTCAAATAGCTCAATAAACTCGCTTGCTTTTCGACCGTCTGCTTCTGGAGAGCCCAAACCCAAATCCCTCCAATAATAGACCGAGATTCATCATCATATCGCAGTGAGCTAGTTGCGTCGGACAATCTCTTGTAGAAATCCGCGCCGGAAGGAATACCGTCCGTGAAGACTCCAGCCGCCAGTTTAGATAGTTGATCAGGATAGGCAGTTAAATAATTTACCGCAGCAACAATTATTTCCTGATCAAAGCGGCTTAGCCCATCACGCTTTTTCCCGCAGATAGCCTCAAATATAGGTATTACGCCAGAAGGAACGTCATCATCAGAATCTTCGGTCATTTTGGGCAGGCTACACACAGTAAATTACGTTTTCACTTAATTCCGCGTCTCATCTATATTTTTCGTAGAATCATCGGCAATTACTGGCTTATACACTACACCTTCTATTTGCGGAAGAAACCGCCCCGACTGGATCAATCCTTGGATAATATCGGTAACTATACCGGGCTTAATTCCAAGAGTTGCTGCTATTGTTCTATGTATTCCGCTAGGCCACGGTTGATCTGGCAAGAGATTACGCACCTTTTCAATTACATCTGGATCATTTGCATCAACTTTGTCCGATGATATAAATGGACGAAGTTTTGTAACAATTCCATTTACGGTTCGTGTTGTTTGAAGTGTCTTCGCGCAGCTAGAACAAATATGAACCAAATTTGTCCCCGGTACATTTTGAAGCGGCAATGTTAGGCTGGCATTACACGCTGGGCAATTAATTTGCTCTGGCTTAGGGCCACGATCTTCAAGAATAAATCCGCTTTCACCCGTATACCGGGAGACAAAACGGCTTGAACACGTTTTGCATCGGACAGCCTTTGCGCCCCCATTTGTCGCTCTCTGACGATAGTCTAATTCAGCATTACATTTAGGACACACCTTATGAACAGCTTCCTTATTTTTCCGTACGGTCTTAGATGACATTGCAGGGACGCCCGGCACGCCGAGCGAAGAAACAACAGTGCGAAACTCAGCACGTAATTCGCTCAATTGCTGGCGGAGCAAATGATCATTATTCAACGATCCCTGCGTTTCGTTGTTGTGGGCATCAACAAGACTCTCAACTTTGTCGATCAATTGCCTTAACTCCTGCTCTTTTTCTAACTGCTCTTCACGTTGTTCATCAAGTTCTTCACCAATAACACCGGCCCAATCACTAAGCGAAGTATCATTAACGGATTTCAATGTACGTATCAGATGAATTGCACTCTCAATCCGTTCTTCACGACCGTTGAGGGCTTCAGCCGGAGTTTCATAATCTGAGTATGCCAATTCTTCCTCTAGATATACCGCCAAACGCCCAAGCTCATTAGAAAGATTATTAACTTTTTCGGAAGCCTTTAGAGCATACGTCTTCAAATTCTCTCGATTGCGAGCATAGACATCCTCGATCGCCGCAGCGGTTTGATGTTCCGCGTATATATGTGTGATCAGCCAACCAGCGAACACGGATAACAACGTAAGCAAGATACCAAGGAGCGTGCTCTCCTGATTAGAAAGATTCTTCAGTGAGATTTGATGCACGCAGTAGAACACCCCTACAATCATCGCAATCAAGAGAACGACCTGCATGGCTCCTATTACCCACGGTCTATCCGAAGATGGCAGTTCACGTTTCATTTTTTCGCCCATATTAAATAGAATTCATTCTTGTTTTTGAATTTAAACCCTCGGCCTTCTGGCTAATGCTTAAATTTAGTAGTTACAGACAAGGCTCGAAGGTTTTGCCGTCGCGCATCTTCGTGCCACGACAAAGAACGTGTGGGCCATGCCGCCGTGGATTCCTATGTGCTTTGGAATATTCGCCATAACCACTGAGAGTAAGGGGTTGCCCAACAAACTACGGTAGAAAGGCCGGAGATTTTCCCGATAGCTGGCAATCTCGCTTTTGCAAACGGGATGGAAATCTGGCCGGGGGAATGACGGGGAAAGTGATGAGTGAAGGGTGACGAGTGGGCAGCGGCGGCAGTCGGAACGGGTCGCTGGTGCTCCCCGCTACGGTTCGGAGGGTTTCGGAGCGGCGGGGTGCGGCGACGCCCGCCCTACAATGGAAAAGAAAAGCCCCGGCGCGGGGGCGTCGGGGCTTGGGATTCGGAGCGGCGGGCCCAGCGGTCCCGCCCTACCCGATTGGCTTATTGGCAGGCTTCGCAGGTTTCGCCGTTGCGCATGGCCTCGATGCTGCAGGCGATTTTTTGCTCGGCGGTGTACGTTTTCTTCTCGGGCGCGGGGGCGACCGGGGCGGCGGGGGCGGTGCCTTTGTCGGCGATGACGCCGCGGACTTCCTTCTTGGTCGCCACGCTGGCTTTCTCGATGCCGGAGGCGCCGAGGGTGCGGAGGTAATAGGTGGTCTTGAGGCCGGCGCGCCAGGCGTGGCGGTACATGTGGCTCATGCTCTTCATGTCGGGGGTGGCCAACCACAGGTTCACCGACTGGGACTGGTCGATCCACTTCTGGCGGCGGGCGGCGGCCTCGATGACCCACTTGGGGTCGATGGCGAAGGCGGTGAGGTAGCGGGCCTTGATGTCTTCGGGGACGCGGTCGATATCCTTGAGCTCGCCGTCGAAGTACTTGAGGTCGTCGATCATCTGCTGGTCCCAGAGGCCGCGGGTCTTGAGGTCCTTCACGAGGAAGGGGTTCAGGACGGTGAACTCGCCGGAGAGGTTCGACTTGACGTAGAGGTTCTTGTACAGGGGCTCGATGCAGGGGCTGGTGGCGGTGATATTCGAAATCGTCGCGGTGGGGGCGATGGCAAGGACGTTGCTGTTGCGCATGCCGTGGAGCTCGATCTTGGCGCGGACGGGGGCCCAGTTCAGCTTGCCGCCACGGGGGACGTCGACGGGGACGCCGCGTTCCTGTTCGTGGAGGTCGATGGTATCCTGGGGGAGGAGGCCGCGGGACCACTTGGAGCCGCGGTAGCTGGAGTAGGTGCCGCGCTCGGCGGCGAGATCGGCGGAGGCTTCGTAGGCGTGGAAGGCGATGGCCTCCATGGCTTCGTCGTTGAACTCGACGGCGGCCTGGGAGGCGAAGGGGATGCCTTTGAGGTAGAGGGCGTGGGCGAGGCCCATGACGCCGAGGCCGATGGGGCGGTGGCGGAGGTTGGAGGTCTTGGCCGCGACGGTGGGGTAGAAGTTGATGTCGATGACGTTGTCGAGGGCGCGGACGGCGATGCGGATGGTCTCGCGGAGTTTTTCGTGATCGAGGGAGCCGTCGGGGCGGAGGTGGGTCTCGAGGATGACGGAGCCGAGGTTGCAGACGGCGGTCTCGTCGTTGGAGGTGTTGAGGGTGATCTCGGTGCAGAGGTTGGAGGAGTGGATGACGCCGGCGTGGTCCTGGGGGGAGCGGAGGTTGCAGGCGTCCTTGAAGGTGATCCAGGGGTGGCCGGTCTCGAAGAGCATGGAGAGCATCTTCTTCCAGAGCTCGAGGGCCTCGATCTTCTGGCCGAAGATCTTGCCCTGCTCGGCGAGCTGCTCGTAGCGGAGGTAGGCCTCCTCGAACTTCTTGCCGTAGAGCTCGTGGAGATCCTTGACCTCGTTGGCGCGGAAGAGGGTCCAGTGCTGGCGGTTCTCCATGCGCTTCATGAACAGGTCGGGGATCCAGTTGGCCGTGTTCATGTCGTGGGTGCGGCGGCGGTCGTCGCCGGTGTTCTTGCGGAGCTCGAGGAACTCGAAGATGTCGTTGTGCCAGGACTCGAGGTAGGCGCAGCCGGAGCCCTTGCGCTTGCCGCCCTGGTTGACGGCGACGAGCTGGTCGTTGTGGAGCTTGAGGAAGGGGATGACGCCCTGGGACTCGCCGTTGGTGCCGCCGATGTAGGCGCCGGTGCCGCGGACGGCGGTCCAGGAGCCGCCGAGGCCGCCGGCCCACTTGGAGAGCTGGGCGTTTTCGGCGATGCCGCGGTACATGATGCCTTCGAGGCTGTCGTCCACGTAGTAGAGGTAGCAGGAGGAGAGCTGGGAGTGGAGGGTGCCGGAGTTGAAGAGCGTGGGGGTGCTGCTGCAGAAGCGGCGACTCTTGTAGAGGCCGTAGAGGGAGACGGCGCGGTTTTCGCGGCCGGTCTTTTCATCGAGGAAGAGGCCCATGGCGACGCGCATCCAGAAGAACTGGGGGGTCTCGAGGCGGCGGGCGGGCTTTTGGGTTTTGTCGATGATGAGGTAGCGGTCGTAGAGGGTCTGGACGCCGAGGAAATCGAGCTCGAGGTCGGCGGTGGGATCGAGCTGGGCGGCGAGGGAATCGAGGTCGTACTCGGTGAGGCGGGGGGTGTAGCGCTTGATGGCGATGCCGTGGGCGATGGCTTTCTTGAAGGCGGCGACGTGGAACTGCTTCAGGCGGGCGATGCCATCGCGCACGATGTCCCAGCCGAGGACCTCTTCGTAGATGTAGGTGAGCTGGATGCGGCCGGCGAAGCGGGCGAAGTCGGCGTCTTTCTCGATGAGGGTCTTCGAGTTGAGGACGATGGTCTGGTCGAGGTCCTTCTGGGCGATCTGGTCGTAGATGGAGCGGGTGAGCTCGGCCTCGATCTGCTCGGGGCTGAGGCAGAGGTCGAGGCCGATGGAGGCGAACTCGACGCGGAGGCGGAGATCCTGGCGGTCCCAGAGGACGGTGGAGCCGTCGGCTTTCTTTACCATAAACATGCTGGCCTGGGCCGGTGACGAGTGGGGAGTGAGGAGTGACGAGTCAGAGTCGGAAGAGGCGGAATCGGAGGAGCCCTCGGGGGCGGTGCGGGCGTCGTTGCGGGCGGCGCGGTAGAGGATGTAGGCCTCGGCGACCTTGAAGTGGCCGGCCTTCATGAGCTCTTCCTGGACGAGGTCCTGGACCTCCTCGATGTGGACGAAGGCCTGCTTCGAAGCGAGGACGCGGGTGGTGACGGCCTCGGTGACGGTGGCGGCGGGGCGGCTGTCGAGCTGGAGGGAGAGGAAGGCCTTGCGGATGGCGAGCTCGACCTTCTGGGGGATGTAGGGGACGACCTGCTTGTTGCGGCGGATGACGCGGATGGCGGTCGCGGTGGCGGCGGGGCCGGAGAGCTTGCGGCCGCGGTTGAGGAGGAGGCTCTTGGCGACATCGTAGGCGCGGGCCTCGACGAGGACGCGCTCGATGAGCTGGTAGAGCTCGTTGAGGGAGAGGCGGAGGGGGGAGGTACGGCGGGCCTCGTCGGCGAGGTGGGCGGCGACCTCCTTCACGATGCGGCCGACGAAGGCGCGGGTCTCGGCGGTGAAGACGTTGCCCTGCTCACCGCGGGCGAGGTGGACGTTGACGAGGGCCTGGCCGAGGGAATCGGCGATCTCGGCGAGATCGAAGCGCGTCTCGCCCTGGGGGGCGAGGAGGGCGATCTCGGGGAGCATGGGGGCGTCGGAGGGAACGCAGTCGCGCCAGGCGTAGGCGGGCTTTTGGTCGCGGGGCGTGTGGGTGGCCTTTTTAAGGGCGAGATCGTGTTGGAGGACGGGATTCACGGCGAGGGTGGCGGCGGGCGCGGAAGGAGGTGGAAAGGAAAAGGAGAACGACAGAGCGACAGAGGACAGAGCGACAGTGTCGGAGGACGGAGGACGAAAGGAGGGCGAACGGTTTTTGGGGATGAAAGCGGCCCGGGCAGCGGGGGTATGCGGCGGGTCGCGAGGGTCGTCAGAAGGGGAGAACGACAGAGGTCAGAGCGGCAGAGGAAGAAAGCGGGGGTGGAAAAGAGCGGGGGGTGTTGGCGAAGCGAGAGAGCGGAAGAGGCGGAGAGCTAAAACCCCCAGGCGTTCAGATTTTAACCACAGATAGCACAGATGGGCACAGATAAGGGCAGCGGGATTGGATGCATCTGTGTAAATCGGTGTGATCTGTGGTGAATCGGTATGGAATGGAACGCCGGCGGTGGGCTCAGAGGTCGTCGTCTTTGACGCCGTCGGTGAGGGCGGAGGCTTTCTGGTACTCGGTGACGCGGCCCTCGAAGAAGTTTTGCTCCTTCTTGATGTCCATCATCTCGGCGAGCCAGGGGAGCGGGTTCTTGATGCCGGCGCTGAGGGGCTCGAGGCCCACGCCCTCGAGGCGACGGTCGGCGATGTAGTCGATGTAGGTGACGAACTCATCGACGGCGAGGCCGACGGCGTTCACGGGGAGGCAGTCGCGGATGAACTCCTTTTCGAGGGTGATGGCCTCGCGCATGGTCTCGCGGAGCTCGGCCTTGAACTCGGCGGTCCAGATCTCGTGGTTCTCCTCGACGAGATCCATGAAGAGATTGCGGAAGACCTCGATGTGGTTGCTCTCGTCGCGCAGGGTGTAGCGAAACATCTCGCCGATGCCGCGGAATTTGTTCTGGCGGTAGAGGGAGAGGATCATGCCGAAGAGGCCGTAGAACTGGGTGCCCTCCATGCACTGGCCGAAGACGAAGATGTTTTTCGCGAGGAGGCGCTTGTTCTCAGGCTTGGTGAGATCGAGGTCGCGGCGGAGGTCGCGGGAGATCTTGGTGACGAACTCGTTTTTGCGGACGATGGTGGGGACGTCCTCGAACATGGCCTCGCACTCGTGTGGGTTGATGCCGAGGGAGCTGATCATGTAGAGGAGGGAATCGGCGTGGATGTTCTCCTCGTGGGCATGGCGGCCGAGGACGAGCTTGAGCTCGGGGGCGGTGACGAGTTCGCGGACCACATGCTGGATGTTGTCGCCGACGATACCCTCGGCGGCGGAGAAATAGCCGATGCCCATGCGGATGATCCAGCGCTCGGCGTCGGAGACGAGGACGGCATCGCGCCACTGCTCGATGTCCTTGCCCATGGGGATGTCCTCGGGCTCCCAGTGGTTGGCCTTCATCTTCCGGTAAAGCTCGTAGGCCCACTGATACTTCAGGGGGAGCAGATTGAAGCACATGGTCTGGTGACCATTGATGACCTTTTTGCCCGCGAAGGCGGCCTCGGCCTTGTCCTGGTCGAGGGTGAAAGTCTTGGAACCGACGGTGAAGGTTTTCTGCATGGCGAGAAGGGACGGAATTGGGCGGAAGCGGTGCTGGTGGAAACGGAGGGGGCCGAGGAAAGGCAGGAGCGTCAGAGCGACAGAGGACAGAGCGACAGAAGGAAGGCGGATGAAGGGGGGCCGAGGAGGGAGCAAAACCGGAACGAAGCGAGGGGAGAATTCGGGGCAAAACTACGGAGCGGAAACAACGGGGAAGAGGCGTGACAAATAGGCAAAATCCAGGCGAGCAATGACGACTTACCGCAACTTATTGACCGACTATTCACCACTACAGGTAGTGGTCGGTCAGCTACGGAGCCACAAGGAATGGGTATAGCAGAAAATCCCGTCAAATCGTTCCGGCAAAATACCCCGAATTTTTTCGAAGCCTTTTTTCTTGCACTACACCGACGCAAAGGAGGCCCGAAGCCGGGGAAATTTTCCGGAAGAAAAGCGTGGTAAAAAACTGCGAGATGAGGACGGCAAAAACCGGCGGCGGTGGAGTCGTTTTAAGCCGTGGAGGCGGCGGGGCTTGCGGGCTTTGGCGGCAGGCGAGGTAGGGCTTGACCGCTGGGCGCGCGGTCAGGAGCCGCGTGTGTGCCCCTCCCCCCGAGTGCGACGGCGGGCCCGGCGGGCCCGCCCTACCGATTCACCCGATCCCCTCACCCGGCGCAAAAAACGCATTCGACAAGCCGGCGTCCGGCTCCTCGACTCGACCGCACTCATGGCCTCGCACTCCTCCGCCAACGACAACATCCACGCTCCCTCGGAGCAGAAGCACGTCACGTCCGTCACGATCGCCGTCGATCTGATCCTCAGCGCGATTTTCTTCTATTTCATGTACGGCTGGGTGAGCACCCATGTGCACTCGAACGAGAAGGGGTTCATCCTCTTCTTCGGCGCCTCTACCGCCCTCTGCGTGACCGGTGTGTTTTGGATGGCGATCCAGATGCTTCGCGTGGTGATCGCCGGCGAAAAGACGCTCAAGACCGAGCGCGCCGGCAAGTAAGCCCGCTCTCCCCTCCCCTGCCCTCGATTTTCGCGCCTCAAACCTGAGCCACGCCTGGGCCGCGATCGCCGATCGCGGCTTTTGTGTCTCCAAGCCTCGCCACCGCACCCCAACCGCCCAAAGTCCCTTCTCGTGCGCGAGCCTCAGCCCTCATCCTCCTCCACCGGTTCCCACTCGTCCGTCCCGCCGCGCACCACCGCCGCCGCCGAGGACTACCTCGAGCGCATCGCCGCGCTGATCAAGACCAAGGGCTATGCCCGCGTGGTGGACATCGCCGCCGAGCTGAAGATTTCCCAAGCGAGCGTCACCACCATGGTCCAGCGCCTCGATGCCGACGGCCTGGTGAAATACGAGAAATACCGCGGCATGGTGCTGACCGACGCCGGCGAGGCCGTCGCCGCCCGCATCTCCCATCGCCACGAGCTGTTGACCCAGTTGCTGCGCTTCTTCGACCTGCCGGAGGACGTGATCTTCCGCGACGTGGAGGGCATGGAGCACCACATCAGCGGCGAAACGCTCGACGCCCTCGAACGGCTCACCCGCTATCTCGACGCGCACCCCGCGATCGTCGCGCAGCTGAAGCGCTGAGGTCGCGAAGAAAGACAGGCAAGAATCCAAGACGTGTTTCCGCCTTTGCGATCTTTGCGAGGCCTTCGCGCCCCTCGCGTCAAAAAATCCGAAGCATTTCAGTCGCCGGTATGAATCCGCGCGCTCCGCTCCACCGGCAGGAAAACTGGCTCCCCGAAATCACCCTGCGCCCGCAATCCAGCCCCAGGCCAGGCCGGCCGCGCCGCTGGCGAGGATCACCAGGATCAGGTTGGTCTTGAAACGTTGCAGGGCCAGGAAGGCCGCCACGCTCACCGTCACCGCGAACCAGTCCACGCCCCAGGCGCCGACGCCCGCGCCGTGGCCCAGCCCCGGACGCCACACCTGCCAGCCAAACCAGACCGCGAGGTTCAGAATCACGCCCACCACGGCAGCCGTCACCGCCCCCAAGGCCGCGCCGAGACCGGTCCTACCCCGCAACCGCTCGAGGTGGGGTGCTCCAAGGAAAATCCACAGAAAACAGGGCACGAAGGTCACCCAGGTCGTCATCGCCGAGCACAGCGTAGCGGCGGCGAGCGGCGACAGCGCGCCGTCCGGCTGATGCCAGCCGCCCATGAAGCCCACGAACTGCAGCACCATGATCAGGGGCCCGGGCGTCGTCTCCGCGAAGGCCAGCCCGGCCAGCATCTGGGGCCCGCTCAGCCAGTGGTAATTCTCCACCGCCTGCTGCGCCACGTAAGGCAGCACTGCATAGGCCCCGCCGAAGGTCACCATCGCCGCCTGGCTGAAAAAACGCCCCTGCGCGACGAGGGTGCTCTCCCAGCCGAAGGCCAGCCCCGACGCCACAACGGGCGCCGCCCAGAGCGCACCGCACAGGGTGGTCACCCGCAAGGCCCGCCCCCAGGTCGGCGCCACCGCGCCCGCCTCCGCGAGGTCATCGATCACCGCGCGTGTCCGGGGCGTCTCGCTTGTATTCGATTTTTCGCTACCGTTTCCGGCGCCGACGGGTCCGCCGCCCGGGAACTGCGCAGGCGCGATCCGGCGCCCCAGCCATCCGGCCAGCGCGGCGCCGGCCACGATCCACGGAAAGCCCACCTTCAGGCCGAAGATCAGCCCAAAAGCCGCCGCCGCGACCGCCCACAGCGCGGGTGTCTTCAGCGCCTTGCCGCCGATGCGGAGCACCGCGGCCGCCACCACCGCGGCCACCGCCGGCTTCAGGCCGGAGAAAAACGCGGCCACCCAGGCGATCCCGCCGTGCGCCACGTAGACATAGCTCAAGGCCCAAAGGATGAAGGCCGAGGGCAACACGAAGAGCGCGCCCGCCGCGATCCCGCCCCATGTGCGGTGGAGCAGCCAGCCGCAATAGATCGCGAGCTGCTGCGCCTCCGGCCCCGGCAGCAGCATGCAGTAGTTGAGCGCGTGCAAAAAACGCTCCTGCCCGATCCAGCGCTTCCGCTCCACCAGCTCGTACTGCATGATCGCGATCTGTCCCGCCGGCCCGCCGAAGCTGATAAAGCCGAGCTTCAGCCAGAAACGCAGCGCCTCGCGAAAGGTCGGATGGACGGCCGGAGCCGAGGGCGTGGATGCGGATGACACCCACCCACGTTGCCGGAGCGCAAAAAAGGCGCAAAGCTCGAAAGCTTTTGCGCCTGTCGTCCGACAAAGCCGAGCCGTGCAGGAGATCTGGCCTCCGGCGAAGCGAACCATCGCCACCGAACGCACGCCCTCGCCGCCGGCCCCTTATCCTTTAGCCCTGCCGGCGCGCCTACCGCCGCCGGCCGCGATCCAGGCTAGCGTCTTGTCCGCCAGCCGGTCGAAAGCAGCCACGCATTGCTCCAGGTGCTCCTCCCGCGTGTCCTCGATTTTGTTATGGCTGATCCCGTGCAGGCTCTGCACGAACATCATCACCGTCGGCACGCCCGCCCCGCAGGTCTCCGCCGCGTCGTGCAGCGGGCCGGAGGGCAATCGGTGCGACACACCCACCGTCTCGCGAATCGCCTCGTCGCAAAAGCCGATCAGCGTGGGGTCGAAAGGCCGCGGCGCGATGTGCCAAAGCCGTTCGCAGGTCACTTTCACCCCGCCCTCCTCCGCAAAGCGCCCCGCCGCCGCCTGCGCCTCCGCCCACATCGCCGCCAGGGCAGCCGCGTCGAGGTGGCGCTGGTCCAGCGTGATCCGGCATTCCGCCACCACGCTCGTCACGATGCCCGGTTTCGTCGTGCACGAGCCGATCGTGCAGACGCCGCCGTGCCGCCTGGCGATCGCGTAGATTTCGGGACTCATCTTCGCGGCCGCGAGAAAGGCGTCGCGGCGTCGGTTCATCGGCGTGCTGCCCGAGTGCGCCGCCTGCCCGTGAAACGTGAGCGCGTGCCGCTCCACGCCGAAGGTCCCCAGCACCGCGCCCAAGGGCAGCCCCAAGTCGAGTAGCACGGGCCCCTGCTCGATATGCAGCTCCAGGTAGGCCGCCGCCTGGGCCAGCTCCGCGCCGCTCTCTTTAACTTTCTCGAACTCGATGCCAATCGCGTGCAGGGCGTCCGGCAGGCGCACGCCCTCGCGGTCGGCCAGCCTGCGCGCCTCGTCCATGTCGAGCGTGCCGGCGCAGGCGGAGGAGCCGAAGAGGCTTTTGCCGAAGCGCGCGCCCTCCTCGTCCGCCCAGTCCACCAGCCGCACCGTCACCGGCGGACGCCCCGTGTACTGCGCGGCCAGCCGCCGTAGAATCTCCACGCCCGCGAGCAGGTTGAGGCAGCCGTCGAGCCAGCCGCCGTTCGGCACCGAGTCGATGTGACCGCCGATCAGCAGTTCGCGCTCCGATTCGCCCTGCAGCGTCGCCCAGAGATTGCCCGCCGCATCCGTGTGCACTTCAAGCGGCAGCTCGGCCAGTTTGGCCTTCAACCATTCGCGCGCCCGGGTCCACGCCGGGGTGAAGGCCACCCGCTGCGCCCCGTCGGCATCGCCGGTCAGGGCGCGGAGTTCCTTTAATTCCTGGACGACTCGGGTGGGGTTTAGGGTCGCATTCACGTTCGATTTGTCGGACTCTGGGTCGCGTTCAGCAAACCCCAAGCCAGCCCCGGCATATACCATGCTAAATGCGGTTTCCAGGCCCGAGAAACCCGGTCCCGCCGCAGCCAGCCCCTGATTTTCCCATGCCTACACTCGCCACCACCGTAGACGGTCTGAAACTCCCCAACCCCTTCGTGATCGCGTCCGGCCCCCCAGGCACCAACCTGAGCGTGATCAATCGCGCTTTCCGCGAGGGCTGGGGAGCAGTCATCGCCAAGACCGTCAGCCTCGATGCCTCCAAGGTGGTCAACGTCTCCCCCCGCTACGCGAAGACCCATGCGCTCAGCGGCGAGGTGGTCGGCTGGGAGAACATCGAGCTGATCAGCGACCGGCCCTTCAAACTCTGGGAAGACGAATTCAAGCGCTGCAAGGACGCCCGCCCACCCGGCGTTCTCATCGCCTCGATCATGGAGGAATACAACAAGGACGCGTGGTTCGAGATCGTGCAGCGCTGCGAGGCCGCCGGCGTGGACGGCTTCGAACTCAACTTCTCCTGCCCTCACGGCCTTCCCGAACGCAAGATGGGCTCCGCCATGGGGCAGGATCCGGAGATTCTCGCGACCGTCTGCGGCTGGGTGAAGGCCGCCACCCGCAAGCCCGCCTGGGCCAAGATGACGCCCAACATCACCCACATCGAGGAGCCCGGCCGCGCCGCCCTCCGCGGCGGCTGTACCGGCCTTTCCGCCATCAATACCATCCGCTGCGTCACCGGCGTGAACCTCGACACCCTCCGGCCCGAACCCGCCGTCGAGGGCTATACCACGCCGGGCGGCTACTCCTCGAAGGCGATCAAACCCATCGCCCTCCGCATGGTAATGGAACTCGCCGCCATGATCCGAAAGGAGTTTCCCGGCCGCACCCTCTCCGGCCTCGGCGGCATCGAGACCGGCGAGGACGCCGCGCAGTTCATCCTCCTCGGCGCCGACACCGTGCAGGTTTGCACCGGCGTCATGAAATTCGGCTACGAATGCGTGAAGCCCATGCAGGAACAACTTCTCGCCTTCATGGCCAAGCATCGGTTCGAGACCCTGGACGACTTCAAGGGCCACAGCCTCGCCTACTTCACCACCCACGCCGACCTCGTGAAGCGCCAGGCCGAGCGCAAGGCCGCCCAAAAGGCCGCCGAAACCTCCTCCGCGAAAAAGATGGTGGCCAACGACGCCGAATGGACCGGCGACGACTTCGTGAGGCAGTCCAACGCGCTTGCGCGGTAATTCATTTAACCACGGATTTCACGGATGAATACGGATACCAATCCTCCCACATCTGTGCCCATCTGTGTGATCTGTGGTTAAACTCCTTCTCCGTCCTTTTCGCCTCTTCGCGATCCTTCGCGGTTAAAACTCCGATTCCGTGTCTCTTCTCCCCTGCCAGAACTACATCGCCGGCGCCTGGACTCCCTCCGCTGGCGATGCCACCACGCCCGTCTTCAACCCCTCCACCGGAGAAACCATCGCGGCCTGCCCGGTCGGCAGCCGCGTCGACGCCGAGGCCGCCGTCGCCGCGGCCGCAGCCGCCTTCCCTGGCTGGAGCGACACGCCGCCAGTGGACCGGGCCCGGATTTTTTTCCGCTATCGCCAGCTCCTCGAGCAGAACTTCGACCGCCTCGCCGCCCTTATCTCCCGCGAGCATGGCAAGACCGCCGTCGAGGCGCGCGGCGACCTCCACCGCGGCCTCGAGAACGTCGAATACGCCTGCGGCATCCCCACGCTCCTGATGGGCGAAACACTGGAGAATATCGCCCGCGGCGTGGACTGCGAAACCGTGCACCAGCCGCTCGGGGTTTGCGCCGGCATCACTCCCTTCAACTTCCCCGCGATGGTGCCGCTCTGGATGTTCCCGCTCGGAATCGCCTGCGGAAACACCTTCGTGCTCAAGCCCAGCGAGAAGGTGCCGCTCACCGCCATCGCGCTCGTCGAGCTCCTCGAGCAAGCCGGCCTGCCCAAGGGCGTGCTCAACCTCGTCCACGGCGGGCGGGAGGTCGTGGACACGCTGCTCACCCACCCCGAGGTCAAGGCAGTGTCCTTCGTCGGCTCCACCCCCGTCGCACGCCATATTCACGAGACCGCCACCCGCCACGGCAAACGCTGCCAGGCTAACGGCGGCGCCAAGAACCATATCGTCGTCATGCCCGACGCGGACATGGGCAAAACGGTCGAGAACCTCGCCACCGCCGCCTTCGGTTGCGCCGGCGAGCGCTGCATGGCCGGCTCCACCGCCCTCGTCGTCGGCTCCGCCGCGCAGAAGCTCCTCCCGGATCTCGTCAGCGCCGCCCGGGCCATCACGGTGGGCCCCACCGACCGCGCCGCCCAACCGCATATGGGAGCGCTCATCACGGCCTCCCACCGCGACCGCGTCGCCGGCTTGGTCGCCTCGGGCGAGTCCGAGGGCGCGAAGATCCTCGCCGACGGCCGCAGCCTGAAGGTCCCCGAAGCGCCCGCCGGTTTCTACCTCGGCCCCACGATCGTGGACGACGTGCGCGCGCACATGCAGCTCGCCCGCGAAGAGGTCTTCGGCCCCGTGCTCAACGTCATGCGCATGGAGGACCTCGACGCCGCGATCGAGACCGCCAACCGCTCCGCCTTCGGCAACGGTGCCGCGATCTTCACCAACAGCGGCCTCGCCGCCCGCGAATTCAAGCATCGCGTGAAGGCCGGCATGGTCGGCATCAACGTGGGCGTGCCCGCCACCATGGCGATGTTTCCCTTCACCGGCTGGGACGATTCCTTCTTCGGCGATCTCCACATCCAGGGCAGGGAGGCCGTCCAGTTCTATACCCGCCAAAAGGTCGTCAGCACCCGCTGGTTCACCGAAGGCGTGGGCGACGTCTGGAAAAAATGAGAACCAACCCGATAAACCACAGATCACACCGATGTGCACAGAGACCAATCCTCCGACCGTCTGTGTCTATTTGTGAAATCTGTGGTTAAAAACTCCATCCCATGAGCCTTCTCATCCGCAACGGCGAGATCGTCACCGCCACCGAACGCTACGTCGCCGACATCTTCGTCGAGAACGAAACCATCTCCGCCATCGGCTCGAACCTCGTCGCTCCCGCCGGTGCCGAGGTGATCGACGCGACCGGCAAATACGTCTTCCCCGGCTTCATCGACCCCCATACCCACATCTACCTGCCCTTCATGGGCACGTATTCGAAGGATACCTACGAGACCGGCACGAAGGCCGCGCTGGTCGGCGGCACCACCACGATCTTCGAGATGGTCTGCCCCTCCCGCGCGATGTCGGCCCGGGAAGGCTTCGACACCTGGAGCGCACAGGCGGCCGGCAAGGCCTGCTGCGATTACAGTTACCACATGGGAGTAACCCGTTGGAACGAGGCCACCGCCGACGAGCTCCGCGCCATCGTCGCCGCCGGCGTCTCCTCCTTCAAAATCTTCCTCGCCTACAAAGGCGCCTTCGGCATCGACGACACGGAACTCTACCGGACCCTCAAACTCGCCAAGGAGCTCGGCGTGGTCGTCACCGCCCACTGCGAAAACGAGACCCTCGTGGCCGAGCGCCAGGGGGAACTGCTCGCCGCCGGAAAAACCGACCCTGCGCAACACCACGAGAGCCGCCCGCCCCTCGTCGAAGCCGAGGGTGTGCACCACCTGATGACCTTCGCCGAACTCACCGGCGCCTCCATCTACATCGTTCACCTCAGTTGCGAAGAAGCCCTTAAAAAAGCCCTCGACGCCCGCCTGCGCGGGGTCGACGTGTCGATCGAGACCCTCATCCAGTATCTCCTCGTCGACAAAACCTGCGCCGAGAAGCCCGGCTTCGAGGGCGCCAAGTTCGTGATGTCTCCCCCGCTGCGCGACGCGAAGAACCAGGTCATCCTCTGGAACGCGCTCCGCACCGGCCTCGTGCAGACCGTCGCCACCGACCACGCACCCTTCGATTTCAAGGATCAGAAGCCCATGGGCGCGGCCGACTTCACCAAGATCCCCAACGGCATCCCCGCCCTCGAGGACCGTGTGAACCTGCTCTACACTTATGGCGTCAAAGCCGGTAAAATCGATCTCCATACCTTCGTGGACGTCGCCAGCACGAAGGCCGCGAAACTCTTCGGGCTCTTTCCGAAAAAGGGCGCGATCCAGATCGGCGCCGATGCCGACCTCGTGATCTACGATCCCGCCTACCGCGGCAAAATCTCCGCCGCCACGCAGACGATGAACGTCGATTACAGCGCCTTCGAAGGCTGGCCCATCGAGGGGCGCCCCGCGCTTGTCACCGTCCGCGGCCAGATCGCCGTCCGCGACGGCAAGTTCGTCGGCACCGTCGGCCGCGGCCAGTTCCTCGCCCGCCTTCCCAATCACTTTTAGCCACAGAGGACACCGAGCGCCGACACAGAGGTTCACAGCGCCCAATCCCCAAACCCTCGTCTCCGATCTCTTCCGCCTCGCCGAACTCGGCGTCCTCTGTGTCCGAGCTCTGTGTTCTCTGTGACGAAATAACATGAGCCCTTCGCCCTCCTCCAGCCCCCTCGCCAACGAAGACCTCGCCCCGATTCCGCCCGAAAAGCGGACCTGGAGCACCTGGCACATCGCCGCGCTCTGGATCGGCATGGCCGTCTGCATCCCGACCTACCAGATGGCCTCCAACCTCATCGGCCAGGGCATGAATTGGTGGCAGGCGCTCCTCACCATTTTCCTCGGCAACGTCATCGTTCTCATCCCGATGACGCTCAACGCCCATCCCGGTACGCGCTACGGCATTCCCTTTCCCGTCCTCCTCCGCTCCAGCTTCGGTACGAAAGGCGCCAATATCGCCGCCCTCATGCGCGGCCTCGTCGCCTGCGGCTGGTTCGGCATCCAGACTTGGATCGGCGGTTCCGCCATCTACGCCACCTCGGCGCTAATCTTCGGCTTCGATCCCGCCACGAAAGTCGCACTGCCCTTCCTCGGCATCAGCCCCGGTGAATTTTCCTGTTTCCTGATTTTTTGGGCCATCAACGTCTTCTTCATCGTAAAGGGCATGGACTCGATAAAATGGCTCGAAGCCTGGAGCGCGCCTTTCCTCCTCGCCGTGGGAGCCGCGCTCGTCGTCTGGGCCTATCAGGCCGCCGACGGCTTCGGCCCGATCCTTTCGCAACCTTCGAAGTTCGAGTCCGCCGCCGCCTTCTGGCCCGTCTTCGGGGCCGCGCTCACCGCACAGGTCGGCTTCTGGGCCACGCTCTCGCTCAACATCCCCGACTTCTCCCGCTTCGCGAAAGACCAACGCGCGCAAATCGCCGGCCAGGCCATCGGCCTGCCTCCCACGATGGTGCTCTACTCCTTCGTTGGCGTCGTCGCCACCAGCGCCAGCCTGTTCGTGTACGGCGAGGCGATCTGGGATCCCGTCCAGCTTATCGCGAAGTTCAACCACCCGATGCTTTCCATCGTCGCCCTGGTCGCCCTCGCGGTCGCCACGCTCTCGACGAACATCGCCGCCAACGTCGTCTCTCCCGCCAACGACTTCTCCAACCTCGCTCCGCGGCGGATCAGTTTCAAAACCGGCGGCCTCATCACCGCCTGCATCGGCGTCTTCATGTTTCCGTGGAAGCTCATGGCCGACCCCAGCGGCTACATCTTCACCTGGCTCATCGGCTACGGCGCGCTTCTCGGCCCCATCGCCGGCATCATGATCGCCGACTACTTCGTCGTGCGAAACAAGCAGCTCGACCTGGAAGGACTCTACGATCCGGCCGGCCCCTACGTGTACACCCGCGGCTTCAGCCTCGCGGGCCTCGGCGCCCTTGCCCTGGCCGTGCTGCCCAGCCTCCCTGGATTCCTCGCCGTCGTGAAGGCCGTGCCTGCCGGCTCGGTCCCTGCGGCTTTCCATACCCTCTACAACCAGGCTTGGTTCGTCGGCTTCGCCCTCGCCTTCGGCCTCTACCTCGCGTTCCGCAAATTCCCCAAAAATTGAACCGCGAAGGCCGCAAAGGGACACCAAGTAAAACCAACCCAAATCCCGCGCGGGCGTCCTTCGGCTTCTTCGCGCTGCTTCGCGGTTAACTCCTCTTCCTCCTCCCCCATGCCGCCCGTCCTTCCTCTCTGCTCGTATCAGCCGCAGCCCTACACCGGCCCCTCGCCCGAGGAAATCCTGGCACTGCGCCAGGCGCACCTGAACCCGGGCATCTTCCACTACTACAAAAAGCCTCTCACCCTCGTGGAGGGCAAAGGCCAGTGGCTTTTCGACGAGACCGGCCGCCGCTACCTCGACGGCTTCGGCGGCATCGTCACCGTCTCGGTCGGCCACTGCCATCCGCACGTCACCGCCGCGGCCAACGCGCAGAACGCCCTCATCCAGCACACCACGACGATCTATCTGCACCCCAACATCGCCCTCTACGCGCGCGATCTCGCGGCGAAGATGCCCGGCGACCTGAAGGTGGTCTACTTCGTCAACTCCGGTTCCGAGGCCAACGACCTCGCGCTCCTCATGGCGCGCGCCTACACCGGCAATTACGACGTCATCGCGCTCCGCAATGCCTACCATGGCGGCAGCCAGTCCACCATGGGGCTCACCTCCCATCATACCTGGAAGTACAACGTTCCCGGCGGCTTCGGCGTTCACCACGCCCTCATGCCCGATTCCTACCGCGGCCCCTACGCCGGCGACCCCGAGGCCGGCCGCAAATACGGCGACGACGTGCAGAACCTCATCCAATTCGGCACCAGCGGCCGCGTCGCCGCTTTCTTCGCCGAGTCGGTCCAAGGCGTCGGCGGCGCGGTCGTATTTCCCGATCGTTACCTCAAAACCGCCTATGCCCACGTCCGCGCCGCCGGCGGTGTTTGCGTGGCCGACGAGGTCCAGGCCGGTTTCGGCCGCACCGGCACGCATTATTGGGGCTTCGAGACGCAGGGGGTCATCCCGGATATCGTCACCCTGGCCAAGGGCATCGGCAACGGCTGCCCCCTCGCCGCCGTCGTGACCACACCCGAGATCGCCAGGACCCTCACCGCACGCATCCATTTCAACACCTATGGCGGCAACCCCGTCTGCACTGCAATGGGCCGGGCCGTCCTTCAAGTCATCGACCAGGAAAAGCTCCAGGCCAACTGCCTCGCCCGCGGCGCGCAGCTCAAGGCCGGTTTCGCCAGGCTCGCCGAGAAACACAGCCTCATCGGAGACATCCGCGGCCTTGGCCTCATGCTTGGCGTCGAACTGGTCAAAGACCGCGCCACGAAAGAGCCCGCCACCGCCGAGTGCGTCGCCGTCTTCGAAAAATGTCGCGAGTTCGGCCTGCTCATCGGCAAGGGCGGCCTCCGGGGCAATACTCTCCGCATCAAGCCCCCCATGTGCCTCACAGCCGCCGATTGCGATTTCATGATCGCCGCGCTCGACGAGGCCTTCGCCGCGGCCTGAGCCGTCCAACTTGCCCAGCGTCTTCGCGGGAGCCGACTGTCGTCCGCCCGCTCCAAGGGCAAATCGGTTTCATTCCGGCGACGAGCCCCTTGTTTACGTCGCGTCAAAAGAGGCGGTTATAAAACTGGGGTTTTACCCCCACCGAAATATTCCTATGGGATAATAAGGAATCAGCCGGAGTCCCTGCCTCATGAGCAACCACTTAGAAGACGCCTCAGGGAAATTCTCCTCTGCAAGGTCCCACCCGAACGCTTCCATTGCCTACGACGACACGGGCATCGTCCGCGCCGTCCCCAGGATGCGCCTGGCTCCGCCCGCGGTGCCCGCCCGCCCGCCTCCCCCCCCGCCTCCGGCCTCCCCGATTCCTCCTCGGCTCGCCACCGGGATCGACCAGCCCACGCTGCTCACCGTTTCCGTCCTCACCCTCTCGAAGGAGCTGCGGTTCTGCTCCGCCCAAGTGGGCCGTATCATCGTCCAGTATCACCGGAGCCGCCATCACTTGGTGATGACGCCGCCGCAGTGGACGGTCCTCAAATGCTTCGAAGAGGGCCGCACCGTGCCGGCCGCCCTTAAGCATCTCATCCACAACTGCGGCTGCATTCCGCTCTGCGAGTTTTACGAGCTGATCCTGAAGGCCTGCGAATTCGGCATACTCCAGACGCCCGGTTATCCGTTGCCGGAGGCGCCCGCGCCCGCGCCCTGGAACTTCACGCTGCCCAGCCGCGTCGTGCGGCCGCTCGGTGTCGGCCTGATCGGCCTTTCCGTGGTCCTGCTGCTCGTCAACCCGATCCACGCGCCCGCCCATTTCCTGTGGTGGCTGCCGGGCTGGCTCCTGCTTTGCCTGGCGAGCAGCGCCGGCGCCGCCCTGGCCGCGGGCGTGGTCCGCGGCGCGGACGGCGTTCTTCACCGCCCGCGCCTGATCCTTCGTTCCCCCCTGCCGCGCCTGGCGATCGACCACGACGAGGTGTTCTTCGGCGGACGCCAGCCCGAAATCGATATCGCCTTGGCGCAACTCGTCCCCTTCGCGGCCCTCGCCGCCGCCGCTGCGATCTACGCCCCACCGCTCGCCCTGCCGCTCTTTTGCGGCCTGCTCTGGAGCCTCTCCCCCTTTGGACGAAACCCCGGCCTCCGCCTGCTTCGGGCGCTCCAGTATTCGCCGCGGCTTTCCACCGCACGGGACTTCCGCTTCATCCCCAACCAGACTCTCCTCCACCGCCTGCGCCAGCGGCTCGATCCCGGCGAAATCCGCTTCCTCGCCCTCCGCGCCGGCTACGCCGTCCCCTGGCTGCTGCTCGTGGTCTTCACCTGGGCCGCGACCACCCGCCTCGATCTGGCCGCGGCCTGGCAAAGCCTCCTCCGCCATGATCTCCTGGCCATCCTGGTCCGCGGCGGCGCGAGCCTGCTCGCCCTCGCCTTGCTCGCGGCCGCGGCGCTCGCCACCGTCGTGGTCCACCAAAACTGGAAAGTCCGCCGCGCCGCCCGCCGGGAACAGGAGGCCCGCGAACTCGCCGCGCTCAGCCGCCCTCCGCCTGGCCTCGAGGACCTGGTGAACTTCCTCGGCGAAACCCACCCGTTCCAAAATCTCCCCGCCAAACGCCGTCAGCTCCTCGCCGAGGCAATGCGCCAGACCCCCTTCGCGGCCGGCGAGACATTAATCGCCGCCGGAGACAAGCGGGCCCGGCTCTATCTCCTCTACTCCGGTTCCGCACAGGCACATCCCCCGGCTTCCCGCCAGGCCGGCCCCCTCTTCACCGCGGGTTGCATCGTCGGGGAAACCGTGCTGCTCAACGGCGGCGCGCAGCCCGCGGAGATCCGTGGCGCCGCCCCCGGCATCCTGCTCTCCTTCAATCACGAGACTTACGACGAACTCGTGGCGCCCCTCATCCCGCGCCATAAAATCGAGGACGCCGTGCAAAAGATCACCTTCCTCCGCCGGATCGCCCTTTCCCGCCACTGGTCCGCGCACCTGCTCGATGGCTTCGCCCGCCGCGCCGTCTCCCACTCCTTCGGCTATGGCACCGTCCTTCTCGAAGCGGGCCGGGACAACCTCTGGTTCTACGTTCTCCAGGAAGGCGAACTCCGCGTGTTGCGCGACGGCAAAAAAGTCGCCCGGCTCCTCCCCGGCGACTTCTTCGGCGAGATCAGCCTGCTCCAGAACAGCCACACCACCGCCGAGGTCGTGGGCCAGGCGCCCGGTCGTTACCTGGCCATCCCCAAGCAGGATTTCCTCGCCTTCCTCACCCAGGACCACGCGTTGGCGATGCAGTTCGAAGCCATCGCCTCCCGCCGCCTAGGCCGCCCGGTCTTCCCGCTGTAGGCCGGATCTGCATCCACTCCGCGTTCAACCCCGCCCCGCCCGAAGCTTCTCCAGCCGCCCGCCCGCCTCGCACAGCACCGGCGCGCTTTTCGCGAAATTCAACCGCACGTAACGATTCTCCGAATACGGAAAGAAGCTCGATCCCGGCACCGGCGCGACGCCGATCTCGCGCGTCATCCAGTGCGCGCACTCCACATCGCTCGCGAAGCCCAGCGGCGAGACGTCGAGCATCACGAAATAAGCTCCTTCCGGCCGCGAATAGCCCAGGCCAGTCCGATCCAAGTGCGAGAGCAGCAGATCGCGCCGCGCCTGGTACTCCGCCGCGAGGCCGGCGTAGTAGTCCGCCCCCCAGCCGAGCGCCGTCACCACCGCATGCTGCAGGGGCGCGGCCGCGCCGACGGTGAGGAAATCGTGTACCTTCCGCGCCTGCGCGATGACCGCCGCCGGCGCGTGCACATAGCCGAGGCGCCAGCCGGTGATCGAAAAGGTCTTCGAGAGCGAGGAGCACGAGATCGTCCGCTCCGCCATTCCGGGCAGCGCCGCGAAATAAATGTGCTCGCGGCCGTCAAATACCAGGTGCTCGTAGACCTCGTCGGTGATCACGAAGGTGTCGAATTCCTCGGCCAGCGCCGCGATCTGCAAAAGTTCCGCCCGGGTGAACACGCGCCCGCAGGGGTTCGACGGATTGCACAGGATGAAGGCCTTCAGACCGCTCGCGAAAGCCGCCCGCAATTCCGCCGGATCGAAGCCGTAGCCCGGCGGATGCAGCCGCACGTGCACCGGCATGGCTCCGGTGAGGATCGCGTCCGCGTTGTAGTTCTCGTAGAACGGCGAAAACAGCCCCACCCGGTCGCCCGGGTCGCACACCGTCATCATCGCGACCATCATCGCCTCGGTCGCGCCGCAGGTGA
>CBINGR010000001.1:0-268471 GCA_966250295.1 uncultured Akkermansia sp. | reverse complement strand
AGGCGCGCGGGCTGGGCTTCGGCGACTACCAGGGCGTGGCGCGCATCGCCGTCACCGGCCTGTCGGCGGGGCCGAGCATCACGAGCCTCTTCCGCCTCCTCGGCCGCGAAAAGACCCTCGCCCGGCTCGAGCGCTTCGCGGCCTCGCTGGGCTGAGCGATCGAGCCGTTCGGAGTTAATGCAAAGAACAATCCAAAGGTCACAAAGCCGATCAAGGAACCCGGAGCCTTGTCTTGCGTTCTTTGCCGTCCTTCGCGTCGCGTTAAAATTTGTCTCAGCGTAGGACTTCCAGCGCGCGGTCGTAGCCGGTGAGCTCGAGGTAGGCCTGGCCCAGTTCGGCGCCGTCCCCGGCGAGGAGGCGGCAGGCCCCTTCCCAGTAGGTGACGCCGCCCAGCTTGCCGCCGAGTTCCTGGTCGGCAGCCAGGGGCTCGATCAGGAAAACGGCCTCGGCGCCCGTCCCCGGATCGGTCGTGGTCAGCCGAATACGCCGCGGGTAGCTTGCTCCGGTATGCGGGCTTTTCCAGGTGTCGAGCGTTTCCCAGCGGAAGAAGGCGCGGGTGGTCTTTCCGTCGCGGGAGATCCAGGTCAGGGTCGAAGCAGGGTCGGTGCCGCCGTCCCGGGTGCGCATGCGGTAGAACATCAGTTCGCGGCCGTCCTCGAGCTGGGCGCTGAGCCAGTCCCAGCCGACCTGGTTTTCGTCGAGCTGGCTGCTGCTATACTCGTGATCCATCCAGGCCTCCCCAGTGACGGGAAACTCGCGGCCGTCGAGGGTGAGGACACCCGCGGCGGCGAGGCGCGGAAAGGTGAGATAGTAACTCGCGGCCGTGGGCGCGGCGCCCTTGCGCGAGTAGCCGGCGTCGCCGAAGCGGACGAGGGGCTTGGCGGGGGTGAGCGTGAGGATGAAGCGGGCATCGCCTCGAATGCCGCCGGCGAGCGAAAGGGTTTTGGCGACCTGATCGAGGAGGCGGAGGGACCAGTCGCCGTTGTGTACCTCGAGGGTGGACGTCGAGGCGGAAGCATCCCAACCGGCCCGGTTGAGGCGTTCCTGATGGAGAAAGCGGCCGGTGCGCACGTCGATCAGCGCCATGTGGGCTAAAAATATCTGATCGTGGCGGAAGCCGGCCGGCGCGGGTTGCGCGGCGGTGGCGAGCGGGGCGGCGAAGCGGAAAAACGTGGCCTGAAAACCGAAGCGGCTCGGCGTGGCCTCCGTGCTGCGGAGATGGCCGGTGAGATACCACCACTCGATCTTGTAGTCGGGATGCGAACCGTGGTCGCGGGGGAAGGTGAAGGTCGGGTTGGGCTGCGGGACAGCGAAGCCGTCGGGAGTCGTCGTGGGGATTTCGGAAGATTGCCCACGAAAAGACACCAAAAGACACGAAAGTAACAGGTGTCGAAAACGGAGTCGGGGTCGTGATTTCATTTCGCGTTTTTTCTGTGTTTCGTGGGCAATGCTACGGCTCATTCCTCGCGGTCGGACGGAAGGGCGGCGCCCCAGCGGCCGACGGCATGGCTGACAACCACGCCGGTGCCGATGACGAGGACGGCCAGCGTGGCGAGCTGCCCGGCGGGAACCGCGAAGACGAGGGTCCAGCCGAAGCTCTGCTTGTTGATGACGTGGATGAGCAGCCAGCCGAGGACGAAGCTGAGCGCGATGCCCGCGGCGGTCGCGCACAAGGCGAGCCCGCCTCCTTCCACGGCGGAGGCGAAGGCGATTTCGCGCCGGCGGAAACCCAGCGCGCGCAGGGTGCCCAGTTCGTCGCGGCGGTCGAGCAGCACGCTGGCCAGGCTGAGCGCGAGACCCGCCACCGCGACCGCGAGCCCCACGGCCTCGAGCGCGTAGGTGATGGAAAAGGTCTGCCGGAAGACGCGCAGCACCTCGGCGCGCAGGCTTATGTTGGTGAGGATCGATACTCCCGGATGGGCGGCCAGGAGCTCGGCGCGAACGGTCTCGGCGACTGCTCCGGGTTTCAGATCGAGGGCCAGGCTGCTGGCCTGGTCGTCGCCGAACCAACGCACGGTGTGCACTCGGTCGACGAGAAGGGAGCCGCGCTCGTTGCCGTAGTCGGCGAAAATGGCGGCCACGCGCAGGGATCGCGGACCGGAGGAGGTGGAGACGGAAACCGTATCGCCGGCCCGGATACGAAACCGCCCGGAAAAGCTTTCGCTGGCGAGGGCGAGACCTTCGTTGCGCGCGGGATCGAGCGCCTCGGGGGGCGGTGGCGTTCCGATCCATAGGAAACCACCGCGGCCTGCCTGCCAGGCGAGGTCTCCGCCGCCGAGCGTGGTGGGCTTGCCGTCGAGCATGAGCGGATAGGCGGTGAAGGCGCTGGCCCTGGCCACGGCGGGGTGGGCGGCGAGCGCGCGCCAGGTTTCGGGCGCGAGGCGGCTGTCGGCGGTGGCGGACTGGGCGCCGGCGCTCGACAGATAGAGGTCGGCTTGGAGCGCGCTTTTTATCCAGTTGCGTACGGAGGTTTCGAAACTGGCGACGAGGATGGCCATCGCGGCGGCCATCCCGATGGCGCAGACGAGCGCCGCGGCGGAGAGGCGGTGGCGTCCGGTGGGGCGGGCGAGGTGCCCCAGTGCCACCCGCCAGGGGGCCCCGCGGGCGGCGAGGGGACGGAGTACGCGGCTGAGTGCAGGGATGGCGAGGGCGGCCATCACGCCGCCCCCGAGGATGCCGCAGAAGGCGGCGAGATGGCCGGCCAGGGGAAAACGCGTGCCGCCGCCGAGATCGAGCGGGGGCAGGCGTGTCAGGGCGGCGCCGAGGCAGAGCGCGCCCAGGGCGAGCGTCCGGCTGCGGAGCCAGCGTCCTCCGGCCGCGCCGGTCGCGCCGCGCATCAGGACCTGCGCCGGCGGGGTTTCCGCGGCGACGCGCGCGGGGGCCCAGCCGGCAAGCACGCTGGCGAGCACGCCGGCGGCGAGGCTGATAAGGGCCTCGGGCCAGGCGAGCGAGGCGGCCTCGACGCTGGTGGCATGGTAGAGGGCATTGACGGTCCGGCTGACGGCCCGGACGGCAAACTGTGCGCCGGCCCAGCCTAGGAGCAGACCGAGCGCGACGCCGGCGAGTCCGAGCAGGGCGGCTTCGGCCAGCCAGGCACGGCGGATGAGGCGGGCCTCGACCCCGAGCGAGCGGAGGATGGCGACCTCGGCGCGGCGGCGGACCACCGCTCCGTCGAGCGCCTGGAACACCAGGTAGAGGCCGACGAGCAGGGCGATGAGGGAAAGAACGGTGAGGTTAAGCCGAAACGCTTCACTCATCGTGGCGATGGTTTCGCGGCGCGTTCCCGGCGTGCTGACGAGCCAGCGCGGGGCAGGGGAAGAGGGCTGGGCGCCAGGGCCTGAAACCTGAAGGGCGAGTTGTTCGAGGCGGCGGCCGAGGGCGGCGCGGCGTTCTTCCAGAGCATGGCCGGATTCGAGGACAAACTCGACACGGTCGACATGGCCTTCGCGGCCGACGAGGTGCTGGAGCTGCGGGAGATCGAGGACGAGGAGGTTGGCGGGGGCGACCGGACCTCCGGCCGGGCGCGGGATGAGGCCGGCGATCGGCAGGGTGACGAGACGGTCTCCGACGACCAGCTTGAGACTTTCGGGCGGCGGACTGGCCAGCGCGGGGCTGACCCAGAGCTGGGGAGCGGGGCCGAAGAGGGAGAAGAAACTGTCGTCGTTCCGGTTGCGAAAGAAAGGCTGGGCAGCCGCTTGTTGCGCGGCGAGGTTGGCCGTGGCGATGAGATCGATGCCGAGCAGGGTGTAGGTCCGGCGGCCGAAGCGCTCCGGGCCGGCGGAACCCGGCTGAGGCGGTTCGGCCGCGGTGCTCTCGACGACGGGATAAATCTGGACCGCGAGGTCGGCGAGAGCGGCGCGCAACTCGGGCAGTACCGATTCGGGCAGGGGGCCGGAAGAGGCCTGGACGATCCAGTCGGAACGACCGGTGAGGGTCTCGGTGAAATGGGTGAAGGAGGCGACGGCGGCCCGGTTAGCCAGACGCACGGCCGTGAACACCGCCACGCCCAGCGCGAGGATGAGCACGAGCAGGGCAGTCTGGCCTGGGGCCAGTCGGGCGTGGCGCAAGCTCAGGCGGCGCAGGAGAAGAGGAAGCATGCGGGGAATGGCCAATGCCCGATGACGAATGACCGATGAGGATGCAGCAGGGGATGCCTAGTCGACCACGCGGCCGTCGAGGAGGCGGACGCGGCGGTGGCAGATGGCGGCGGCCTCCTCGCTGTGGGTGACGAGGACGAGCGCGGTGCGGGTCTCGTCGGTCAGTTCGCGGAGCAAGGCGAGGATGTTGGCGCCGTTGGCGGAATCGAGGTTGCCGGTGGGTTCGTCGGCGAGGAGGAGGGCGGGGCGGTGGACGAGGGCGCGGGCGATCGCGACGCGCTGTTGTTCGCCGCCGGAAAGCTGGGAGGGCAGGGCATCCGCCCGGGCAGAGAGGCCCACGCGGGCGAGAAGGGCCTCCACACGAGCCTGCCGCTCGGGGTGAGGAACCTTGATGAGCTGGAGGGGCAACTCGACGTTTTCGGCTGCGGAGAGGGTAGGGAGGAGATGGAAAAACTGGAAGACGGTGCCAACCCGCTCGCGACGCAGAAGATTGAGGGCGTCGGGGTCGAGCCGGTCGATGCGTTCGCCGAGCAGGCGGATCTCGCCGGAGTCGGGACGATCCACGCCGCCCAGGCAGTTGAGGAGAGTGGTCTTGCCGCTGCCGGAAGGGCCGGTAAGGGCCACGCGTTCGCCCGGAGAAACGGTGAACGAGACGGCGTCGAGGACGCGGCGGGAGCCGTAGCTTTTCACGACGGCGGCGACGGCGAGGGCAGGCGCGGAAGAGGCGGGCATGGGCAGGTCGGATTGAAGCAGGGGGTGTCGCAAGCGGTGGCTTGATGTCGGATGGGAGCGGACGAGCGCTAGTCTCGTTCCCGGCCGGCTGGATTTATTGCCGGGCCTGGCCGGTTTCGAAAAAAGCAGGCCACGGCGAAGGCGGCGCTGACCGCGACAACCCCCGCCAGCGACCAGCCAATATCCGCCCAGTCGAAGGTCCGGCCGGAGATAAACGTTTGGGCCAGTTCGAGAAAGACCCCCAGCAACGCGGCCAGCGCGCTGCCAGGCCGCCGGCCCAGGGTCAGGATAAGAACCAACGCGAGCGCGGCGAAGGCGGGCAAGTTGCGAAGGCTGCCGTGGTGGTCCGCCCAGGCGCTCAACCATCGCGGAACCCAAGCCAGTTCGGCCACCCGGGGGGAGGAACGCAGGGCGAGAAAGCCGATGACAGCGACCGCGCCGGAGGCACCCAGCACCCGAAAAGTCCGCATCGTGTCCATCGCCTCGAATGAGTCGCAAGTGGAGGACCGGGCAAGCCGGGATAAAGGAGGGGTTTGCCGGTTTTTCCCGATCGCCGAGGCGGAGAATATTGCGCAGGACGCGAGGAGAACATGCGCGGACGTTGACCGGGCGGCACGGGCTATGCAGCGTGCGCAAACATGTCCGACGCCAAAGCCCCCGCCATCCTGGTCATCGACGACGACGCCGAGGTCCGTTACTCGCTCGGGCGCGTCCTTTCGTCGAAAAAATACCAGGTGCTCGAGGCTGGCAGCGGCGAGGCCGGCGTAGCGGCGGTGAAAAAGGGTCCCGCACCCGATCTGATCTTTCTCGACGTGCGCATGGGCGGGATGAGCGGCCTGGAAGCGCTCCAGCACATCCGTGCGGCGAACCCGAAGCAGCTCGTCATCCTCATGACGGCCTTCGGTACGGCGCAGACCGCGATCGAGGCGATGAAGTATGGCGCCTTCGACTACATCATGAAGCCCTTCGACCCGGCGAAGGTTCTCATGCTGGCGGAGAATGCGCTGAAGGCGCATGCCGACATGCGCTCGGCCGGCGACTACAAGCCCACCATCAACGCGGACGACTATCGCGAAGGCATCGTGGGCGCTTCGCCGGTGATGCAGGAAGTTTTCAAGATTATCGGCCAGGTCACGGCAAGCGATGTGACGGTGATGATCACGGGTGAGAGCGGCACGGGCAAGGAGCTGGTTGCGCGGTCGATCTGGAAACACTCGCATCGGGCGAAGGGCAATTTCATCGCGGTGAACTGCGCGGCGATCCCGGACAACCTGATCGAAAGCGAGCTGTTTGGCCACGAGAAGGGATCGTTCACGGGCGCGACGAACCAGCGCATCGGCAAATTCGAGCTCTGCGACCGCGGCACGATCTTCCTGGACGAGATCGGCGACATGGCGCTCGCCACACAAACGAAGATCCTGCGGGTGCTCCAGCAGGGGGAGATCCAGCGGGTGGGCGGCACGGACACGATCAAGGTGGACGTGCGCATCATCGCGGCGACTAACAAGGACCTCGAATCTATGGTGAAGGCCAAGACCTTCCGCGAGGACCTGTATTACCGGCTGAACGTGGTGCGCATCAAGATGCCGCCGCTCCGCGAGCGCCGGGAGGACATCCCGCAGATCGTGGATTTTTGCCTGCAGAACCTGGTGAAGCAAAAGAAGGCGAGGGTCTCGAAGGTTTCGCCCGAGGCGATGGCTGTGCTGACGCGTTACGACTGGCCGGGCAACGTGCGTGAGCTGGAAAACCTCGTTTACCGCAGCGCCGTGATCGCGCAGGGCGACGCGATCCTGGTAAAGGACTTGCCGGCCGAGGTGCTGGCGAGCGCCGGGGCAGCTCCGGCAATTGTGGCGATGCCCGCCGTAGTCGTCTCCGTACCGGCGCCGCTTACCGGAGGGTCCACGCCGCCGCTTCCGGCGCCTGTGACGATGGCGGAGCCTGGCAGCGCGGTACCGTCCGCGCTCACGGTGGCGCAGGCCCTGGATTTTCTCCACACCGAGCTGAGCAAGGAGACGGAGCCCCTGTTGGAACGCCTGGAGCGCGAGATGATCGTGCGAACGCTCAGGGAGCTCGACGGGAATCTCGCGCGAACCTCGGAGCGCCTGGGCATGACGCGCGCCACGCTACGAAAGCGGGTGGAGGACCTCGGCCTGCAACAGGATTGACCCGGCGGCCGGCTGCGGTGTGGTTCTTTGGCGCCCGGGCCACGGTCCGGGTATAGGCAGTCCGGAAGGGTGGCAGAGTGGTCTAATGCTCCAGCCTTGAAATCTGGCGGGCCGAAAGGCCCCGGGGGTTCGAATCCCTCCCCTTCCGCCACTGCCGCATAGACGGTTCCGAATGAGAAAAGTGGAGCCTTGCGTGAGGGAGCCATCGAGGGATGAGAACCCCTGGGGGTTCGACGGAGTCCCGCTTCTGCGGGACGGAGATGGGCCGCGCGTAGCGCGCCGCGGAAGCGGTGGCCGAAGGCCAGCCAATCCCTCCCCTTCCGCCACTGCCGCATGGACGGTTCCGAATGAGAAAAGTGGAGCCTTGCGTGAGGGAGCCATCGAGGGATGAGAACCCCTGGGGGTTCGACGGAGTCCCGCGCGCTTCATGCCGCCGGCGTACCGGCGTGGCCCGGGCTTGCCTGCGGGGCGGTTCAAGGCTTTCTGGGCGGGCGTCTTGGCATCCATGTCCAACCGGTTCTACGCCGCCTTCGATCAGGAAACCTGGGGCGGCACACGCAAACCCGATTACCGCTCGTGTTTTCAGGTGGACCGTGACCGTGTGATTCATTCTCACGTCTTTCGGAAGCTGCAGTCGAAGACGCAGGTGTTTCTTTCGGGAGAGTATGACTTTTATCGGACGCGCCTGACCCATTCCATGGAGGTTGCGCAGATCGGGCGTTCCATCTGCACCTGGCTGCTTTCGCGCGGTGATCCGCTTGGGCCGGATTTTTTCATCGACGCCGACCTGGTCGAGGCCGTTTGCCTGGCCCACGACCTCGGTCATCCGCCCTTCGGCCATTCGGGTGAAAGGACGCTGCAGGAACTGATGAAACCGCATGGCGGCTTCGAGGGCAACGCGCAGACCCTGCACCTGTTGACCGAAACAATGTTCCAAAACGAGACCGGTGTGCGGGGCATGCAGCCGAGCCGGGCCTTGCTCGACGGGGTGCTGAAATACAAGAAACTCCACCGCGACCATCCTACGCCCCCGAAGAATCACTTCCTCTACGATCCCCAGGTGGTGTATCGCGATTTTGTATTTGGCGGCTCGACGCCCGGGTCGCTGCTGTCCGGCGAAGCGCTCAACCACTTCAAGAGCGTGGAATGCCAAATCATGGACTGGGCGGACGATGCGGCCTACTCGCTCAACGACATCGTGGATGGCGCACGGGCGGGGTTTCTGAACATCGAGCGCATCGAGGCCTGGGCGGCGGAGGCGGGCATCGACGCCGAGCGGCAGCGTCATCTGGACGTGTTGTTCGCGGCCATTCGCGGGGATCGCCTGGAGGAAGTTTTTTCGGAAAAGCTCGGGCGCTTCGTCACCGGCTGCCGGCTGCGTGACCGGGGGGCTGGCAATCCGATGGCGGCGCGTACCAACCGTTACCGGTTCGAGCTCATCGTGGCGCCCGAGGCGGAGCGGGAGGCGGTGTTCTATAAGAAGATGGCTAACGATATCATCTTCGAAAGTCCGCAGTTGCAGCAGATGGAACACAAAGCGCGGCGCATTTTGTCCGATCTCTGGCAGGCGGCCTGGAGCCATTACGTGGAGCCGGGCGAACGTGTGATCCGGCTGTTGCCGCCGAGAGTGGGGCTGCTGGTGGATGCCGAGACGACGAAGAACGGCAAGGCGCGGCGGATCTGCGACTGGCTGGCAGGGTTGACCGATGGGATGATCGTCCGCACTTACCGACGTTTGTACGATCCCGATTTCGGTTCGCTGCGCGATCTCAGCTGAGTGGCGAAGCCAGCGTGGCCAAATCGGGGCTTGCGCCGGGGAGACGTGGTCGTTGCTCTCTTCCCTTTTAACCAATTCCCACCATGCAAGAACTCGTCACCCTTGAGTGCACCGAAGCCCGCAAAGAGGGCAAACCCGTCTCCCGCTACCTGACCTTCCGCAACAAGAAGACTGTCACCGAGCGCATCGAGAAGAAGAAGTACAACCCCTTCCTGAAGCGCCACACCGTCCATAAGGAGATCAAGTAAGCCGTCGCATCGCAGCGCCCCGCCTGTTTCAGGCCCGCATCCCGTTTTCGGGGGCGGGCCGTTTTTTTTGGCGTTGGTGAGCTTTGGCGCGAATTCCGAAGACCGGTGGGGGTCGCCAAGCCCTGCGTGGCCGGATGGTGTAGCGGTGAGCGCAGAGCGGACCGATTCCGGGCCGGGTTGCTGCTGCTCCTCCGCTACAAGTAAGGCCCGGCAGTCACGGACCTGCTTTCTAACCGACTGCGGCGAGCTTGGCGCGGTCCTGCTCGGTCTTGAGACGGAGCTGGCCGCAGGCGGCGTCGATGTCGTGGCCTTTTTCCCGGCGGAGCGTCACTGGGACGCGCGCCTCGCGGAGCACGTCGGCGAAGCGTTCCATGCGGTTGCCGGAGGGACGCTTCCAGGGGAGGCCTTCGACGGTGTTGTAAGGGATGAGATTCACATGCGCATGGAGGTCGATGGCGATGTCGCGCAGCTTGCCGGCTTGGTCCAGGGAATCGTTCACGTCCTCGATGAGGATGAACTCGAGTGTGACCATGCGGCCGTGTTTCTCGGAGAAGGCCTTGACCGCGGGGATGAGCTTGGCGAGCGGGTAGGCCTTGTTGACCGGCATGATCTGCTCGCGTACCTCGTCGGTCGCGCCATGGAGCGAGATGGCGAGGCGGAAGCCGAGAGGCTCGTCGGCGAGCTTCAGGATCTTCGGGACGAGGCCGCTGGTGGACAGGGTGATGCGGCGGGCGCCGAAACCGAGTCCCCACTCGGCATTGACGATCGTGAGGGCGCGAAGGACGGCTTCGTAGTTGGCGAGCGGTTCGCCCATGCCCATGACGACGATGTTGTCGAAGGTGGCGAGTCCGGCGTGGGCGCGCGGGTCGTGGGCATCCTCGCGGTAGCAGACGTGGAGGAGCTGGGCGACGATCTCGCCGGCGCTGAGGTCGCGCTTCAGGCCCGCCAGGCCGGAGGCGCAAAATTTGCAGGCCATGGCACAGCCGACCTGGGTGGAGATGCAGATCGTTTTACGCGACTCGTCGAGGCCGACGCCTTCCTGGGGGGCCCGGATGATGACGGTTTCGATGAGGGAGCGGTCGCCCAACTCGAAGAGGAGCTTGTCGGTGACATCGCGTGACTGCTTGTCGAAAAGCAGGTTAAGGGGCAGCAGCTCGAAGGTCTCCGCCAGCCAGGCGCGCAGGGGCTTGGCGAGGTTGGTCATCTCGTCCCACGAGCGGGCGCGTTTTTTGTAGACCCAGTCGAGGATCTGCTTCGCGCGGAAAGCCGGCTCGCCGCGCTCCTTTAGCCGGGCGGCGAGGGTTTCGAGGGTCTCGCCGGTGAGCGGCGGCTTGGCGGGCGTGAACTTCATGCTTGGCCCATAGCGTCGCGCGCGGCGGAGTATTGGCAACACCGCGCCTTTGCGCACGAACACGCCATGGGACTTCTCCACCGCCACCTTTTCGCCAGCGTCGCAGGCGCATGCGCGGTCGCGGTGACGCTGTTCACCTTCGTGCTGATTGCGGGTCAGGCGCTGCGCGATCTGCTGGGTTACCTGATGGCGGGGCAGATCGACCCGATGACCGCGCTCCGTCTGCTGGGACTGATGTTGCCCTACGTCGCGGTTTATGCGTTGCCCATTGGCCTGCTCACTGCGGTGCTGCTCGTGCTCGGGCGCCTGTCGAGCCAGCAGGAGATCACGGCGATGCGGGCGGCGGGGCTCAGCCTGGGTTACATCGCCCGGCCGATCTGGCTCATCGCGGGTTTCGCGGTCCTGCTCTCGCTGGCCCTTAACTTCTACATCATGCCCGCCTCGCGCACGGCCCGTAGGACCGCGCTCAATGCGGCGCTCCAGCAGAGCCCGCTCAATTTCATCGTGCCGAAAACCTTCGTACGCGAGTTCGACGGCTTCGTGGTGTACGCCGGTTCGCGCGAGGGCGCCGAATTACGCGATTTTTGGCTCTGGCGGCTGGACAAACAAAAACGCGTGCTCGGCATCGCCCGCGCCAAGCGCGCCACGGTGGCGTTTCGCGAGGAGGACAGCCGCCTGGTCCTGACTCTGCAGGACGTCAGCGTCGAAACGCGCGACCAGGACAAGCCTGAGGATTTTTCGAAACCTCACCCCGTCCCGGACTCGGAATCCTCGACCGTGGAATTGCAGCTCGAGGGCATGTTCCAGAGGATGAACGTCTCGCAGAAGGTTGGCTGGCTGACCTTGGACCAACTGCTCGCGCGCCGGGCGGAGTTGCGGGCGAAGACGACGGGCCTGAGCGACAAGGAGCGGCTGGAGCTTACCCGTGTGGTGGTGGCGCTGAACGAAAAGGCGGCGACCAGCCTGGGCGTGTTGGCGCTCGCATTCGTGGCGGTGCCGCTGGGGATCAAAGTCTCCCGCAAGGAGACCTCGGCCAATCTGGGCATCGCGGTCGCGCTGGTGATCTTCTACTATTTTCTGACCGGCATCGGCGGCCTGCTGGAGCGCCGCCCCGAGCTGCGGCCGGAACTGTGGGTCTGGGCTCCGCCGCTGGCCTATGCGGCGACCGGACTCTGGATGTTCCGGCGAGTTGACCGGGCGTAGTCAAAATACGGATACATCCGGCGCTCAGGCTGCGATCTGGCGAACGCCATAGGCGCTCACCCAGCGGTCGCACGACACCAGAGTGAGATTCTCCTCGATGGCCTGGGCGACCAGCATGCGGTCGAAGGGGTCGCCATGGACCGGCGGCAGAACCAGCGCGCGTTCGGCATGGCGGGCGTGGATGGGCAGGTCGGAAAAGCCGTCGCTCCGCAGCACCGCGGAAAAGTTGGCCGGCAGGGTCAGCTTGCCCTTTGCGACCTTCAGGCCGAGTTCCCAGAGCGAGGCGGCACTCATGAAAACTTCGTTGGCGGGATCGGCGATGGCGGCCCGGGCGGCGGGGGTGAGCAGGGCGGGATTATCCGCCCACCAAATGAGCACGTGGGAATCGGCAAGGAGTCGCATGATTTCGACCGGACAGGGGAGGAGCAGTGAGAAGGCTTGAGGCGCGGGGCCGTGGCTCAACTGGGGCGATAGGACGCCTGCTCTTCGGCGGCGGCCGGAAGCGGAAGCTCCCGGGGCGGGACGAGCGGTGCATCCACCGAGGCGGCGAACACATCCTCATCCGGAGCCCAGCAATCGGGCGAGGACCAGATTTTCCCGGCCAACTGGCCGCCCACGCGGGCGGCGCGTGCAGGCGCGTAGGGGACGAGTTTGACCAGCGGTTTCCCGGCCTTGGCCAGGACGATCTCCTCGCCCGCAACCGCTTCCTCAACGAGGCGGGAAAGGTGGGTTTTGGCGGCTTGGATGTTGATCGTCTTCATGGGCAGACCAGACCAAGTCTGGTCTGCCTGGTCAAGCGCCAAGCTACTAAACCATTGCGCGGTTGAGCGCGCTGATGATGGCGCGGATGGAGGCGACCTCGATGTTTGTGTCGATGCCGGCTCCGAAGAGGCTGCGTCCGTCGGCGAGCTTCAGCTGGATATAGCTCACTGCGCGGGCCTCGGCGCCGCTGCCGAGCGAGTGCTCGCTGTAGCTTTGCACATCGCAGGCGGGCACGCGGCCGGTGGAGAGGAGGCCGCGCACGAAGGCATCGATGGGCCCGTTGCCTTTGCCGGTCAGCCAGATGGGTTCGCCACGGATGACGAGATCGGCTTCGCAGGTGACCTGCGCGCCGCGCTCGACGGTGCGAAACTCGCGTAAGGCGACCGGGCTCGTACGACCGAGGTACTCGCCCTCGAAGGCGGCGAGAATCTCGGCGGGGGAGAGCTCGGTGCCACGCTGGTCGGCCAAGTTGTTGACCACCTTGCCGATCTCCTTGTGCATGAGCTTGGGCAGTTGATAGCCGAACTCGGTTTCGAGGATATAGGCGACTCCGCCTTTGCCCGATTGCGAGTTGATGCGAATGATGGCCTTGTAGGTGCGCCCGATGTCGGCGGGGTCGATCGGGATGTAGATGACATCCCAGGGGCGGCCGGGCTTTTGGTGAGGCCACGACTTTTTGATCGCATCTTGGTGCGAGCCACTGAAGGCGGTGAACACGAGGTCGCCCGCATAAGGCTGGCGCGGAGGCACTTCCAGGCGAGTGCAGCGTTCGTAGACCTCGCGGATGCTTGGCAGATTGGAAAAGTCCAAACCGGTCTCGATGCCATGCGTGTGCAAGTTCAACGCGACCGTAACGATGTCGAGGTTACCGGTACGTTCGCCGTTGCCGAAGAGCGTTCCTTCGACGCGGTCCGCGCCGGCGAACAGAGCCAGTTCGGTGGCGGCCACGCCGGTGCCGCGGTCGTTGTGGGTGTGGAGCGAGACGATGGTCAACTCGCGGCGCGTGAGGTGGCGGCACATCCATTCGATCTGGTCGGCGTGAACGTTGGGTGTACCGTATTCGACCGTGGCCGGGAGATTCAGGATGATCTTGTTTTCCGGCGTCGGCTGCCAGACGTCGGTCACGGCCTCGCAAATCTCCAAGGCGAAATCCAACTCGGTGCTGGTGAAGCTTTCCGGGGAGTATTCCAGACGGATGCGCGAGCCGGCGGCTACGAGCGGCCCCATGTGTTGTTTCAGCCATTGGACCCCGCGAACGGCGATGCCCTTGATATCTGCGCGCGAGGCGCCGAAGACATATTCACGCTGCTTGGGCGAGGTGGAGTTGTAGAGATGGAAGACGATGTTCTTTGCACCGCGCAGGGCTTCCAAGGAACGCACGATCAAATCCTCGCGGCATTGGCAGAGGATCTGGATGGAGACGTCGTCGGGAACGCGGTTTTCTTCGATGAGGCGGCGGCAGAAATCGAATTCGATTTGCGACGCGGAAGGGAACCCGACCTCGATCTGCTTGAAGCCGATGGCGACCAGCATCGCGAAATATTCGAGTTTTTCCTCCACGCTCATCGGTTGGGCGAGGGCTTGATTGCCGTCGCGGAGGTCTACCGAGCACCAGATCGGAGCATGCGTGTGTACGCGGTTGGGCCATTGGCGGTCGGGCAAGTGGACGGGCGGGAAGGGCGTGTATTTGCCGGCGGGAGAAAAGGACATGATGACGGAAAAAGTACGGACGTTTTGTGGAAAGAAGAGATGCGGAACACTCGCTCGCGCCGGCGCGCAGCCGGGGAGAAGAGGGTAGTCAGGCGGGAATTGGACGCACAATCAACCGCTCGCGCGGTCTCACGGATCGTGCGTCTAGCTAAGTCGAAGCGCCTGGGCGATGCGTTGCATCAATGGCGGGAAAAAGGGGCGGCTTCGGCTCCGAGTCAAGGCGTGTTGTTGCCGCGAAGGACGGGTGGCCAACCGGTAACCGGGCGAGGCTCCCGCCGTCTTGAGTTTTGTGCATGCACTCCCCTCAATCGCCTCATGTCCCCGACCTCTGACGCCGACGACGAATCGCCGCCCGACGTCGAGGGCTGGCTGGCGCGCATCCGCGCCGGCGATCAGCAGGCGGCCCGGCAACTGGTCGATCATCTCTACCCGCAGGTTATCCGGATCGTTCGCGCGCGACTGCCGAGGCGTGGAGGGGAGGAGGATCTTGCTCAGGAGATATTTCTGAAAATGTTCACGCGACTCGACCAATACCAGGGCCAGGTGCCGCTCGCCCACTGGGTTTCGCGGATCGCCGTGACGACTTGCATCGACGCCCTTCGCGCCCAGCAGCGCCGTCCCGAGCTTCGCTGGGCGGATCTTTCGGAGAGCGAAGCCGACACGCTCGATGCCGTACTCACCCGCGAAGACGCCGCCGACACGGCCGATGCCCTCGCCGCCCACGAACTGGTTCACAAGCTGCTTGGCCAGCTCGAACCCCGCGACCGGCTGGTCCTCCAACTCCTCGACCTGGAGCAAAAGACCTTGGTCGAAATCCGCGAGATCACCGGTTGGAATACCACTCTCATCAAGGTCCGCGCCTTCCGGGCGCGGAGAAAATTGCAAAAACTCTTCCATCAACTAAGCAAAAAGGAGCGCACATGAACGACCGTAACTCCACGCCTTGGTCGCGCCTCGCCGCCGCCGCCCGCCGCGCCCCGTCCCCCGTCACTTCGTTGGCGGACGATGGTGGCCTCGCCGTGCCCGTCGGTTTCGCCACCCGCGTCGTCGCTCGTGCCGGCATTCGCTCGGCTGGAGGGCTTTTCGGGGGCATCGCTTTCGAGCGGCTCGCTGCGCGGGCGCTCGGTTTCGCCTGCGCCTGTGCGCTTGCCGTCACGGTTTGGGCCAGCGTGCCTGCCACTGCGGAAGCGAGCCCGGCCTCGGATACCGCGGCCGCGGCGGATTCCTACCTCGATCCCGTCGGTGCGCTGCTCGAGGTTGTGCAATCCTGATGAATCGCACCGTAAAACTTTCCCTTTTTTGCGCCGGTATTTTTGTTTGCGGCGCGATCGCCGGGGGCTTCGCGGCGCGTAAGTGCATAAAACCCACAAAACCATCGCAGGGGACCACCCAGGCCGGCAGCGCGCAGGATGGCTTCGGTCCGCAACAGCTGCGTCGTTTCAGCGCCGAACTGGACCTGACCGAGGCACAGAAAGCGGCGCTCCTGCCGATCCTTGAGAAAACCGGCGAGGAGCTCCGGCAACTGCGACGCGAAAGTTTTCGCCAGACCAGCGCCGTGATCGAGGCCATGGAGGCCTCGGTCGCCGAGCTGCTCACGCCTGCGCAACGCGAGAAACTCGCCGTGCTCCAAGCCGAGCAGCGCGCCCGCATGAAGGCGCGCATGGAGGAGCGCAACCGCCGCAAGGCCGAGGGCGGGGAGCGTCGCGAGGGCGAGAATCCCGAGCGTCGTTCCGACGGCCCGCCTCCACCTCCGCCAGCGGAGACCGCGCCGCCGCCGGCGAGCTGAAAGATTCTCATTGAACCGCCACCGGTCGCCTTCCACGGTGCCGGCGGCCAGGCGCCATGCATGGGCAGGCGCGTGAACTCCGCCAGGGCCGGAAGGCAGCAACGGTGACGACGTTCTCCCAGTGCCGTGGAGTGCCTGGCCACTTAACTTTTGCCCGACGCGTTTTCGGGTTTGCGCTTCGCCCCGAGCCGCGTGCTTTCGTCCGGTTCCCGTGTCGAACGCCGCCTATCAAGTCATCGCCCGCAAATGGCGCCCCCAGACCTTTGACGACGTGGTCGGGCAGGACCATGTCGTGCGTACGTTGCGCAACGCCATCGCGCGCGGCCGCATCGCCCATGCCTATCTCTTCGTCGGCCCCCGCGGCACAGGCAAGACCTCCACCGCGCGTATCTTCGCCAAGGCGTTGAACTGCACCGGCGGCCCGAAGGCCGACTTCGATCCCGCCGATCCCGCTTGCCAAGCCATCGCTTCCGGCAGCCACCTCGACGTCATCGAGATCGACGGCGCCTCGAACAATGGTGTCGATCAGGTGCGCGATCTCCGCGAGACCGTGCAGTACACCCCCGCGCAGGGCCGGTTCAAAATCTATATCATCGACGAGGTGCACATGCTCTCGGCTGCGGCGTTCAATGCCCTGCTCAAGACCCTGGAGGAGCCGCCCGCGCACGTGAAGTTCGTCTTCGCCACCACCGATCCCCAGAAGGTGCTGCCGACCATCGTCTCCCGCTGCCAGCGCTTCGATCTGAAACCAATCCCTGCTCCGCTCATCGTCGAGCGGCTCGCCAGGATCGCCAAGGCCGAGGGCATTGCCGCGACGGATACGGCCCTCGCCTGCATCGCCCGCATGGCCGACGGCGGCATGCGCGACGCCCAGTCCATTTTCGATCAGATGATCTCCTTCTGCGGGACAAAGATCGACGAGCCGGATGTACTCGACGTGTACGGCCTCGTCGCTGCGGAGAAACTCGCCGCGCTCGCCGCCGCGCTCGCCGCCGGCGATCATGCCGAGCTGGTGCGCCTGGTGGACGAGTGCGATGCCGCCGGCCGCGATCTGGCCCGCCTGCTCGCCGACCTGCAGGGGCACATCCGCGACGCGCTGCTCGATGCGATCGGCCAGGGCGGGCGCAGTACGAAGCTCGGGGGCGTGTCGCTTACTACCGAGCAGCTTACCCGCATGCTCGATGTTCTTCGCCAGGGGGAGGACGGGGTTAAGTTGGGCCTGTCGGACAAGATCAATCTGGAGGTTACTCTGCTCAAGGCGGTGGATGCCTCGCGCGCCCGCGCCATCGACTCCCTGCTGAAAGAACTCGCCCAACTCGGCGCGGAGCTTCCCGCGGGTGGTGAGGAAAAAAAAAAGCCCTGATCGGGCGGCTTGATGCCGCTGTCGTCGCCTATGCGGCGGAGTCCGCCGCCAGCGCGCCGCCGCCGAGGGGCCTGCCCCTCACGGCCACGCCGGCGGCGCGTGCGTCCTCCGGCGCCTTCGTCCCGCCGATACTCGCCGGTGGGGCGGTCTCGGATGTGGACGAGGACGCGCGGCCGGCCTTCGCGGTCGAGGCGGGCCCTGCGGATCCCGGAGAGGGACCGCCTCTCGAGGAGCTGGAAGCGCTGATGGGCGGGGAAATCGCGGCGCGGGATGGAGGGGCGGCCGTCGGGCCGGCCCCCCGACGCACGGCCGACGCCGAGGAGGAGGATACGGGCAAAACGGCCACCCTGCCCGAACTCGATGCCCTCGTGGCCCGTCTGCCGGCGGAACTGCGGGAGACGTTGGACGAGCTTTTCCGGGCCCGGTTCGTCTCGGTGAAGAAGCTTCCGAAAAAAAACTTCCTGGCCGCTTCCGCAAAGGCCCGGTCGGACGCGTCCTAGCCGGACCCGCTCCGCGTTTGCCATGATGCCGCTGCCTGTGCTGACTGGCGCCCCTTGTTTCGCCGCCACGTGAAAAATCGCCCCCCAGTTCCTCGTTTCCTGACCTTGCTGCGCGCGTGTTCGCTCACCGCGTTGGTTTTTGCCGGCTCCGCGTCCGTGCGAGCCGCGATCGAGAAGCTCGAGGTCACCTACGACTACGTCGGCAAACTCGCCGCCGAGCGCGCGGCCGCCCCCTACAAAGAGCCAGACCGCGAGCTGCCCAAGCGACTTGCCGAACTGGGCTACGATGAGATTCGCGACATCCGTTTCAAACCCGAGCAGGCGCTCTGGCGCAACGAGGGCCTTCCTTTCCAACTCCACTTGTTTCACCGCACCTCCGCCGTGCGCGAAGCCGTCCAGATCCGCGAGTTCAGCGCCACCCACGTCCAGACCATTCCCTTCATTCGCGATTTCTTCGATTACGGCAAGCTGGGCAACCTGGGCAACCTGCGTTCGTCGTTGGGATACTCCGGATTTCGTCTCCACTATCCGCTCAACCGGCCCGACATCTTCGACGAACTGATCGTCTTTCACGGCGCCTCCTATTTCCGGGCCCTCGGGGCCGGCCAGGTTTACGGCCTTTCCTCGCGTGGCCTGGCCATCGATTCCGGCGTGCCTGGCAAGGTCGAGGAGTTTCCTGTGTTCACCGACTTCTGGATCGGGAAACCCCGCCCGGGTGCGACCTCGCTGACGATTTACGCGCTGCTCGACAGCAAACGGCTGGCCGGCGCCTACGAGTTTGTCGTGCACCCCGGCCGTCCGACCGTCATCGACGTGCGCGCCGAACTCCATGCCCGCGACAAGCTGGACCTTCCCGGCCTCGCTCCGCTCACCAGCATGTTCTGGTTTGGCAAAAACTCGGACCGTCCCCAGGGCGACCCCCGCCCGCAGGTGCATGATTCGGACGGCCTTCTGTTGCACACAGCCGATGGCACTCACCTGTGGCGCCCGCTCCAGAATCCACGCGAGATCCTGAACACCGATCTGCGTGCGGTAAAACCTTCCCGCTTCGGCCTGATCCAGCGCGAACGGGACATCTCCGCCTACGAAGATTTCGAGGCCCGCTACCACGAGCGTCCCAGTTGCTGGATCGAGCCTGCAGGCGATTGGGGGGCGGGCCGCGTCCGTCTCGCCGAGTTGCCGACGGTCAACGAATACGTCGACAATATCGTGGCGTACTGGATTCCCGATCAAAAGCCCGAGCCGGGCCGACCTTTTTCCTATGCCTACAAGATGACTTGGTCGCTGGACCAGCCGGGCGACGACAAGCTGGCGCGGGTGCAGTCCACCCGCATCGGAAACCTTCCCGGCGGCGGCTGGGGGCAGCTCTTCTGGATCGACTTCGCCGGCTCTGGCCTCGGCCAGCGCAAAGCAGATAACCTCGCGGCCCAGATCGATATCATCGGAACCGGTGCGAAAATCCGGCACCAGACCCTTATCCGGCACCCTGGCATCGAGGGCTGGCGCGTGGCGCTCCAGATCGAAGGCGAGAATCCCCCCCCCGAAGGGCAGAAGCCGAAGCCGGTCGAGCTGCGGGTTCGTTTGCGCGATGGTTACGAACCCGTTTCCGAGACCTGGGTTTATACCTGGCTGCCATGATTCCAGCCGCCGCCAAATCCCCTGGCGCGTCACCCGCTTCCTCGCCCGAACCTATGGGGCCGGCTTGGGACGAGGCTTTCCTCCGGGTGGAAAGCTATTTGAGGGCGCATCAGATCGAGAGCCGGCTCGTGCTCAACCGCCTTGCGCTCGAGATCATCCGTGCCGCGCGCGCCGCCGCCGATCGGTCCGGGGCCGCCCCTTCCGATCCGCAGGATCCGGTCGCGCTGGCCATGCGCGAGGCCGAGCGCCGCACCACCGCCTGGTTTAACCGTGTGCTGGGCGACGCGGTGGATCCCGACGACGAGCGGCTCGGGACGCGCGGGAGAATCGCGCTGGTCATGGCCGATGTCCCCGCGCGCTGGCCGCAGTATTTTCTCGCCGAGACTCCGCCGCCCCCCGAATTGGTCGAGGCGATGCGCGCGGCCTATATCGAGGCCGGCCCTGAACTCGAACTTACGCGCATGGTACCGCGACCCCTCGATTTCGGGCCCATCGCCAATGTCGCCGACGAGGCGTGGAAGACTTTCGCGCGCTGGCCCGTACTCCGTGCGATTCTCGGCTGGCTGCTGTTTGTCGGCCTGCTCGCCGCCGTCTGGCGTTCGACCCATTGAACGCGCCGTTTTCTCCTTCGACTTTTTCGCTTCCCTCCTGCCCATGAGCGCTTCGCGCTTCGATCCCGCCCGCCTCGACGGTACCCGCATCACCCAGCGTCGCATCCTCGTTGCCACGCTTACGCTTCTCCTCACCGGGCCGGCGGTCCTCCTGATGGCCGATCTGCACTGGCGGGTGGGCATGGACAATTGGAAGATCCTGCACCTCGTGCTCTTCGCCGTCCTCTTTTCGCTTGTGGCTTTCGGTGCGGTGCAGGCGGTGATCGGCTTTTTCTGCCGTTGGGGTGGCGGTGATACCCACCGTATCGTCAACAGCCTTTCACCCGAGGATGAAGCCCGCCCGGTGATTGCCCCCACCGCCATTGTCATGCCGGTGTTCAACGAGGACACCTCGCGCATTCTCGAGGGCTTGCGTGTCATCTACCGTTCGCTCGAGGCCACCGGCCAGCTCGAGGCCTTCGATTTTTTTATCCTCAGCGACACCACCAATCCCAATCGCTGGATCGAGGAGGAATCCGCCTGGGTGGCGCTCACCCGCCAACTCGGCGCGCGCGGCCGGATTTTTTACCGCAAGCGCCGGGTCAACCTGAACAAAAAGGCCGGCAACCTCGCCGATTTCTGCCGCCGCTGGGGCAAGCGCTACCGCTACATGGTGGTGCTCGACGCCGACAGCATCATGACGGGCGACGCCATCACGAAGCTCGTCCGGTTGATGGAGAAAAATCCCGGCGCCGGCATCATCCAAACGGTGCCGCGGCTGGTGAACGGGGAAACAGTCTTCGCCCGCCTGCAACAGTTTGCCTCGCGGCTTTACGGTCCGGTTTTCGCGGCCGGCCTGAATTTCTGGCAACAGGGCGAGGCCAATTATTGGGGCCACAACGCGATCATCCGCGTCGCACCCTTTATCGAGCATTGCTCGCTGCCCGACCTCCCCGGCGTAGAGCCTTTCGGCGGCCGCATTCTCAGTCACGACTACGTGGAGGCGGCCCTGATGCGACGTGCCGGCTGGTCCGTCTGGCTCGCGGTCGACCTGGCGGGCAGCTATGAGGAATGTCCAGGAAACCTGATCGATTTCGCCAAGCGCGATCGCCGCTGGCTCCAGGGTAATCTTCAGCACGCCTGGCTCGTCACCGCCCGCGGCCTGCACGCCGCCAACCGCCTCCATCTTGCGCTGGGCATCATGGCCTACCTCGCCTCTCCACTCTGGCTGGCGTTTTTGGCGGTGTCTTCGCTCATCGCCTGGCGCTATGCCGCCACGGGGCTCACGCCTTTGCCGGTGGACAGCTTCGCCCGCTACCTGCGGCTCGATTTCAATTCTCAGGCCTTATTGCTCTTCGCCGCCACCATGGGACTCCTTTTCCTTCCTAAGGTGTTGGCGATAATAGATCTGCGCCGAATACCCGGCGAGGCGGCGCGTTTCGGGGGCTGGCTGCGGGTGATTGGCGGTGCCATCGGCGAGACGGCGATCTTCACCTTGCTCGCACCCGTGTTGATGCTATTCCACTCCAAATTTATCGTTCTTACGCTTGCCGGCCGGGGCGTAGCCTGGGTGGCGCAGCGCCGAGGCAGCGATGGCGACCCGGAATGGCGGGAAGCGATCCTGACGCACGCCGGCCACACCCTGCTCGGCGTGACTTGGGGCGTGCTCGCGCTTCGGATCAATCCTTCGTTCGCGGCCTGGCTGGCTCCCATTCTGGTCGGTATGATGACTTCGATTCCTGTCTCGCTGGTCACCGGCCAGCTCGCAGCGGGCCAGTTCGTACGCCGTCTTGGTCTCCTGACCACCCCGGAAGAAACCGATCCTCCGTCCGAACTTGCGCGTCTCGCGCGGAATCTCGACGCCTGCCGCCGCCATGCGCCGCCGCTTCCTGAACTCGCGCCGGATTATGGGCTCATGCAGGCCGTGCTCGATCCTTACGTGAACGCCGTTCATCTGGCGCTTTTGCGTGAACGGGAGGGCCAAGCTCCCGCCGCCGCCGCCGAGGAGCGCTTCGCCCCGCTGCGTGAACGTTTGCTCCGAGAAGGTCCGGCCGCGCTCGCGGCCCGCGACAAGCTCGCGCTTCTGCTCGACGCGGATTCCATCGCCGCCCTGCATCGCGACCTCTGGTCCCTGCCAGCGGAGCGTTTGGCCGGCTGGTGGCGAACCGCCATCCGGGCCTACAACGTGCTGGCTCCCGCCCCCCAGACGGCTCTCTATCGCTGAGCCACTCGATTCGGCCTCAAGTGCAACAGGGCTGCAAAGTTAAAGCTGAGGTAAATTACTCACTTGGAATTGTTGGGAGTGATTTTGACATTACGAATACAATTTAGCATAGCCTTTGCCGTTGCTGGGGTTCTTACCCCTAACTTACCTCGGCAGCCCCGCAGGGCCTCCACCTAACGGAACTTTAATCCCCCTCTAGTTGTGTCTGCGAAAATTCTTCTGGTTCGCACCGGTCCCGATATCTTTCAGGCCAAGGCCTACGTGGCCGTCGAGACGGGTCTCTATGCGCGTGACATACCGTCGGTCGCCGACTTGGAGACGTCCCTGAAATCCGAGCAGTTCGACCTGGTCATTCAAGACGGCTTCAAGCTCGGTAAGGATTTGCTCAACCTGGCGGAGAATATCCGCGGACATCAGCGCAACACTCCGATCCTGCTCCTCTGCGCCAGGCCCGAGACGGATATGATTGTCCGGGCCATTCGTCTGGGCGTTCGTGATCTTTTTCATCCCCCGCTGAATCTCAGCGCTTTTTTTGCCCGTGCCACGGAACTGCTCCAGCCCCGTCTGAACGGCCACACCGCGACCATTGCGCATCATTGTCGGCATGAGATGACGCTTTTTCTGGCCGGTGAAAACCGTCCGGGGCCTGTTCAGCTCCCCGTTTCCGATTCGTCCGCGGTGGGGGCCGAGCTCGAAACTCTGCGTGCCGAATGCGACCGCCTGTCCAAACAGCTCAAGGAAGAGACGGATCGCCGTGCGACCATCGAGCGCGATTCCAAGACCCAGGCGGAAAAGCTGGCCGAGCGCGAACGAGCCCTAATGGCGCTCGAAAAGGAAAAGCAGCAGGCGGAGAAGCGCGGAGCCGAGCCGGCAAAGGCCGACAAGACTCCGGCTTCCCTGCGGGCCGAGCTCGAGGCGGCCAAGGCGATGCTTGCCGAAAAGGAAACCGCGCTGTCCGCCGAGCGGCAGGCGCTGGCCCAGCAACGGGCCGAGCTTGATCGGGCCAAAAAATCCAAGACTGAGTCCGACGCGGAACTCGCCGCCCGCAAGGCCGAGGTGGAAGCCATCCGCGCGCAGCTCGCCGCGGAGCAGGTCCGCATCGCCGATGAGGCGGCGGCGCTCGAACAAGCCAAGATCGACGCCGGCGATTCCGTGAAGGCCCATCAGAAGCGCCGGCAGGAAATCGCTGCTGACGAAGCCGCGCTGGCCGAGCGTGAAAATATTCTGGCCGCGACTCAGGCCCGCGTGGCCGCACTGGAAAAATCGGTTCTCGAACGTGAAGACGGTTTCGCCGTCCGCGAAAAGGCCATCCAAGCGCAGGAAAAGAAGGTGGCTGCCCAGCTCTCCCGTGTTCGCGCGGAAGAGGAGACTTTCGCCGCCCGCCAGGCCGAACTCGAAGTGGAGGAGGCCCGGATCCAGCAGGATGCCCGCCGCATCGCCGCCGAACGCGCCGCCCTCGAAGGCGAACGCGCCGCCGCCGCTGCCACCCAAGCCGCCACCGCCGCCCGAGCCAAGGAACTGGCTGCTGCCGAAGCCGGGTTGGCCGACCGCGAGAGCGCTCTGGCTGCCGCCCAGAAGGCGGTGGACAACGACAAGAAAAAGGCCGCCGCCGCCGTGGCTGAGGTGGCCGCGCGGGAGCAGGCCGCCGCCGCCCGTGACAAGCAGCTTGCCGCCGCGTCCACCGCCTTGGCGGCCGAACAGGCCGGTCTTTCCGAGCGCACCGCCGCCTTCCAGACCGAGCAGGCTCGTCTCACCAAAGAAGCCCAGCGGCTCGCCACTGAAGGGGCCTCGCTTGAAAAGACCAAGGCCGAGGCCACCGCGGCTCTCGAGGCGCACAAGAAGCGCGCGGCCGAATTCGCGAAGGCCGAGCTGGCCCTTTCCGACCGTGAATCGTCCCTCGGCGAGATCCGCAAGACTCTCGATGCGGAGACTCAGAAATTGCGGGCCCGAGAGGCCGAGCAAGGGAAGCGCGAAAAGGCTCTTGCCGAGTCCGAGCAGAAACTCGCCGCCCGAGTCGAGGCGCAATCTGCTGCGGAAAAGACCCACGCCGCGAAGGTCGCGGCTCTTGCCAACGAGGAAACTGCGCTCAAGCAGGCGAAGACCCGGCTCGCCACAGACACCGCGAGTCTCGAGGCTGATCGTCGTGCTTTCAAGGCGGAGCAGGCGTCCGCCGCCAAGGCGGCCGCGGCTCTTGCCGATCGGGAGAAGCAGCTCGCTGCCGCTCAGACCGCGCTCGCTGCCGCGCAGAAGAAACTCGCCGAGTCCGAGACTGCCCACGATGCGCGGATGAAGGTCCGCGAAACTAAAGTCGCCGAACGCGAGGCTCTCGTAGCCAAGCTGAACGAACGCGAGGCGAAGCTGGCGGCTGCCGAGACCGAGCTGGGCACCTTGCGGACCCGTCTCGAGGCTGATCGCAAGAAGCTAAAGGAGGATCAGGACACACTTGCCGCGGATCATACCAGCCTCGAGGCCGCTCAATCCGAGCACATGGCCGCGATCAAGACGCTTGCCGCCCGAGAGAAGACTTTGACCACCCGGGAAAGCGAGCTTGCCGCCCGCGCCACGGCTCTCGCCACCGCCGAGCAGAAAAACGCCCTCGTGGCCACCCAGCTCGATTCCCGGACTAAGTCCCTTGACGAGCGCGATCAACGGCTCGACGCCCGCGTCGCCTCGGTCGGAGAGACCGAGAAGCAACTCGCCGCCGAGCGGAAGCTGATCGCCGCCGAGCGGGCCCGGGTCGAGGCCGATTCCGCGGGTGTCGAAGAGGCGGGCCACGAAATCCTGGCCCGTGAAAAGAAACTCAAGCAGGCCAACGACCAACTGGCGCTTCTTCAGGCCGAGATCGACGCAGGTCTCGCCGAGGTCCAGTCCGAACGTGGCAAACTTGCCAAGGAACGCGCCGCCTTCGAAAAGGTTCAGACTGAATATCAGGCGGAGCGTGAAGCTCTGGATGTCGAAATGGCTTCGCTCGTTTCCCGCGAGAAAGCTTTCGAAGAACGTCGCAAGAAACTCCTTGAGGCGTTGTGACCGATTGGCTCTTTCACAAAGTTTCCCCCCTGTTCGTCTAAATCGTTGCTTTGCTCCAGTCTTAGCTTCCACTAACTAATTCCCATCATGGCAAACCCCTCCGCCTCGAACGTCGCTTACGCCGAACTTGCTCCCCACTCGATCCATCTTGCCGTTCTGGCCGGCCGCAAACTTGTGGCTGTCCGTGCATTCGCGCTGGAGGCCAAAGCTGATCTCGCGGCCTTCGTGGCCGAGCACCAGCTCACCGGTACGGTCCGGGCCTCTTTTCTGGGGAGCAAGAACTTCCTTCATCGCTCCGGGGAGGCCGAATCAGGCGCGGTGCGCCAACCTGCCGCGCTCCAGGGCCATGCGGTCAAGCTGCCGCATGGTTTCAGTGGTGCGCCTTCGGCCGTGGCGGTGGACGCCGCCACGGGCGCGGCTCCCGACGCCGCCCGCGTGAGCCCCTGGTTGCTCGCTGCCGTCGATTCCTCTGCCTTGGCGGCCGCGCGTGAAGTGCTTATTTCGTTCGGTCTTTCGCCCGCTGATCTCACCCTGGCCGCCACTGCCCATCTGGGCGCGGTAGCCGGTTCGCTTTCCCCCGGGGAGACCGCGCTTGTGCTCATTCCGGGCGAGGAGCTTGCGCAGTTGGCTTGGGTCACGACGGAGGGAGTACAGGCCGTCGCCGTTGCGCCGGTCGGCTACGCCAAAATTTACGAGGCCGTGCAGCAGGGGCTGGGGCTCAAATTCAAGGCGGCCGCCGGCAAGCTGTTTTACAATGAGAGCTACGATTTTGGCGATGCCGCGCCCAAGATTGCCGAGCCGCTTTCGGCAGCCTTGAAGGGCGTGGTGGCGGACCGGGCGGCCACCCATCTGCACATCGCCGGCCTCATTCCCGCCCAGGCATGGTTGGTAGAAAACGTCGCCAAGGGCATCGGCCTTCGCGCTTGGGCCCCCGCCGGTAGCGGGCTTGCCTCGCGGCTCGGCTTGGATGCCACCGGGATCGCTTTGCCAGCCAGCGCTGCCGGCCTCGTGCAGCTTGCTGCCGCTGGCTCGGCCGAAGCCGCCTGGGTGCAGCCCACGCTCGAGGCCCTGGCTGCCCGTCCCCGGACCGCGGTTCCTTTCCCCGCCGACAAGCCGTCCACGACGGCGCAAGGTAACAAAGCCGTGACGGAGCCCGCAAAGTCCGTTTCCGGAGGCAAGGCAGCCGCCCAGTCTCCGGTCGCAGGCGTTTCTGTCAGCGAGAGCCAACCCGCTGCTCGTAAGAGCAGCAACAAAGGTCCCATTTTTATCGCGGCCGGAGTGGGGCTGGTTGCGGCAGTAGTCGGTCTGGCGATGCATTTCCGTTCTCCGCCGTCCTCGGGCGATCACGCGAAAACCACCCCGCCTCCTGCGGCTCCAGTTTCGACTTCCCCCAAGCCTGCGCCCACTCCGACTCCGGTTCCCACGCCGGCTCCCACTCCCCCGCCTGTCGTAGTTCCTCCTCCGGCGGCGCCTGCCCCCATCGACCTCTTTGCCAGCGATTCGCGCAAGTTTGGGAACGAACGGTATCGTTTCGAGGTTACCGACAAAGGTTTCATCCAAGCCTTGGCGACCCCACGCGACGAGGTGTTGGTCGAATCCGCCGCCGGCATCAGCTTGCAGGGTAGCTACGTCGGCACCGACGGCCGCCGCAAGTGGTTCAACGTCGGTGGAGTCGACGACGTCGGTTATCAGGCTACGGTCAAGAAGTCGGTGAAGGAGGGAATCACCACCTTCGACGTTAAGGTGACTCATCCGCGCTTCGAACTGGAACAGAGCTTCCAGTGCCTGCCCGAGGCCATCAAGGTTTCGGCCAGGTTCACTCCGGTCAATCTGCGGGATCCGCGCGGCGTCATTGCGGCAGTCCATTCGGTCCGTCTTTCGCCCGTGGCGCTGAATCCTTCGCTCCGGATGCGGGCCTCCGCCGATACCTTCTCCTATGCGATGAAGGCCGGCACGCTTGGCGTGAAGTTCGATAACACCGTCTGGGCGCGTGATGGCGCCGACGGACGCCAGACCGTGATCGCCGGCGAAAACGGCGTGGCCTTCCACTTCACCGAGACGAGCGATGCCAATCGCAACCTGCTCAAATACGAGATCGCGCTGCCCTGAACGAAATTGAGGATTCCTTGTCCAAAAGACCCGCGGCGCGACAGCGTCGCGGTTTTTTTGCTTTCCGTCGTCCGTCGCTCGCCGCCTGCTAGGCATTCCTCATGTCCTCCGCGCCCATCACCTTCTACAATCGGCACACCGGCCGGATTGAAACCGAGCGCATCTATGGCGAAGGCTGGTTGCGCTTCATTTACGGCGGTAACCCTCTCGGCCGCCTGAGCCTGGCCGCCGTGGTGCGGCGCGCCTGGTTTTCCGCCTGGTATGGCTGGCGCATGAACCGCCCCGCCAGCGTGAACAAAGTGCTTCCTTTCATCGTGGAATATGGTGTCGACGCCGAGGAGTTCGACAAACCCGCCACCGCCTATCGCACATTCAACGAGTTCTTTTACCGCCGGCTGAAGGCGGGCGCGCGCCCGGTCGCCCCGGGCGAGGACGTCGCGGTGTTTCCCGCGGATGGACGGCACCTGGCGTATCAGGATGTGGATACGGCGGACGGTTTCTACGTGAAGGGGAAAAAATTTTCCCTCGCTGCGTTGCTGGGGTCGGAGGCGCTCGGCGCGGAGTTCGCAGGCGGAAGCATGCTGATCTCGCGCCTGTGCCCGGTGGATTACCATCGTTTCCATTTCCCGGTCTCCGGCCGGCCTTCGGATGCACGATCGATCAACGGTTGGCTCTGCTCGGTCAGTCCCATCGCCCTGCGAATCAATCCTGGTTACCTGACCGAGAACAAACGCATGGTCACGCTGGTGGATTCACCGCGTTTCGGCGGGGTGGCCATGCTCGAGGTAGGTGCCACGATGGTGGGGGCCATCCTGCAGGAATTCACGCCGGACAAGCCGGTGAAAAAGGGAGATCCCAAAGGCCTGTTCGCCTTCGGAGGATCCTGTGTCATCACGCTTTTCCCGCGAAACCGGATCCGTTTCGATGACGATCTGATCGCAAACACGGCCGAGCAACGAGAAGTGTACGCCCGGATGGGGGATCGTTTGGGCGTGGTCGCCGGGGGCTGATCCGCCTCCACCGGACGGCCGGGTGGTCCGCCCAATCAGCCCAGCAGGGCTCGCAGGGCCGTGACGGTGCGGACAAAGGCGGTCTCGAGTTCGACCAGATCGGGGTCCAAGCCAGGCAATGGCTCGATCTTGGCGCGGTGCTCCATCTTTTCGGCCAGATTCCGCATCTCGGTCGCACCTACATTGGCGGAACTGCCCTTGATGGTGTGCGCGCTTCGTACGTAGAGCGCCTTGTCGTTGGCGGCGCGCGCAGACTTCAGGTCGACGATACGCTGGGGGACATCCTCGAGATAGATGGTGATGATCTCCCGCAAAAAGGTGTCGTCTCCTTCATCGCCCAAGGCGCGAAGATTGGCGATGGCTTCTAGGTCAAGGACGCTGGCGGGCTGGGAGGACATACGGGTCAACGAATCGGTAATAAAGGCAAGGAGCGTCACGGCAATGGGAAATGTCACGCACTTGCCCGCCAGGGAGGACCGGCGTGCAGCGGGCAAAAGACTCAGGCGGGCGTAGGTGAATGCTCTAAGAGTCGAAGACATATCAAGAAATATGAATATGTTGATATTTATCTTGCGGGCCCATCTGGAGCAGGCAGTGTTCGCATGTTCCAAAAACTCCCATGGCAAACACCTTTGTTTTCTCCTCCGAGTCCGTTGGCGAAGGCCACCCTGACAAGGTCGCCGATCTTATCTCCGACAGCATCCTTGATGCCTGTCTCGCGTACGACAAAACGGCCCGCGTGGCTTGCGAGACCTTCGTGAAGTCCAACATTGTTGTGGTCGGTGGTGAGATCACCCTGCCGAAGCTGCAGGACAAGAAGACGGGCAAGACGAAGCCGATCGACGAGGCCTTCAATGTTGAGAAGGTCATCCGTGATGCCATCCGCCACATCGGCTACGTGAACAACGACGACGTGTTCCACGCCGATACCGTATTCATAAATAACTACCTCACCGCCCAGTCCGCCGACATCGCGCAGGGTGTCGACGCCAGGAAAGCCGACGGCAAGAAACATGCCGAGCAGGGGGCCGGCGACCAGGGCCTGATGTTCGGTTTCGCCGCGGACGAGACCGAGGAACTGATGCCCGCGCCGGTGATCTTCGCCCATCGCCTCGGCCGCACGCTCACCGCGCTCCGCAAGAGCGGCAAGGTCAAGTGGCTCCGCCCCGATGCCAAGTCCCAGGTTTCCGTTCGTTACGTGGACGGTGTCGCCACCGAGATCGTCAACGTCGTAATTTCCACCCAGCACACGCCTGACGTGGCCCGCGACGAGATCGAAGCCTATCTGATCAAAAACGTCATCAAGAAGGTCCTCCCTGCGAAGCTGCTGACCAAAAACACCGAGTATCTCATCAATCCCACCGGGCGCTTCGTCATCGGCGGCCCGCAGGGCGATTCCGGCCTCACCGGCCGCAAGATCATCGTGGATTCCTACGGCGGTTGGGGCCGTCATGGTGGCGGAGCCTTCTCGGGCAAGGATCCGTCCAAGGTCGATCGTTCGGCCGCCTATATGTGCCGCTGGGTGGCGAAGAATATCGTCGCAGCCGGCCTGGCCAAGCAGTGCGAGTTGCAGGTCGCCTACGCCATCGGTCATCCGAAGCCCGTCAGCGTCTACGTAAACACCTTCGGCACTGGTACGGTCGCCGACACCGTCATCACCGACGCCGTTCAGGCCGTGTTTTCCTTCAAGCCCGCCGACATCGTAAAGCAGCTCAACCTGCTCCGGCCGATCTACCGCCAGACGACCAACTACGGACACTTCGGCAAGGCCGGTCTCCCTTGGGAGGAGACCACCAAGGCCGCCGCGCTCAAAGCCGCAGTTGCCAAGCTCGCTGGCTGAGGAACCGCCACGTTTGTATTTGGTTTTCCACTACTACCCGAATCTGACCATACCGAATCGAAAGACGCCATGAGCACCGCCACCCTTACCACGGCCCCCGCCGGCCAGGACTTCCACGTTGCAGACATCAAGCTCGCCGACTGGGGCCGCAAGGAGATCACCATCGCCGAGCATGAGATGCCCGGCCTCATGGCAGTCCGAAAAAAATTCGGGTCCTCCCGACCGCTTGCCGGCGTCCGCATCACCGGTTCGCTGCACATGACGATCCAGACGGCCGTTCTCATCGAGACGCTTGTCGCCCTCGGCGCCACCGTGCGCTGGGCCTCTTGCAACATTTTCTCGACCCAGGACCATGCGGCCGCCGCCATAGCCGAGGCCGGCGTGCCCGTCTTTGCCTGGAAGGGCGAGACCCTCGAGCAGTATTGGGATCTTACCTGGAAAGCCGTGCTCGGCCCCGACGGCCTGGGCCCCGAACTCGTCGTCGACGACGGTGGCGACGTCACGCTTCTCCTTCACAAGGGCTACGAACTTGAGAACGGCAGCGACTGGGTGAATTCTTCCTCCGGCTCGCACGAGGAGCAGGTGATCAAGAACCTCCTGAAGCGCATTCACGCCGAGGATCCGCTCGTGTTCACCCGCATCGTGAAATCCTGGCGCGGCGTCTCCGAGGAAACCACGACCGGAGTGCATCGCCTCTACCAGCTCCATGAGCAGGGCAAGCTGCTGGTGCCGGCAATCAACGTGAACGACTCCGTCACCAAGTCGAAGTTCGACAACCTCTATGGCTGTCGCGAGTCACTGGCCGACGGCTTGAAGCGAGCCACCGATGTCATGATCGCCGGTAAGGTGGCTTGCGTCTGCGGCTACGGCGACGTCGGCAAAGGCTCTGCCCATTCCCTCAAGGGCTTTGGCGCTCGTGTCGTCATTACCGAGATCGATCCTATCAATGCGCTGCAGGCCGCGATGGAAGGTTTCGAGGTGAACACCCTCGAGAGCACCCTCGGCAAGGCCGATATCTACGTCACCACGACCGGCAACAAGGACATCATCACCCTCGAGCACATGCGGGCGATGAAGGATCAGGCCATCGTGTGTAACATCGGCCACTTCGACAACGAGATCCAGGTCGACTGCCTCAAAAAACATCCCGGTGTGAAGCATGTCCGGATCAAGGACGGCTACGATGCCTACACGTTCACGGATACCGACCGGACCCTCTATCTCCTGGCCGAAGGGCGTCTCGTGAACCTCGGTTGTGCGACCGGCCATCCGTCGTTCGTCATGTCGAACTCCTTCACCAACCAGACGCTCGCTCAGATCGATCTCTGGAAGAACAAGGACACCTACAAGGTCGGAGTCTATCGACTGCCCAAGCACCTCGACGAAGAGGTCGCCCGTCTGCATCTGGAAAAAATCGGCGCCGTGCTGACAAAACTTACCCCGGCCCAGGCCCAGTATCTCGGCGTGCCCATCGAAGGCCCCTATAAGCCGGAGCACTACCGTTACTGAGCACGTCGCAAGGGCGGGTCTTTGGCGCCAATTTGGTGACCTTCAGGCTGGTCCGTTCGCGGGCCCGCCTTTTTTGTCTCGTTTCAGAGCGACCAGGCAGAGTTCCTTGGCGGTTGTGATGCCTTTAACTCGAGGCTTCTTGTGAGCGGCAATCAGGTCGCTCCGCAACGTCATTGTTGGTCTTAAGTGGGTGGGATTAATCTTAAGTATCTGACTAAACTTAGTAATAATTGCATTTGCCCCTCGCCCGAAATGGGTGAACTTCTCAAGTTCTTCCCTTTTCCTTTTCGTCATGAGCACTGATTCCGCCGCCCCCAAGCCTCTCGTCGCCAACGAGGGCATCAAGACCGCCTCGCGTCATCTGCGCGGCAACCTCAAGGCGGAGTTTGCCGACCTCTCCACCGCGACCGTTTCCGCCGACGGCGAGCAACTCATCAAATTCCACGGCACATACCAGCAGGATGATCGCGACCAGCGAGTCGCCCTCAAGAAGGCCGGGAAGGACAAGGCCTACTCCTTCATGCTCCGGGTTCGCCTGCCCGGCGGCAAGGCCACTGCCCAGCAATGGCTCGTGCTCGACCAGCTCGCCACCGATTTCGCCCTGCCTTCGCTTCGTCTGACCACGCGCCAGACCTTTCAGTTTCACGGTGTCCTGAAGGCAAACATGAAGCCTCTCATCCAAGGCATGCACCGGATCCTGCTGGATTCCATCGCTGCTTGCGGCGACGTGAACCGCAACGTGATGGCGCCGGTAAACCCCGAGCAATCGCCGGTATCGGAGCAGGTTTATCAGGATGCGAAAGGCTGGTCCGACTACGCCCTGCCCAAGACTCGCGCCTACCATGAGATCTGGCTCGACGAGGAGCTGGTCGCCGGGGGCGAGCCCGAGGTCGAGACGATGTATGGTGCGACCTATCTCCCGCGTAAGTTCAAGACTGGCTTTGCCGTCCCGCCTTCCAACGACGTGGACGTCTACTCCCAGGACCTGGGCTTCATCGCCATCATCGAGGAGGGAAAGCTGCTCGGCTATAACGTCACGGTTGGCGGCGGCCTCGGCATGAGCCACGGAAACGAGGACACCTTTCCGCGCCTCGCCGACACCCTTGGCTTCATCGCCCGCGGCGACGTCAATAAAGTCGGCCACGCCGTCCTTACCACTCAGCGCGACCATGGCGATCGCACCAACCGCAAGCACGCGCGTCTCAAATACACGATCGAGGACAAGGGAATCGCCTGGTTCAAGGCCGAGGTCGAACAGCGCAGCGGCGTGACGTTCGCGCCCGCCAAGCCCGTTACTTTCACCACCATCCAGGATCCGCATGGCTGGCATCGGAACGCTGACGGCACCTGGTTCTACGGCCTGCACATTCTCTCCGGCCGCATTGTGGACCGGGCGGGCTGGCCGATGAAGACGGCCTTGCGCGAGATCGCCCAGATGCATCGCGGCGACTTCCGCCTCACCCCTTCGCAAAACCTCACTATCTCCGGCGTAAGCGAGCGCGAGAAGCCCGTCATCGAGGCGATCCTCGCCCGTTACGGTCTGGACAAGGAAAACGCCCGCTCCGGCCTGCGCCTCAACGCACTTTCCTGCGTCGCGCTGCCGACCTGCGGTTTGGCCCTTGCCGAGAGCGAGCGCGTGCTGCCGGACATCCTGGCCCGTTTCGAGACCATCTTCGACGAGGCTGGCCTGCACGAGGACGCCATCAGCCTGCGCGTCACCGGCTGCCCCAACGGCTGCGCCCGGCCCTACCTCGCCGAAATCGGCTTCGTCGGCAAGGCACCCAACAAATACGCGCTCTACATCGGTGCCGCCTACAATGGCACGCGTCTCAACCGTCTCGTCGCACCCAGCATCACCTTCGAGGACGCGGCGAAGCTGCTCGAGCCGGTTATCAAGCGCTATGCCCGCGAGCGTAACGAGGGCGAGCGTTTCGGCGATTTTTGCGAGCGCGTGATCCTGCCCGCCGATGCGACCTTCCATCAGGTCGGCACCGGCGGCCTCGTGCCGGCGCCGGTGCCGAAGCCGGCGGCAGCGCCCGCCTCTGCGCCCGTGCCTGCCGCCTGAGCCGGCGGGGCTGCGCGTATCAGTTTGCTAAATACAAAGGCCGCCCGGAGTTTTCCGGGCGGCCTTTTTGTCGGGCAGGGCGGACCGTCCGTCGGCCAGCCGGTGCTCAGGCGCCGACTTTGAATAGGGCGACGTCGCCGTCGCGGAAGAGGTATTCCTTGCCCTCCAGGCGATACTTGCCGGCCTCGCGGGCGGCGGCGGTGCTGCCCAGGCGGACGAGGTCCTCGTAGGAGACGATCTCCGCCTTGATGAAGTTCTTTTCGAAGTCGGTGTGGATGACGCCGGCGGCCTGCGGGGCCTTCCAGCCTTTCTTGATCGTCCAGGCGCGGACCTCCTTTTCACCGGCTGTGAAATAGGTCTGCAGCCCGAGCAGGGAATAGCTGCCGCGGATGAGATTGGACACGCCGGAATCGGTGACGCCCAGGTCCTTCAGGAACTCCTTTGCCTCCTCCGGCGAAAGATCGATGAGCTCAGCCTCGATCTTGGCGCTGATCGGCACGTAGGCGGCGTCGTGGTGTTGTTTCACGAAAGCGGCGACTTTTTGGACAAAAGGATTGGCCTCGGCGGTAGCGAGGTCGCTCTCGGCGACGTTGCAGGCGTAAAGGACGGGCTTCGCGGAAAGGAGTTGGAAGAGCCTGAGCAACTTCTGCTCCTCCTCGGTGCATTCGAGGATGTTGGCCGGCTTGTTGGCGTTGAGGTGCGGGACGAGGCGATCGAGGAGGGCGACCTCGGCCTGGGCGTCCTTGTCGCCGGATTTCGCCTTTTTCTGGGTCTTGTCGATGCGCTTCTGGACGGCGTCGAGGTCGGCGAGGATGAGTTCGGTGGTGATGACGTCGATGTCGCGTACGGGATCGACCGAGCCCATGGTGTGGAGGATGTCGGAGTCCTCGAAGCAGCGGACGACGTGGACGATGGCGTCGACTTCGCGGATATTGGCGAGGAACTGGTTGCCGAGGCCCTCGCCCTGGCTGGCGCCCTTCACGAGACCGGCGATGTCGACGAACTCGATGGCGGCGGGGATGACGACGCTGGTCTTGGCGATCTTCTGCAGCGCGTAGAGACGCTCGTCGGGCACGGTGACCACGCCCACGTTGGGATCGATGGTGCAAAACGGGTAATTCGCGGCCTCGGCCTTGCGGGAGCGCGTGAGGGCGTTGAAGAGAGTGGACTTGCCCACGTTGGGGAGACCGACGATTCCGGCTTTCATAAAGGATCAGGCTCCGCGCAGGCCGGGGAGGGGGTCAAGGTTTGTCTGGAGTTTGCGGCCGGGCGGCGCTCTCCCGGCTTGGCGTGGGCATCGATTTGCATCATGGAACGAGTCGCTCCTCCACCTATGACCATCACCGTCTCGTCCACCCCCGCCTGGACCGTTTTCACGCTTTCGGGCAAAATCGACCACGACGGCGCCTTGCAACTGGAAGCCGCGCTCGCCCCGCATCTGATCGGAGGCCAGCTGGCCCTCGATCTCACCGATACCGTTTACGTGACAAGCCATGGTTTTCGCATCCTGCTGTCGGCGGTGCGCAGACAACGCGGTCTGGGTGGCGACATCGTGCTGGCCGGCCTCAGTGAGCCGGTGCGGGATTACTTCGAGATCGCGGGGTTGGCGCCTGCCTTTCAGATCCATCCCACGCTCGCGGGCCTGGTGAACTGAACGCGGCGGATGCCAAGAGACGCCGGCCGGTTATCCTCCTTTGGGGCAGGGTTGGCCAAATGGCTGCTTGACACCGTCCCGTGCCGCCCGTGTTTTCCACCCTTTTCCAAATCACAAGCCCTCGTCCCACGACCTTCCATGGCCCTTAAAATTCGCCTGTCCCGCATCGGCTCCACCCACAATCCCATTTACCACGTTGTGGTTGCCGAAGCCCGTTCCCGCCGTGATGGCGCCGCCACCGAGATCCTCGGCACCTACAACCCGCGCGCCAAGAGCGACGTGCTCAAGCTCAAGGTTGATCGTGTCGAATACTGGCTGAGCAAGGGGGCCACCCCGACGGACACCGCTCGCGGCCTCATCAAAACCGCCCGCAAGGCCGCCACCGTGGCGCCTGCCGCCTGAGTCTGGCCTAGTCTTCTTCTTCGCGCCTCGGACTAACCGTCCGGGGCGCTTTCGTTTCCCTTCATGCCGCTTCAGATTGATGTCCTGACTCTTTTCCCGCGCATGCTCGAGGGCTTCCTGGCCGAGAGCATCCTGGGCAAGGCCATCGAGGCGAAATTGCTCGGTGTCGCTGTGCATGACCTGCGGGCTTGGTGCACCGACAAGCACCGCACTGCGGACGACCGTCCCTTCGGCGGCGGCGCCGGCATGGTCATGAAACCCGAGCCGGTGGTTGCCGCCATCGAGCAGCTCCAGACCCCCGGCTGCCGGCGCATCTACCTTACGCCCGACGGCGCGCCCTTTTCGGAAAAGATCGCCCGCGAGCTGTCTACCCAGAGGCATCTCCTTTTCCTGAGCGGTCACTACGAAGGCGTCGATCAACGCATCCGCGACACGGTCATCGACCAGGAAATCAGCATAGGTGACTACGTGCTCACCAACGGCACGCTTCCCGCCGCGGTGGTCATCGATGCCCTCGCCCGATTCATCCCCGGCGTGCTTGGCGATGAAAAGTCGTTGACACACGAATCCTTCACCGGTCGGTTTCTCGACTTCCCGCAATACACGCGCCCCGCCGAATTCCGAGGTCAGTCCGTGCCGAAAGTGCTCCTTTCGGGCAACCACGCTGAAATTGAAAAATGGCGGCACGAGAAACGCGTGGAAAAAACCCGCCTCGTCCGACCCGATTTACTCGAAAAACCTTACTCGTCATGAACCCGATCATCAAAGAGCTCACCTCCGCCCAAATCCGCAGCGTCCCGTCCTTCAAAGTCGGCGACGGCGTCAAGGTGCACACCAAGGTCCGCGAGGGTGACAAAGAGCGCACCCAGCTCTTCGCCGGCATCGTCATCGCCCGCAAGGGCCATGGCATCCACGAGACCTTCACCGTCCGCCGTATCAGCTACGGCGAGGGCGTGGAGCGCGTGTTCCCCGTCAACTCTCCGAACATCGAGAAGATCGAGGTCGATCGCGAATCCGAGAACGGCCGCGCGCGCCTCTACTACCTCCGCGATCTCAAGGGCAAGGCCGCGATGCAGGTCAACGTCAAGCGCTCCGACAAGAGCGCCGCCGCCGCGCCCGCCGGCGCCTGATTTTTGCCTTTCGTCTTTTGCGACAAGCCCCGGTCTTCCGGGGCTTTTTTTATGTTCCGGTGCCTGCTGTCGCGGTCGCTTCGAGGCTACCGCACATTCCCGACCCATGAATCGGACAAATCCCCGGATGCGACTTATTTCATCGGCTTTGGGCTTTCCCCGCCGCCCTCCACCTTTCTACATCTCACGTTTTTATCCGCGTTAGCTGCCGCTTCTCTCTCCCTTCCTCACTCACTTCGCCCTCTTTCCCTATGGCCCTCGACCTCACCCTCCTCGCTCAAGCCGCCAACCAGGCCCGTGGCCTCGCCATGGACGCCGTCCATAAGAGCAATTCAGGCCACCTAGGCCTTCCGCTCGGCGCCGCCGAGATCGGCGCCGCTCTTTTCGGCGGCGCGCTCTCGCACTGCCCGAGCGCCACCCGCTGGCTCAACCGCGACCGTTTCGTCCTCTCCGCGGGACATGGTTCCATGTTCTTGTACGGCTGGCTCCATCTCAGCGGCTATGATCTCCCCCTCGAAGAGCTGAAGAACTTCCGCCAGCTCCACTCCAAGACCCCCGGCCATCCCGAGTTTCATGAGACGCCCGGAGTCGAGTGCACCACCGGTCCCCTCGGCCAGGGTATCGCCAACGCCGTCGGTTTCGCCGTCTCCGGCAAGATGGCGGCTGCCCGTTTCAATACTCCCGAGCACCAGATCTTCGACAGCCACGTCATCGCCCTCGCCGGCGACGGCTGCATGCAGGAAGGCGTCGCCCTCGAGGCCGTCTCCTTCGCCGCCCACCAGAAGCTGGACAATCTCATCCTCATCTTTGACAGCAACGACGTCACCCTCGATGCGATGGCGAACAAGTCGCAGGACGACGACTTCGTGAAGCGCTTCAAGGCCCTCGGCTGGAACGTCCAGCTCATCGACGGCCATGACATCGCTGCCGTCGCCAAGGCCGTCGCCAAGGCCAAGAAGGCGATCGGCGCTCCCAATCTCATCGTAGCCAAGACCACGATCGCCAAGGGCATCCCTGAGGTCGCCGGCACCAGCAAGGGCCACGGCGAAGGCGGCGCGAAGTTCATCGATGCCGCGCGCGTAAACCTCGGCCTGCCTGCCGATCAGCATTTCTATGTCAGCCCCGAGGTCCGGGCGCACTTCGACGAGCTCAAGAAAAAGACCGAGCGCACCTACAAGAAGTGGAAGAAGCTCTACCAGGAGTGGGCTGCTGCCAACCCCGACAAGGCTTCCCTCCTCGAGAACCGCTCCGCCGCGGTCACCGCCGAGGAACTCCTCGCCGCCGTGCCTGCCTTCGCCCCCGACGTGAAGCTCGCCTCCCGGGCCGCCGGTCAGCAGGTGCTCCAGCCCCTCGCCGCCAAGCAACCCTTGCTCATCGGCGGCAGCGCTGACCTCTACGGTTCCACGCTCAACTACATCGCGTCCGACAAGGACTTCGATGCCTCCAACCGTGCCGGCCGCAACATCCGTTTCGGCATCCGCGAACATGCCATGGCCGCCATCGCCAACGGCATCGCCTACGACGGCATCTTCAAGCCGTCCGTCGCGACCTTCCTGGTATTCGCCGACTACTCGCGCCCCGCGATGCGTCTCGCCTCGCTCTGCAAGCTGCCCGTCACCTACATCTACACCCACGATTCGGTCGGTGTCGGCGAGGACGGCCCCACGCACCAGCCGGTCGAGACCGTTTCGGGCCTGCGGGTCATTCCCAACCTCGACGTCATCCGTCCCGGCGACCCTGAGGAGACGGCTGGCGCCTTTGCCGCCGCCCTCAGCCGCCAGGACGGTCCCACGCTGCTCGCGCTTTCGCGCCAGGCAATGCCCATCCTTAACGACATCCCGCTCGAGACCCGCCGTTCCGGCGTGCAGTACGGCGGTTATATCGCGGTCAAGGAAGGCGCCGAGCTGACCCACATTCTCCTCGCCACCGGCACGGAGCTGCATCTTGCCGTCGCCGCCGCCAAGCAGCTCGGCGCCGGAGTGCGCGTCGTCTCTATGCCTTCCTTCGAGCGCTTCAAACGCCAGAGCGCGGGCTATCGCGAGAGCGTGCTCCCGACCTCGTGCCGCAAGCGGGTCGCGATCGAAGCCGGTGTCACCGGCCTCTGGTACCAGTTCGTGGGCCTCGACGGCAAGGTGGTCGGCATCGACCGCTTCGGCATCAGCGCTCCCGGTGGCACCGTGATGAAGGAGCTCGGCATCACCGTCGAAGCCGTTGTCGCCGCCGCGCAGAGCCTCTGAGCGCTCGTGAATAGGGTGCCTGCGAAAAGAGTCGCAGGCGCCGAAATAAAAAGGCCGGCCCCGATGGGCCGGCCTTTTTTCGTCTGCATAAGCCGACGGCGCTCGTCGCGACGATATCGGGCCGCCGCGGCGATGCTGCGTGGATCCGGTTCAGGATCCGAACAGCCGGCGCCAGAATCCGCGCCGCGGAACGTTTTGCGGAGCAGATTTCGACGGCGGCTGCTCCTCGACGGCGGGGGCGACGACCGGGGGGGGCGGGGGAGGCGGCGTGGCGTTGAGGAAGCGGTCCGGGGTGAGCGCTTCATCGCTGAAGCGGACTTCGTCGAGGCTGCCGATGAAACGATCCATGGCCCGCCCTTGGTATTGGCCTCTGCCCAGGGTCCACGGAGTGTTCCTGGCCGGCACGAACAGACCATTAAAACCTGTCGTTTCGCCCACCTTGTTGCCATCCACGTAAAGCGCCAGCGTGCCGGCATTCGAGTCGCCGACCACGGCCACATGATACCAAGTCTGAGGCTGGGCGACAAAAGTGCTGTCGAAGGCGATGAGCCGGTTGTCGCGATTCACGGCTTCGACCCGGAAGGCGTTTTCGGTCTGCTGGGGCGGCGGATTCGAGTGAATGGTTTTCGAAAAATAAAAGAGGGCCTGGGCATCCTGACCTTCGCCCGGATTGCCGCTATCATCCCGCCCGATAAAAGTCTGCCAGCCGTTAAGGGAATCGAACTTTACCCATGCCTCGATGGTGAAGTCGGTAAAGGCGAATCGATTCAGGTCGTTGTCCGGCGTCCCCAGGATTTCCTCCCGGCCCGTGAAACGAGCCGAAAGGGTGTTGGCCTCCCCGGTCAGCGGGATGCGGGGAGAAGCTACATCCGCGGACAAGGTCGGGTTTTGAAAAGGAGTGAGGTGGCGGTCATGACCCGAAACATCCAGTACCGAACGTTCCACCGCGTTGCCGACCGGCTGTCCAGCCGAGCCGTTTTCGAAACGATAATAGGCTACGGTTCCAGCGGATAGGGCGAGCGGACACAGCAAAAGACCAGAGGCGAAGAGACAGGAATGGCGGGGAGAGGCGAGATGGGAAAACATAGGAACGGGGGTTGGTAATAGTTGCCGGCCCGAGACAAATGAAACCTGACCCCGGCGCGAGACGGGAATACGCCGTGGATGGAAAATCGGTCCACGTTGCTTCACCTATCGTACAATCGTTGGCAGAAAGGTGATTTCGCTATCCATTTGCGTGTTTGCGCCGGAGACGCCGGCTGGCCTCCACACAACCTCTATATCGGTGCCCGCTGCAATGAGCCGGGTTTTATAAACGAACCGCTCTTCAACCTCACCAACCGAAGGTGGGGTTGCCGACAGTTCGGTTCCACTTGATCTCTGCGAACGGACGCCATTTTACGTGACCATCCATAAAGACCACATTGCCGCCGTCCGGCATACTGCCGTTCATGTGGTTGGTGCGGTTGCCCAAGGCCGGGGAAGACCAAGTAAAGCTGGGGCCGCTGCGGAGCACCGCATCCACCGCAAGTTCCCGCCGACTGGCCGGCACTTCTACGTCGTCCACTATATAACTGGCGCGCAAACTATCGTTCAGATATTTGCCATAAACACCGCGAAAAGATCCGGTCGGGGTAGTCAGTGGTTCGGTTTGAAGCAGGAGAATATATTGGATGGCGGCATAATCGTAGGTGCTCCACAATGCTTCACGGTTAGGCGCGCCAGCCGGACAATATAAAACCTCGCGACCAGCGGTCCCCATCATGTCCAAGGCCACGTTCCGTGGGACATCCCAAGCCATGTAGCCGCCGGCCAATCTGGGCAATTGTTGCTTCCGATCATTTTGAGCGATGGTGATAAGACTGATTCCTATCTGGCGTATGTTGCTTCCGCATCGCGCCTTCTGGGCTGTTGTCTTTACTTTGGAAACCGTTGGTATGATGATCGCCGCCAAGATGCCGACGATTGCAATGACGGTAAGCAATTCAATCAATGTGAAAGCCGGCCTGGAGGTCGGGCGGCTTGCCGGATGACGAGCCGACATTTGGAGAACGGTTGGGGTAGCATTCATGGGAATAACCGGACGCGGGGCGGGCAGTATCATCGGGGAGATGATCTGCTGTCCCTGATAAACGGTATTCGCACGAAGGCGGCAACGCCCGCCTGGGTTTAGGGTAAACCGCTGGTTTTATCGTGATAAAAAAATCGGCGATCGCCTTTCGCTGATGATAAAGGCGGGTCTGAAAACTTGTTTGGGTACGGCGTGTGGCATCGTTGAGCGGTGCGGATGCATCCTCCGCGCGGTCATTTCACAAAATCGAGCTCATCGTCCCGGAAGCGATCGGCGCCCTTGATCGCGTCGGCGTCCGCGAGTTCTACCGGCGGACCGTCCAAGGCGGCTTCCAGATCGCCGGCCGACAGTTCGTAAACGTGTATCCCGGGGGTGATGCGTTCGTCCGGTTCGCGGTGCCGCAGCCAGGCGCAGAGACGACAGAAGCGCAACTGATCGAAGCGGCTGAGTTTGCCTGCCCAGTGGCTCCTTCCGTCGCGGGCCAGCAGGGCCTCCAGGCTCGCCCGGTCGCTCATCGCCGTGCGGAAACGAGTCATGTCCTGCAAGGCTTCCCGATATGCGGCTTCGTAGGCCGGGCGCCAGGGGCCCATGCAGTACGTGCCGTAGATGCTGTTGAGCATCGTGGTGCTGATCACGTAGGTGCCGGGAACGAGGGGATAGGGCCGCACCAGACGCGTGTCGTAAAACTGCGGCAGCAGGACTGCGGTGCGGTCGTCGAGGCCGTAGTGAGCCAGATCCGCGTTGCCGAAATAGGAGAAATAGACCGGCGGTTTCTCTCCGGGTCGCCGTTCACGTTCCCCGAGCCAACGTTGTACTTGCGGGAGCGCTTCTCCCCAATCGGCGGAGCTGTCCGAGAGCACGCGATAACCGCGGGCCGGACCGCCGGCGAAGACGTTAAAGTAACCCAGGTAGCAGGGGTGGGCCAGTGCTGCCTCGAGCAGGGGACCGGCGAATAGAAGCGCGATCAGCCCCGCGCGCCGCATGGGTTCTCGTGGCGCGATCCGGACGGCGAGCCCGGCGGAAACCAGGAGAAAGGGAAACAAGGGGAGCAGGTGGCGGGCGCCAATGTTCAGATTGCCAAGCACCGCGAAAACTCCGTAACCGAGCGCCAGGACCAGAAGGGGGCTCAGGCCATGGAGGTCCACGCGTTGCGGCGGAGAGCGGCGGCGCAACTGCCAGGCGGCGCAGACCGCCACCGCCAGGGCGAACAAACAAGACAGGGGCGTCTTTACCAGCCAAGCCACGGGGAAAAAATACCACCAACCGGTCAGCGAGTATTCGCCGAGCAGGAAGGAGCGCCGTGAACTGCCCGATTCGATAAACGAATGCAGGTCGAAAAGGTAGGCGCGGGGCAGAATTTGCCAGGCTCGCAGCCGATCGACTAGGTGGACCAAGGGATGGCCGGCATAGTGGGAATTTACTTGGAAGGATCCCTGGCCCGGCTGCGAGGCGGCAGCGGGGCCCCCATACACAATCCAGACCACGGCCCAGGCCCCCATGGCGACCACCAGCAGGGCGGCGACCAGCGTGGCCCCGTGGCTCGCGCGGAACAAAGGTGGCGTGGGTGTGCGCTTCAGCCCGGGCAAGGCGATCTCAAGTGGCCGCCCCGACCGCAGACGAAGGAGGAGAAGCGCCACAGCGAGGGGAACGATCAGCAGGCCGCTGATCTTGGTCGCGGCCAGGCCGCCGGTCGTCAGCGCGGCCCAGAGCAAGGTGACCGGACTTATCCGGTGCAGGAGGCGCCAGATCGCCAGCATCGCCAGGGTGAAGAAAAGCGTGGAGGCGATGTCGGTGGTGGCCACCGCGTTGTGGGCGATGGCCAGTGGAAGGCAGGCGTAAAGAGTCAGCGTCAGCAGACCGGCCAAGTCGCCGTGAAGGCGGCGAGAGTAGGAAAAGAGCACCCAGCCGAGCGTGGTGCCAAGGAGCGCGATCATGCATCGCCCGGCGAAGACGATGGCCTCGGGCGGGTGGGTATTGGCGAAGACAAAGAGCCGGCCATAGCCGATGTTGTTGACGGAGGCGGCCTGTTGCTGGGCGGCGTCGGGGAAGCCGAGGGGGGGATCCAGCGCCAGCAGGGGCAGCGCGGCCCAGATCTGGGAAAGGCGAAGGTTGACGGTCGAGTAGGGGTGGCGGCCCTGGGTAAGCGAGGCATAGCCGACCGCGAGTTGGTCGGGCTCGTCGAAAGTGGGCGAGGTGGTCGCCGCCACCTGGATGCTCAAAAGCGCAAAGCTCAGCAGGAGAAACCCGACCGCGGGCCACAAGACACGGCGAGGGAGGGGAGCTTCGGGGTGGGGGACGGACATGGGTTGCGGGCCGATTCCATGGCGCGCGGCGGACGGCGGTGCGAAGACAAAACGGCAAAGCCGGGATTTACCGCGTTGCCGGCGGGGGGCTAGCGCGGGGACGGCCATCGAGCCGGACGACCTGGCGCTGGCCATCGGCGAGGGTGAAGACGATCACACGTTCGTTTCGGAGGCGTCGCCGGCGCCGGGTGCGCGCGGCCATGCGCAAGGGCAGCGCGGGGTCGTCCGGTTGGCAGACATCGCGCGGCAGCGGGCCGCGACGATTGGGTTGACAGGAGTTCATGGCGAAGCTGGGCCGTGTCCGAGGAGATCGCGCAATTCCTGGCGGGCGCGGGTGAGGCGGGATTCGACGGCCTTGGGAGAAAGCCCGAGTTCGGGGCTGAGTTCCTGGACGGATTTGCCGCGAAAGTATTTGGCCTCGATGAGCGCGCGGGTTTCGCCGGGAAGCAGGCTCAAGGCTGTGTCGAGGGCAGCGAAGAGCGCCATGATGGCGATACTTCTGAATACGCGAGCTGCGGGGGAAATCCTTCGGGGCGGGCACAAAAAAGGCCGGCCCGGCGAAGGGTCGGCCTTGGAAAGCGAAGGAGAAAAGACGGGGATCAGGCCGCGGCCTTGGGGCACTCGGCGAGGGCGGCGTCGAAGGCCTTGAGCATGGCGGCGATGGTCTCGTCGGTCTCGTCGCCCATGTTGGAGATGCGGAAGGTCTTGCCCTTGAGCTTGCCGTAGCCGCCGTCGATCACGAGGCCGTGTTTGGTCTTGAGGGTCTTGTTCAGCGCCGCGAGGTCGTAGCCGAGGTTGTTGGCGAAGCAGTTCAGCGAAACGGAGCCGTAGCCCTCCTTCGGGAACATCTTGAAGCCCTTGGCGAGGATGTGGTCGCGCACGGTCTTGTTCAGGCGGGCGTGACGGGCGAAGCGGGCCTCGAGACCCTCGGCCTTGATATCCTCGAGCTTGGACTTGAGGGCGTAGATCAGGGCGATGGTGGGCGTGCTCGGGGTCATGCCGGCCTCGTGGTTCTTCTGGAATTCGACGAAGTCGAAGTAATAGCCCCGGTCGGCCACGGTGGCGGCGCGGTCGAGGGCACGCTTGGAGACGCTGAGGAAGGCGAGGCCGGGGGGCAGGGCGAAGGCCTTCTGCGAGCCGGTGATGAGCACATCGATGCCGAGTTCATCCTTCTTGATCGGCATGGCCGAGAGGGAGCTGACGGTGTCGACGATCGAGATGACCTCGGGGAACTCGCGGATCACGGCCATGAGCGCGGGCAGGTCGCTCATGCAACCGCAGGAGGTCTCGTTGTGGATGATCGTGATGGCATCGTAGGCACCGGTGGCGAGCTCGCGGCGGACCGCCTCGGGATCGACGGGCTGGCCCCACTCGGCCTTGAGCGCGCCGGCCTGCTTGCCGCAACGCTGCGAGACGTCGAACCACTTGTCGGAGAAGGCGCCGTTCATGCAGTTGAGCACCTTCTTTTTCACCACGTTGCGGATGGCGCCTTCCATCACGCCCCAGGCCGAGCTGGTGGAGAGATACACCGGATCCTTGGTGTAGAAGAGGGCCTGCAACTCGGGCTGGATCGCGTTGTAGAGCGCGACGAAGTCGTTGCTGCGGTGGCCGATCATGCCTTGGGCCATCGCCTGGAGGGTTTTGTCGGAGACGGCGATGGGACCGGGAATGAAGAGTTTGTAGCTCATGGAAGGGATTGCGGCGGAAGGTGGGTGGCGAGGCGGGAAAGGAGAAACGAAGCGCCCGCTCCGCCCGCCGGTCAAACCCGATTTCCCCTCGCCACCCGGCGGGAGCCGCGCCTTTTTCCCGTCAATTCGCGCCTCCATGTCCCATTGGCTCAAACGCAAACTCAACGCCTTCGAGCAGTTCACGATCGACGTGATCTTCGGCCGGCGCGAGGGGATGGGGCCCACCCTGTTCGCCGGCTTTCTGCACGGCCTGTCCTGGCTCTTCAGCGGCATCGTACAGGCGCGGGTCTGGCTCTACCAAAAACGCATCCTGCACGACCAGCCGCTTGGCTGTCTCGTGGTCGTGGTGGGCAACCTTACCGTAGGCGGCACCGGCAAGACTCCCGTGGTCGAGATGTTCGCCCGCGCCCTCCGCGAGCGCGGCCGGCGCGTTGCCATCCTCTCGCGCGGTTACCGCAGCAAGGCTCCACCGCTTTGGAAAAAGATCCTCTGGTGGTTCACCCACACCAGCGCCCCGCCTCCGCGCATCGTGAGCGACGGCCAGATCGTGTTGCTCGATTCCGAAAAGGCCGGCGACGAGCCCTACATGCTGGCCCGCAACCTGCCCGGGGTCGTCGTGCTCGTGGACAAGGACCGCGTGAAGGCGGGCGTCTTTGCCATCAAGAAGTTCCGTTGCGACACCCTGATCCTCGACGACGGCTTCCAATACCTGCCGCTCAAGGGCCGGCTCAACTTGCTGCTGGTGGACAAGACCAACCCCTTCGGCAACGGCCAGCTCCTGCCGCGCGGTATCCTGCGCGAGCCGATCAAGCACCTCAGGCGCGCCAGCTACGTCTTCCTCACCAAGTCCGACGGCCGGCGCGATCCCGAGCTCGAGGAGCTCATCCAGCGCCACAACCCCGGGGTGAACCTGATCGAGTGCGCCCACCGTCCGCAGTTTCTCCAACGCCTCGGCGCGGCCGAGCGCCGCCCGCTTTCCGACCTCGACGGACGGCGCGTGGGAGCCTTCTCAGGCATCGCGGTGCCCGAGAGCTTCGAGGCTTTCGTGCGCGACCTCGGCGGCCACATCGAGTTCAACCGCCGTTTCCTCGACCACTACCGCTTCACCTACGAGGACTTCGTGGAAATTTTTTCCGAGGCCTTGGAAAAGAAAGTGGATTACATCGTCACAACCGAGAAGGACGCGGTGCGCATCCCCGACGGCATGCCCTGTCCGGTGCCGATCTACTACCTGCGACTCGAGATCGAGATCCTGCGCGGAGCCGACGGCTTCGACGATGCGGTGGGCCGCATCTGCTTCCCCACGCAGGGCTCGGGCGGAGGTAACAGTCGCAGCCTGGCGGGCCGTGCCTGAGGAGCTGGGCCCGGCGTCAGCCCAAGTTCCGGAGGGGCGTTCTCCAAGCCATTGAGCTCGCGCTCAATCCTGCCGGGCAGGAGGCCAAGGGCGCCGTCTTTCCCCCTTTCACCTTGCCGGCCGGCGCGGGCTGCGTGTGGTTTGCATCTCTTACGCGATGCTCACCGACCCCCGTTTCGATCAACTCGCCGCCGGCCTCGCCGGGTTTTCCTGCGATCTCAAAAAAGGCGAACGCGTCCTGATCGACGCCTTCGACGTGCCCGACGCGATGGTCGTGGCCCTCGTTCGCGCCGCCCGCGCCCGCGGCGCCCATCCCATCGTGCAACTGCACCGCGCGCGCATCACCCGCGAGCTCATGCTCGGCGCCGAGGAGGCCCAATTCGCCCCACAGGCCGAGGTGGAGCTGCTGCGCATGCAGAAGATGGATGCCTACATCGCCCTGCGCGGCTCGGACAACATCTTCGAATCCTCCGATGTGCCTTCCCCGCGCGTGCAACTCTACGCCCGCCTGATGAAGCCCGTGCTCGACCACCGCGTGAACAAGACCAAGTGGGTCGTCCTCCGCTGGCCCACCGCGGCCATGGCCCAGCAGGCCGGCCTCAGCACCGAGGCCTTCGAGGACTTTTACTTCCGGGTCTGCACCCTCGACTACGCGCGCATGATCCCCGGCATGAAAGCGCTCAAGACCCTCATGGAGAAAACCGACCGCGTGCAGATCAAGGGCCCCGGTACCGACCTCAGTTTCTCCATCAAGGGCATCGGCGCGCGCGAGTGCGGCGGCCAGCGCAACATCCCGGACGGCGAGGTCTTCTCCTGCCCGGTGAAGGACTCCGTCGAGGGTGTCATCCAATACAACGCCCCCTCCGTCTACCTCGGCACTTCCTTCGACAATATCCGTCTCGTCTTCCGGCAGGGCCGCATCGTCGAGGCCACCGCCAACAACACCAAACGCCTCAACGAGATCCTCGATAGCGACGCCGGCGCGCGTTACATCGGCGAGTTCGCCCTCGGCTTCAACCCGCACATCCGCGAGCCCATGCGCGACATCCTCTTCGACGAGAAGATCGCCGGCAGCTTCCATTTCACCCCGGGCCAGGCCTACGAGGGCGTGGGCAATGGCAACAAGAGCCAGGTTCACTGGGACATGGTCAATATCCAGCGCCCCGAATATGGCGGCGGCGAGATCTGGTTCGACGGCAAGCTCATCCGCAAGGACGGCCTCTTCGTTCCGAAGTCGCTGCACAAGCTGAATCCCGACTACCTGCTCGGGAAATCCTAACCGCGAAGAACGCGAAGGCTCGCGAAGAAATCCGGGCAGAGCGCCGTCATGGCTGCGGTTTACGGGATAAAGTTCGAATAAGTGGGCGATCCGGAATCTCTCTTTCATCTTCGCGCTCCTTCGCGACCTTCGCGGTTTAAATCATGTCCGTTTCCGCCTCCGCCGCCCTCGACTCCTTCATCCGCGCGCTGCCGAAAACCGAGACGCACCTGCATCTCGACGGCTCGCTGCCCTACGAGCTCCTGCACGCCTGGAAACCGGAGGCGTATCCGCCGCGGCCTTACTTCCACGCCCCGGACTTCCGCTTCCCGAGTTTTCCGAAGTTCGACGAGATCCTGCTCGGCCACGCCCTGCCCTGGTTCACTTCGCCCGAGCGGTATTTCGAGTCGGCCCGCCTGACCTTCGCCAAGCACGTCGTCGCCAACGTGCGCTACGTCGAGTGCAGTTTCCATCTCGCGGTCGCGCATTTTATCAATGTGCCCGTGCGCGAGATCGTTGCCGCGATCCATGCCGCCGTGCCTCCCGGCCTCACGGTGAAACTCTACGCCGGCATGCTGCGCAGCGACTACGCGGGGCCGATGCAGGCCCTTATCGACGATCTGGTGAACCAAGATGACATCGCGGGCGTCGATATCCACGGCTTCGAGCCGGTGCCTACCGAGCCTTGGACCGCACCGGTCTGGGCCCGCCTGCGAGCCGCCGGCAAGGTCACCAAGTGCCATGCCGGCGAGTTCGACGGCGCGCATCGCGTGCGCGAAGCCATCGAGCTGCTCGGGGTCACCCGCGTGCAGCATGGCATCCGCGCCATCGAGGATGCGACCGTGGTAAGACTCGCAGCGGAACGGGGCGTCACCTTCGACATCACGCCGATCAGCAATGTGCGGCTCCAAGTCATTCCGACGCTCGCGGCGCACCCCTTGCGCGCCTTCCTGGCGGCGGGGATCAACTGTACGGTGAGCACCGACGACCAGCTCGTTTTCAACAACACCGTGCTCGACGAGTACCGCGCGCTCGCCGACGAGGTCGGTTTCACCCGCGCGGAGCTGGCTGGCCTCGCCGCCAACGGCTGGCGGGTAGCCGATGTGCCGGCCGCCACCCGCCAGGCCATGCTGGCGGACATCGCGAGGCTGGCCGGGATCGTTGTGTAGGACGAATCGGAACGGGTCGCGAGCGTTCCCCGTTGCTACACGTTGCGGCCACAATTCCGTCGCCAGGAGCGCGCGGGCGCGGCATGCAGGCGGGCTCCTCCATGTCTGAAATCCAGAGCTATATCATTCCCGCAGGCACGCGGCGCGACCGCGCCGACAAGCTGCTCGCCGCCGCCTTTCCCGAGCATTCGCGTACGGCCTGGGTGCGGGCCTTCGAGGCCGGCCGCGTGACGCGCGCCGGCGTGGCGCTGGACAAAAAGACGGAGCTGCACGCTGGCGAAACCATCGAGTTTTCCCACGCCGAGCCCGTGCCTTCCGAGCTGAAGCCGGCCGACATCGCCCTCGAGGTGCTTCACGAGGACGAACACCTGCTGGTGGTGAACAAACCCGCCGGCATGGTCGTGCATCCGGGCGCCGGCACGGGCGACGATACCCTGGTCCACGCCCTGCTGGGGCATTGCGAGGGCAGCCTCTCCGGCGTCGGCGGGGTGGAGCGTCCGGGCATCGTGCATCGCCTGGACAAGGAAACGACCGGCGTGATCGTGGTGGCGAAAACCGATGCGGCACATCGCGGGCTTTCCGAACAGTTCGCCGAACGGCACCTGCACAAGGAATATCTCGCGCTCGTCACCGGCGTGCCCCGGCTCCTGAGCGGGCGGATCGAGAGCAGCATCTCGCGCCATCCGGTGCACCGGCACAAGATGACCACCGGCGAGGGCGGCAAGCCGGCCCGTACCGACTGGACGCGCGAAAAAGCGTTTCCGCCCCAGGCCGCGCTGCTGCGCTGCCACATCCTCACCGGCCGCACGCACCAGATCCGCGTGCACCTGAAATCGCTCGGCCATCCGATCCTGGGCGACGCGATCTACGGCTGGAAGGACAGCGCGCCGCTTCCGATGCGGCCGCCGCGCGTCATGCTGCACGCGGAGTTTCTGCGCTTCGACCACCCCGTGACCGCGCGCACGCTCGAGATCCGCGCGCCTTTGCCGGCGGATTTCCAGGCGATGCTCGCGGCGCTGGAGAAGACAGCGAAGTAGGGTGGGGGCCTTTTGGAGTGCGGAGCCCCGGCTCCGCTTTCGACGACGCGACTTGGCGCGTCGCCCATTCCGCCGGATGGTGGCGAGCCGAGGCTCGCCATCGAAAGCGGCGTCATGCCGCCGTACTCCAGATCAGCCCAGCAGCTCGGCCGCGAGACCCCAGCGGAGGTTGTGCAGCGAGTGATGGAAATGGTCGAGGCCGGCGCTCTCCGCGACGGCGAGCACGGTGACGAGCGCGGCGGGGAACACGTCCGCGCGCGCCGCGGGCATGCCGGGGATCGCCTTGCGTTCCTCGAGCGTGAGCGGCGCCAGCTCGTCGAGCAGGTGATGCACGGTGGATTCCGAGACGACGGCGGGGGTATCCTCGAGGTCGACCCCGTGGCGCGCTCCCTTGAGCACGCGAATCGTGGTGATGGTACCACCGGTGAAGACGGCGGCGGGCGGCACGGGCAAATCGAAGCGGAAGCCCCCGCGGCGCAGTTCTTGTTTCACGTGGAGCGCCAGGCCGGTGCAGGCGTCGTGATCGAGCGGGGCGGCGGGATCGGCGAAGAATTTTTCCGTCATGCGGACGCAACCGAGACGGAGGCTGAGCGCCTGGACGATGCGGCGGTCGCGGAAGGTGAGGCATTCGAGGCTGCCGCCGCCGAGATCGAAGACGTAGAAATCCCGCAGGTGGGCCAGGGCGGGATCGGAGGTGAGGCCGAGGCCGATGAGGTTCGCCTCCTCGTCGCCGGCAAGGATGCGGATGGCGTGGCCGGTGGCAGCCAGCACGCGGGCACGAAAGTCGGCGCCGTTCTCGGCGTCGCGCACCGCGCTGGTGGCGACGAGTTGGATGCGCGCCGGGGCGAAGGGTGCGGCCAGGGCGAGCAGTTCCTGGATGGCGGCCAGCCCGCGCGCCATGCCCTCCTCGGCGAGACGCGGATGGGCCGCGGAAATGCCCGCGCTGATCCGGCAGTCGAGGGTCTTGTTTTTGAGCTGCTCGATGCGCCCGTCCGCCCGCCGTCGCGCGACGAGGACTTTGATCGAGTTGCTGCCGATATCGATGACGGCGACGGGTGCGGAGGAGGCGGACATGCGATTTTACGGCCAAACAAAATCATTTTGGCCGCGGATGGCGCGAATTTTCGCGGATAAAAATCCGGATTGGTCTGGGCAATCCGCGCCCTTCCGCGCGATCCGCGGTTAAAAAAGGATCGGGAAAAGCTCAGTCGCCCGCCGGTGTCTGAGGCTCCTTGAAGGAGTGCCAAAGGTAAAGCAGCACGCCGATGCAGATGCCGGCGTCGGCGATATTGAAGGTCGGATAGACGTAACTGCCGAAGTGCAGGTCGATAAAATCGATGACGTGGCCGTGCAGGATGCGGTCGAAGAAATTGCCGACGATGCCGCCGCAGAGCAGACCAAAGGCGGCCTGGGCCCGCCGCTCGCGGAGCCCCAGGTGGCGGCGCCAGTAGAAGATGCCGAGGAGGGTGATGCCGGCCAGGAGGGCGAGCAGGGAGCTCTTGCCGGTGAACAGGCTCCAGGCAGCGCCGGTGTTGCCCACGTGTACGAGGTTAAAAAAGCCGCCGATCACGGGGATCGCGCCTTCGGCGGGCCAGTAGGTGGGATAGTCCAGCTTGGCGACGATCCAGGTCTTGGTCAGCTGATCGAGGGTAAAGACTCCGACACCCAGCATCCAGAGCAGGCGGTAGGCAAGCACGCGGTCGGTCCAGGTGGGACGGGCAGCGGCGGACATGGCGGTGGCGCGGGTTACGGCGTCGATATCCAAGGTGGAAAAGAAACTACGGGGCGAAAGCTGAGGAGGAAGACCGGCAAGCGCAACCATGCGGGTGCGGGCATAAAAACCTATGCCCGGCGGGGGCCCCGCCGGGCAGTTCCGAGGCGGTCGAGAGGCCGCCGACGCCGAAGAAGGAGGGCTTATTCGTCGCCGCCGTCGCTTTCCATCTTTGGGCCGCCTTCCTCGCCTTCGCCGAGGATGCCGGTCTGGCCCCGAACCTTGTAACGGGTCTTTTCGATCTCCTTCATCGCGGCAGCGGTGTAGCGGGTGAAGGGCACGGCGAGCAGGCGCTCCTTGTTGATCGGCTGCTGGGTATGCTCGCAGATGCCGTAGGTGCCGTTCTTGATGCGTTGGATGGCGGCTTCGACTTCGGAGAGGGCCTCCTGCTCGTTGGCCACGAGGCTGAGGGCGAAGTCGCGGTCGAAGGAGTCGGTGCCGCCGTCGGTGCCGTAGCTGGAGAGATCGCCGCTGTCCTCCTTGGCGGAACGTTTGAGCGTCTCCTCGCTATGCTGGTCCACCTGGCCGGTGACATGATTGCGCAGCTCGATCAGGAGCTTGTAGTAGCGTTTGAACTTCTCGGGAATGGAGGCCTCTTCGTTCTCGGCATGGGAGGTCTTGGCCTTGGGATTGAAGCCGAGGATGTCGGCCAGCGAGGCGGCCTTGACCGTCGTGGGCCGGGCGGGCTGGAGGGCATTGGCGGGCAGGGGAGCGGTCTTGCCGGATTTGGTGGCGATGACCGGACCGGGGGCGGTGGCGGACGTGACCTTCTCGGCGGTCTTGGCGATGGCGAGTACTTCGTCGAGGGAGAAGGCGGCGGGTTTGGCCGGCTTGGCCCGCTGGGCCAGAATACGGGCGCGCACGGCATCCTTGCCCTTGAGCGCGGCTTTGGGGGCGGGGGCGGCCGATTTCGCCGGGGCTTTGGCCGAAGCGGCGGGCGCGGGCTTCGGAGCCGGCTTGGGGGCGGGCTTGGCAGCGGTTTTTTCGACGGGTTTCTTGGACGGTTTCACGGAAGATTTTTGGACAACAGGTTTGGACGGAAGCTTGGCCCTCGCTTTGGGCACGGATCTGGCGGCGGGGCGAACAGCGGGTTTGTGTGAGTCCTTTTTTCTGGCGGGCGGGGCGGGCTTGCGAGTGGGTTTGGCCATGATGGGTATTATTAGGGTCTAAGAAAGCAAAGAGGGGGGATGGCCGGGCCGGTCGCGGGGGGGGTTACGCGGGGATGGCCTCGGCGCAGCGGGGGCAGACGTCGCCGTGGCTGCTGGGCTGCAAGGCCGGCACCCAGCGCCAGCAGCGGGGACACCGCACATGGCCGAGCTCCGCGCAGGGCCGGGCTGCCACGGTGGCCGGGGCGGCGGCTGGCGTCTCGGCGATGAGGACATGAGAAACGATCAACAGTTCCGGCAGGAAGGCTTCGTGACGGCGCAGGATGGGGTCCAGCGAGTCGGCGCCTCCAATCTCGAGGATCACGGCGGCATCGAGCGATTTCCCGAGTTTGCCGGCTTGGCGAAGCGGCTCGAGGGTTTCGTTGACGCGGGTGCGGACCTTCAAGAGCTCCGCGAAGTCGGAGGCGAGCGTCTCGTCTGTCCATGAAGCGGGAGCGACCGGCCAGTCGGCGAGGTGAACCGAAAGCGGAGGAGGGAGGCCCGAACCCTGAACGCCGGAAACGGGGGCGAAGTCGGCCTTGAAGTGCGCGTGACACCAAGCCTCGTCGGCGGTGAAGGTGAGGATCGGCGCGAGCACGCGGACGAGTACGCTGAAAATCGCGTGGACGGCGGTCTGGGTACTGCGGCGCTGCGGGTGGTTGACGGCGAAGGTGTAGAGGCGGTCCTTGCACACGTCGTTGTAGACGGCGGAGAGCGTGGTCGCGACGAAGTGGGCGGTCAGCGAAACGACCCGGTGAAATTCATAGGCATCGTAGGCCGCGGTGACGTCGGTCAGCAACTTCGCGGTCTGGTGCAGGGCCCAGCGGTCGAGGACATCGAGCTTCTCGTGGGGCAGGACGTGCTGCGCCGGATCGAAGTCGTGCAGGAGCGAAAGCTGGTAACGCAGCGCGTTGCGGAAGCCGCGATACTGCTCGGCGGCGTTATCGAGGATCTTTTTCGAAAGGGTAATGTCCTGCGTGAAGTCCTGCGAGGCGAGCCAGAGGCGGATGACGTCGGCGCCGTAATCGTTGACGAAATTGTCCGAGGTCGGGGGTTTTTCGTATTGGCCGGACTTGGAGATTTTTTTGCCGTCCTCGCCGACGATGAAACCGTGGGTGAGCACGGCCTTGTAGGGCGCGCCGCCCTGGGCGATGACACCGGTCCACAACGAGGACTGGAACCAGCCGCGGTGCTGGTCGGAGCCTTCGAGGTAGAGATCGGCCGGCCACTGCGTGGCGCCTTGGCCGTTCCGAAGGACGGCGGCGTGGGAGCTGCCGGAGTCGATCCAGACGTCGAGGGTATCGCGGCCGCAGCTCAGCTCGGCGGGGGCGGGCCAGCCGGCGGGCAGCGGCACGCCGGCGAGCAACTCGGCGGCGGAGGCTTCATACCAGAGGTTGGTGCCCGAGGGATGCGCGGCAATCCTGGCGGCGACGGCGCGGACGACGCCGGCGTCGAGGTAGGCGTTTTTCTTCGCGTCGTAAAAGGCGATGATGGGCACGCCCCAGGAACGCTGGCGGCTGATGCACCAGTCGGGGCGGGCCTCGACGGCGCCGGTGATGCGGGCCTGACCCCAGGCGGGGAACCAGGTCACGCTCTTGATCGCATCGAGGGCCTTGGCGCGGTGGCCGGCCTTATCCAGCGAGACGAACCACTGGTCGACGGCGCGGAAGATGATGGGAGTCTTGGAGCGCCAGCAGTGCGGATAGCTGTGGACGTATTTGGCCTTGGCGAGCAAGGCCACGTGACCGGTGACGCTATCGGGCGTCGCGAGTTTTTTCAGGACCGCGAGGTTGGCGGGGCTGGGCTTTTTGGCCTTCAGGTCCTCGACGGTCTCCAGGCAGGTGATGCCGACGAGGTCGGACGGAACCTTTCCGTCGTCGATATAGCGGCCGTCGTCGCCGACCGGGCAGTAGATCTCGAGGCCGTACTTGAGGCCGGTGAGATAGTCCTCGGCGCCATGCCCCGGGGCGGTGTGGACGCAGCCGGTGCCGCTGTCGGTCGTGACGTAGTCGGCGAGGACGATCGGCGAGGGCCGATCGATGAAGGGGTGGCGCGCGGCAAGGCCCTCCAGGCTGGCGCCGGGAAGGACCAGGGACCAGTTGCCGATGACCGAAGCCGGGTCGGGGTGCTTGATCGAGTCGAGGACGGCGGGGGCGAGGGCGCGGGCGACGAGGATGCGCTCGGCGCCGAGGTCGGCGACGACGTATTCGACCTCCGGATGCACCGCGATCGCGAGGTTGGCCGGGATGGTCCAGGGGGTGGTGGTCCAGATGACGACACTGAGGGGCTTGTCCGTCGGCAGGCCGAATTTCAGGGCTTCCTCGACGGGCACGAGGAACTTCACCCAGATGGCGACCGAGGTATGTTCGGCGTATTCGATCTCCGCCTCGGCGAGAGCGGTCTCGAAGGGAATGCTCCAGTAGACGGGTTTTTTGGAGCGGTAGACGACGCCTTGCTCCACGAAGGCGGAGAAGGTGCGCAGGATGTCGGCCTCGAAAGCGGGCGCCTTGGTCTTGTATTCGTTCGCCCAGTCGGCCTGGACGCCGAGGCGCTTGAAGGAGGCGGTCTGCTTCTTGATCCAGGTTTCCGCAAACGCATCGCAACGGGAGCGGAGTTCGGCGGTGGGCAGGGCGGTGCCGGCGGCCTGGAGTTCCTTGGTGACCTTTTGCTCGATGGGGAGGCCGTGGCAGTCCCAGCCGGGGACGTAAGGGGTGCGGAAGCCGCGGAGCGACTTGTAGCGAAGCGTGATGTCCTTGAGGGACTTGTTCAGTGCGGTGCCGATGTGGACGTCGCCGTTGGTAAAGGGCGGGCCATCGTGGAGGACAAAGGCGGGCCGGCCGGCCCGTTTTTCCTGGATGGCGGCGTAGAGGGAGAGCTTGTCCCAGGCGGCGAGGCGGGCGGGTTCGCGTTTCGGCAGGTCCCCGCGCATGGGGAAGTCGGTCTTGGGTAGGCTGAGGGTATGCTTAAGATCGTTCGCCATGCCGGTATAAAAGGGCGCGGCAGGCTAGGGGGGAGGAAGGGCGAGTCAAGGGGCGTATGCGCCCCTTGAAATGACCCGAGTTCAAGAATCGATGCCCAAGGCCGGAGGCCATGCCGGCAAAACGGCGGGAAAGGGACGCCGCAGGGTCAGGAAACCAGGGCCGCGCGGGCCAGCCGGCGGCCGGCGGTGAGGCAGGCGGGCAGGCCGATGCCGTCTCGCACCGAGCCGCCGATGTGCAGGCCGCGGTGGCGGTGCTCGGCGGCGGCGATGACATGCAAATGGGTGTCGTGATCGAGCTGATATTGCGGAATGGCGTGGGGCCAGTGGGTGCGGCGGACGAAGACCGGCTCGCCGCGCACGCCGAGAAGCGAGGCGAGCTCTTTTTGTACGAGCGGGAGCTGATACTCGAGCGGCCGGCCCGCCAGTTCCGGGCGGCGTGCGCCGCCGAGCATGACGGTGAGGGCGACATGCCCTTCCGGCGCACGGCCGGGAAAAAGGGTGGAGCTGAACAGCACGCCCAGGAGCGGGCTTTGCGCGGGGGTCGGCAGGAGCAGGCCGAAGCCGTCGAGGGGGTGGACCACATCGGCGCGGCGATACCCGAGAAAAAGCGAGGTAACCGGCGGATGCTCGACATGGCTGAGCGAGGAAAGCGAGGTGGGTGCTCCGGGCGCGCCGATGTCCAGCCGCGACAGCGCGGGCGCGGGCAGGCAGGCGAGCACGTGGCCGAAACGCCTCGCGGGCGCGGCGTCGAGGATCCAGCCGGCGGCGGTGGGGCTGAGCCGCGTGACCGGCCTGTTCAGGCAGACCGAGTCCGGCGGAAGCGCCGCGGCGAGGGCGCGCGGGAGCATGGCGAGACCGTCGCTGAAACTGATGACAGGGGGCGGGCCGGCGGTCTCGCCCCGCGCGCGCTTTTCGCGGGCCGCGGCGCGCTGGGCCTTCAGCAGCGAGCCGTGTTCGTGCTCGGCCTTCCAGAGGGCGGGGAAGGCGTGACGGGCGGAAAGCCGGGCGGGATCTCCAGCGTAGACGCCGGAGACGAAGGGATCGAGGGTGTAGTCGAGCAGCTCCTGGCCGAAGTGTTCGCGAAAAAAGTCGGCGAGCGGCAGATCGTTCAGGCGCGGTTGCTTCGGATGGAAAAAAAACTCGCGCAGGACGCGGACCTTGGCGCGCAGCGAAAAAAGGTCGGAGCGGAAAAAGGCGGGAGGGCTGAGCGGAAGCGGATGGAGCCGGCCTTCGCGCGCGATGTAGCGGTTTTTCGCCTCGGGCGCGGCCACCTGGCGGGCGGGGCCGAGCCCCAGTTCGCGGACCAAGGCGGCGATATCGCGCGTTTCCTGCATGGAATTTGGTCCCGCTTCCACGAGCCAGCCGTCCGGGTGGCGTTCGCTGCGGATGACGCCGCCGACCTCCGGGCCGGCCTCGAAGACCATGACGCGGCGGCCCGCGCGGGCGAGCGTCAGCGCGGCGCAAAGGCCGGTGAGGCCGGCGCCGAGCACGGCAATGGGTGGATGCTGGTCGGATGAATTGCCCACGAAGCCGAAAAAAACACCAAAAGAGGACGCGCTGTCGCGGTCTTTCTTGTGAATTTGTGCGCCTATGACTGGCAAAACGCGGGGCGTTCGCCATGGCAGCCGGTCAGCGAAAACCGGTGACGGTGTCCACCAGCGCCTGCACGCATTCGATCGTCGCGTCAGGGGTGATGCCGTGGCCGAGGTTGAAGATATGGCCGGGTTTGCCGCGCATCGACTCCAGCAGGCGCCCGGCCTGGGCGCGGACGATGCCGGGCGTGGTGGTCATGAGCACGGGATCGAGATTGCCCTGCAGGGCGACGTTGGCGGGGAGGGTGGCGCGTACGGTGGCGAGATCGGCCGTCCAGTCGACGCTGACGGCGCGCACGCCGGAGGCGGCCTGGGCGGCGAGGTGGGGCGCGGTGCCCTTGGCGTAGAGGATGACGGGGAAGCCGGCCGGAAGCGCGGCGACGACGTGGCGGATCCACTGGAGCGAGGCCGCCTCGTAGTCGGGCCCGGCGAGGATGCCGCCCCAGCTGTCGAAGATCTGGATCGCGTCCGCGCCGGCCTCGATCTGTAGTTTGAAATAGACTACGAGCGCGGCGGTCAGCTTCTCCAGCAGGGCCTCGAAGGCCGGGCGGTCGGTGTAGAAAAGGAGCTTCGCGCGGGCGAAGTCGTCGGACGAGCCGCCCTCGATCATGTAGGTCGCAAGCGTCCAGGGGGAGCCGCCGAAGCCGAGCAGGGCCTGGCCGCCGGCCGCGAGCTCGCGCTTGAGCAGGCGGAGCGCCTCGGCGACGTAGCCGAGTTTTTCCGACACGGCCTCGGCCGGTGCGAGGGCGTCGATCTGGGCGCGGGTTTCCAGGCGGTGCGCCATCTGGATGCCCCCGGTGTCGCGAAAAGCATAGGCCTGGCCGAGCGCCTCGGGGATGACGAGGATGTCGGAGAAGAGAATGGCAGCGTCGAGGCCGGGAAAGCGGCGCAGCGGCTGGAGCGTGACCTCGGCGGCGATTTCGGGCGTGCGGACCATCTCGAGGAAGGAGGATTTTGCCTTGAGCGCGCGGTATTCGGGCAGATAGCGGCCGGCCTGGCGCATGATCCAGAGAGGCGGACGGTCGAGAGGCTCGCAGGCGAGGGCGGAAAAGAAACGGGCGCGGGAGATCATGCGGGAAAGAAAGTCGAAAGTCTGAAAGTCGAAAGTCTGAAGGTCGAGTGCGCCGGCCGCGTCGGAAGGCGTCGGATCCTGGCCTGGAAGGCCGGTTGCGGGGGCCTCAGCCGCCGCTGGCCCAGTCGCGGGGGTGGAGGAAATCGGCATGCAGGCGCTGCTCTTCCGTGCCGGGAGTGGGCACGCGACCGTAGTCCCAGCGGACGAGAGGCGGAAGGCTCATGAGAATGCTTTCGGTGCGACCGCCGCTCTGCAGGCCGAAATGGGTGCCGCGGTCCCAGACCAGGTTGAATTCCGCGTATCGGCCTCGTCGATACAGCTGCCAGTCGCGTTCGCCCGCGTCGGTCGGCGTGGTTTTACGCCGCGCCACCAGGGGGCGGTAGGCGGGCAGGTAGGCATCGCCGACCGCGCGCATCAGGGCGAAGCTCCGTGAAAAACCGAGGGCGGAGAAATCGTCGAAAAACACCCCGCCGATGCCGCGGGGTTCGCTCCGGTGTCGGAGAAAAAAATAGTCGTCGCAGGCTTTCTTGAATTGCGGATAGAGCTCCGGGCCGAAAGGCGCGAGGGCCTCGCGGGCGACGCGGTGCCAGTGGACGCAGTCTTCCTCGTAGCCGTAATACGGGGTGAGGTCGAAGCCTCCCCCGAACCACCAGACGGGCGGCGCCCCGGTGCCGCCGGCCTGCCCGGCGTCCGAGGGCGAAGATCCGGACACCGGCAGGGTGCTGAAGAAACGCACGTTGGCGTGGCTGGTGGGCACGCGGGGATTGCGCGGATGGATCACGAGGGAAACCCCCAGCGCGACCCAGGGCCGGCCGGCGAGCTCGGGGCGCTGGGCGGTGGCGCTGGGCGGCAGCCTGATCCCGGCGACATGGGAAAATCCGACCCCGGCTTTTTCAAAGACCGCGCCCTCGCTGAGGATGCGGGTGCGTCCGCCGCCGCTCAGGCCGGGCTGCTCGCCTTCGGCGCGGGTCCACTCGTCGGTGACGAAGCCCTTTTGCCCATCTTCCTCGGCTAGAGCGGCGCAGATGCGGTCCTGCAGATCGAGCAGATAGGCTTTGACGGCGGCGAGATCGGGGAGGTCTGACATGGAAAAGAGAAGGGATGGAAGAATATCCGTGCATGCTCAATCCCGGGTATCGGGACATCGAGCCTTCCGGCGTCGCCCGGAGGTTCGCTCCGGTGCCGCAACACCCCTTTTCAGGCGAACCCTTCCGTGAGCAAGCGTGGCGAAAAACCGCCGCAAGGCGCCGGCAGCACGACCAACGATTACCATTCCAAGGGACCTGAGAAGCGCGCAATCGGACAAGTTGCGGGGCGCCGCGCCGGGGGCCACGGAAACCGGTGCAGGCGTTAACGGCGGCCTGGGGACGCAGCCGGGAGCCACCACCGCTCCCCTCACCACCATTTCCGGTCCGGCGTCGAATCCCGGCGCCGGCGGCACCGGCCAGTAGAGAGTATGCCGGCCAGGGCCTGCGGCCGGCGCGTGCTGCCTGGCGCACCGGGGTGGAAGACACCGTTGACGACCGCCCCGGCGGGAGCGCGAATGGCGGAATGACGAGCGAGGGGAACGCAGGCGGGGGTACGCGGGGGGAGTCGGCGGCGCATCGGGAGCTGAAACGGCTGGCGGTGGGCTGGGCCCTCGCGCAACGGCTGGCGCTGTTCGGCACCGAGGTGCGGCTGCCGCGGTCGGGCTACCGGGCCGACGTGGCGGCGGCCACGCCGCGTGTGCTTTCATCCGCGGCCTGCACCGCCGTCTTCGAGTGCAAGGCCGGGCGGGCGGATTTCCGCCGCGACGCTGCCGACGAAATCGAATCGGCGAGGGAGGCGCGGGTATTGCGCGCGCAACTGCTTGCCCTGCGTGAGGCCATCGGCGGGCACTATCCGGATTTACGACTGGGCGAGGAATTGTTTCCGCAGTTTGACGCGATCGACCTGCGCGGCTTGCGCCACCGGCGTCACGACCAGCTCACGCGGCGCCTGCGCGCGGCGGAGAGGCGCTGCCTGGAGGGGACCAAGTTCGCGCGCCTCGCGCGCTGGCGGGCGGCGAGCTTGTTTTATCTCGTGACCGAGCCGGGGCTGGTGGCGCCGGCCGAAGTGCCGGAAGGCTGGGGCTGGCTGGAGCGCGCGGAGGACGTTCTGGTGCTGCGGGTGCGGCCGTGCCTGCACGCGACGACGGCGGAGGAGCGGGTGGCTTTTGTGGAACGGATCGCGGCGGCGACGGCGGCCGGTGCGCGGCGCGGGCTGGGCATCCCCTGGGCGGCCGGAGCGGAGGTGGCGGGCCAGGACACGGGCGCCGGACCGGCCGGACCCGCTTGACGGCTTTGTTAGGGTGCGAGGGCTCGACAGCGGGAGAGCGGTGCGCGATGGGTAGGGGTTCGCGCCTTGCCTCCCCGGCCGGGCGTTGCCCTCCCGCACCTTCCTGATGAACACAACTGTCCTCGCGACCCTCGCCGTGACCGGCTTTTCTGTGGCGTTTTTCCACGCTGCGCTGCCGACGCATTGGCTGCCCTTCGTGCTGGTTGCGCGGGCTCGGGGCTGGCGCGAGCGCAAGACGATGGGCGTGGCGCTGTTGGCTGGGCTGGGGCATGTGGCGCTGACCTCGCTGCTGGGGCTGGTGGTGGCTTTGCTGGGCTTCACCCTGGATGAGCACCTGGGCGAGCTTTTCGAATGGATTGCGGGCGGGTTGCTGCTGGCGGCGGGCGCCTATTTCACGGTGCAGCAATTGCGCGGGGCTGGTCTGCGGCACCACCACCTGCCGGGCGGACATCACCACCCGAGCGAGGAGTGCGGGAAGGAAAAGGAGCAGAGCCACCTGGAGCATGAATTGCGGGAGAGCCCGCTGGTGGAGGTGAAGACGGGAGACTGGGCGGCGATCAGCGGCCTGCTCGTGATGCTCACGCTCTCGCCCTGCGAGGCGTTTCTGCCGGTGTATTTGTCGGGGGTGGAGTTCGGCTGGACGGGTTTTTTCGTGCTGAGCGGGATTCTGGCGGCAGGCACCCTGGCGGGCATGACGATCTTCACCTGGCTGACGCTGCGCGGACTGGAGCGCGTCGACCTGAAAAAGTTCGAGCGCTACGAGGCTGGCCTGCTCGCCGCGGCCTTCGTTCTCCTCGGCCTGATGATGCTTTTCATCGAGCACGGCCACGAGCACGCGGGCCCTGGGCATTGAGACGGAGTCGCGTCCCGGAAGGACGCGGAAAGAAGCTGGGCCAACGGGGTGCGTCCGGTTCGGGTCCGATGGATTCTTGAAGACGGTTTCGCGCTCCTGACACGGCGTTGTCAGCAGGGGGTGTTAGCATGCCGGACATGAATTCTTCCTGTTCCTGCGGTTTGTCCTGCGATGGTCGCGACGAGCCGGTATCCGACGGCTTGGCGGTGGCGGTTCCGGCGCCGGAGAGGCAGGACATTTTCACGCCCGGGCCTTTCGGGCGCTGGGCCTTGTTTCTGGCGAACGCCAGCCGGGCTCGGTTGGAGCAAACGGGCACGAACGAGGTCTTGGACCGCTTCCCGATCTCGACGACCGATCTCTAGCCGGCGGCTACTTCGACATCGAGAACTTCGTCGTCACCGCGCCCGCGATCGAGGGGCCCTGGTCCGACCCGATTTACCTCAACAGCTCCGGCTTCGATCCCTCGTTCATCCACGACGAAGACGGCCGCCAATGGGTCGCGTCGCTGGTGTGGGATTTCCGCGAAGGTTACGAACACCCCGGCTACATCTGCCTGCAGGAATACTCCGCGAAGGAGCGCCGCCTCGTCGGCAAGCGGCACGACATCTACCACAGCCCCTCGCTGGGCTGCGTGGAGGGGCCGCACATCTACAAGCGGAACGGCTACTACTATCTCATGACCGCGGAGGGCGGCACCGGCTACGGGCATGCCTGCATGCTCTCGCGCTCGCGCGACATCCTCGGCCCTTACGAGCAAAGCCCGCACAATCCGCTGTTCACCAGCGCCGTCCGGCCCTTCGACGGCATCGGGCACCTCGACTACCGCCGCCCCTTCCTCTTCAATCCCGCCGCCCCGCTGCACAAGTGCGGCCACGGCTCGCTCGTGGAGACGCAGTCCGGCGAGGCTTACATCGCTCACATCTGCGCCCGGCCTCTGCTGCCGGAGCTGCGTTGCGTCACCGGCCGCGAGACCGCCCTTCAGAAGGTCGAGTGGGACGCGGACGGCTGGTTGCGTCTGGCCGGAGGCGGTCAGATGCCGCGTCTTGAGGTCTCCGCGCCCGCGCTGCCCGAGCATCCTTTCCCTGCGGTGCCCGCTCGTGACGATTTTGACCGCGCGACCCTGCGTTCGGAGTGGTGTACGCTGCGTCGCGCCGCCGACGAATCCTGGTTATCGCTGAGCGAGCGTCCTGGTTTCCTCCGCCTGCATGGCCGGGAATCGCTCTGTTCGCTCAATCGCGTCAGTCTGGTGGCGCGTCGCATCCAGTCCGTGCATTTCCAGGCTGAGACCTGCGTGGAGTTTTTCCCGGAGAACTTTCAGCAGATGGCCGGCCTCGTCTGCCTCTACGACAACATCAACCACTATTACCTGCGGATCTACCACAGCGATTCTTTGGGAGGGCCTTGTCTCGGCCTTGTCTCGCTCGATAACGGCACCCGCTCCGAGCACCGCGAGCACCGGGTGCGACTTTCTACGACCGGTCCGGTATTTCTGCGCGTCGTCGTGCGCGGACGGGAAATGACCTTCCATCGCTCGCTGGACGGGACCGCGTGGACGCCCATCGGCCCGGTTTTCGACGCCAGCAAGCTCTCCGACGAATACTGCGCCAACGGACAGTTCACCGGAGCGTTTGTCGGTTTGACCGCGCAGGACTTTTACCTGCGGAGCAGCCATGCCGACTTCGATTATTTCGAATACACCGACCTTTGAGAGAAACCCGGCGTCGTAACGGGGCGACTTCCACCCGGAAAAAATGAACTCGGTTTCCTGCAGCAGGTCCCGGTGGGCGCGCCAGTTATCCGGAGTGAGCACCATGTCCCCGAGATCGGTCAGGGCCGCAATCTGCGCGCGATCCTCCTCCGAGTACACGATATCCTCCCAGCCAACGAGCAGGATCGCGCTCAAGTCGAAACCATCGCCAGGGCGGTCCAAGTTGCGACCGATCCAAGTGTGACCCTCGGCTACCTCGACCAAGGCTACACCGGTCAGGCCGCCGCCGACGCCGCCCAAGCTCACGGTATAAAACTCGAGGTCGTAAAACTCCCCGAAGCCAAGAAAGGCTTCGTTCTTTTGCCCCGTCGCTCGCGATTACGAACGCTCCGCTCAATCTCGCTTCTTATCACTGGCTCGCCTTCGTCTCCATCGCCCTTTCCAGACTCTTCATCCAGAGTGCATGACAGCTTCTAGGCGGGAAAATCGTGCCAAAATCGGGCCAAAAATCTGCCAATAAGCCCTTTTTTCTGCTGAAATTTGCTACCGGGCGGGACTCCCTGAGAAGGAGAAATCGCCAGTTAAATCGTTGGCTATGAGTGGTGCCCCCGGCCGGAGTCGAACCGGCACGGACTTTCGTCCAAGGGATTTTAAGTCCCGTGTGTCTGCCATTCCACCACGGAGGCGTGTGCGGAGACCGCGACCTTCGGCCGGCCCCGCCCGGGCGTCAATCCCCGCTCCGGGGCCGCCGAGGTTTCTTTGCCGAGATCACATGAAGCGGGGCGGCGACAGACTCGAAAACCATTGACGCTTTTTGTTAGTGTAATAATAACACGAACATGCTCAATCCTGTCCGCCTGCGCCAGTCGCCGCTGCTTACCGACCTCTACCAGCTCACGATGGCCTATGGCTATTGGAAGACCGGCACGTATCGGAAGGAAGCCGTGTTCCATTTGTTTTTCCGCAAGGCTCCCTTCGGGAGCGGTTATACGGTCGCGGCGGGGCTGGCCGACGCGGTGGCCTGGCTGCGCGAGCTGCGTTTCCTGCCCGAGGATCTGGCCTACCTGGCCACGCTGACAGGCAACGACGGCGCGCCGCTGTTCGAGACCGCCTTCCTGGAGTATCTGCGGGACTTTCGTTTCATCTGCGACGTGGATGCGGTGCCGGAGGGCACGGTGGTGTTTCCGCAGGAGCCGCTGCTGCGCGTGCGCGGTCCCATCCTCCAAGGGCAGCTGGTCGAGACGGCCCTGCTGAACATCCTCAATTTCCAAACCTTGATCGCGACCAAGGCCGCGCGCATCTGCGAAGCGGCGCACGGCGAGCCGGTCCTGGAATTTGGTCTGCGCCGGGCCCAGGGGGCGGACGGCGCATTGGCGGCCAGCCGTTCGGCCTATATCGGCGGCTGCGCCGCCACCTCGAATGTCCTGGCCGGGCAGATCTTCGGCATCCCCGTGCGCGGCACGCACGCTCACAGCTGGGTGATGTCGTTCGCGGGGGAGGAGGAGGCTTTCCAAGCCTACGCCGAGGCCATGCCGAACAACTGCGTTTTTCTGGTCGACACCTACGACACGCTCGAAGGCGTGCGTCGAGCGGTTGCGATCGGGCGCCGGCTGCGCGAGCGCGGGCACGAGATGGCGGGTATCCGGCTGGATTCGGGCGATCTGGCCTACCTGAGCATCGAGGCGCGCCGGATGCTCGACGAGGCGGGTTTTCCCAAGGCGGTCGTGGTGGCGAGCAACGACCTCGACGAACACATTATCGCCAGCCTCAAGCAGCAGGGCGCGCGTGTCTCGGTGTGGGGCGTGGGCACCCGGCTGGTCACCGCCTACGACCAGCCGGCGCTGGGTGGGGTTTACAAGCTCGGCGCGGTGCGCGAGCCGGGCGGGGAGTGGCAGTTCCGGCTCAAATTGTCGGAGACCGCGCTCAAGATCTCGAACCCGGGCATCCTCAACGTGCGCCGTCACACGCATGCGGGCACCTTCGCGGGCGACGCGATTTTCAACGAGGAAACCCCGCCGCACCCCGCCGGCGCGGGCGCGCAGATCGTCGATCCGGTCGATCCGACCCGGCGCAAGCGGGTACCGGCCGGGTCGGCGGCTGAGGACCTGCTCGTGCCGGTTTTTCGAGCCGGGGAACTGGTCTGGACCGAACCGCCGCTCGCCGAAATCCGGGCGCGCGCCCGGGAACAACTTGCCCTGCTGCACCCCGCGATCAAGCGCCTGCTGAACCCCCACGAATACCCGGTCGGTCTCGACCCGGCGCTGCATGAGCTGAAAACGCGGCTCGTGCTCGCGGCCCGGGGCCTGGCGCCGGCCGGTGAGTGAGATTTCTTCTCTGTCCATGAAACCGCTTCGCGTCGCCGCCGCCGTGCTCAACCAGACTCCGCTGGATTGGGACGGCAACCTCCGCAACATCCTCGCCGCGATCGCCGGCGCGCGCCGCGCGGGGGCGGCCTTGCTCTGCCTGCCCGAGCTCTGCCTCACCGGCTACGGCTGCGAGGACGCGTTTCACGCGCCCTTCGTTCACGAGGCCGCTTTCCGGATGCTGCGCGAACTCGCCCCGGCCACCCGTGGTCTGGTGGTGGTCGCAGGGCTTCCGGTGCTGCATCACCGGGCGGTGTTCAACACCGCCTGCCTGCTCGTGGACGGCCGGGTCGCGGGCTTCGTGCCCAAGCGTTTTCTCGCGGGGGACGGCATCCACTACGAGCCGCGCTGGTTCAAGCCCTGGCCCGCAGGATTGCGGCAGGAAGTGGTCGTGGACGGCACCGCCCACCCGATCGGCGACCTGGTCTTCGAGGTGGGCGGCGTGCGGATCGGCTTCGAGATATGCGAGGACGCCTGGGTGGCCAACCGCCCCGGCGCGGCGCTGGCGCTGCAAGGGGTGGACATCCTGCTCAACCCAAGCGCGAGCCACTTCGCCTTCGGCAAGATCGAGGTGCGCCGCCGTTTCGTGCTGGAAGGGTCGAGGGCCTTCGGCGCGGCCTACGTCTACGCCAACTTGCTGGGCAACGAGGCCGGACGCGCGATTTACGACGGCGGCGCGCTCATCGCCGCCGGCGGCCGCCTGCTGGCGGAGGGGCCGCGCCTCTCGTTTCACGATCATCTGGTCACCTCGGCCGTGGTCGACATCGCCCACGCCCGACTCGCGATGGCCCGGATCGCCGGGCACCAGCCAGACCTGCGCGCTGCCGAGGCCGCCCGGGTCGTAGTGCCTTTTTCGTGGCCGGACGAAGCGACGGCCGGCGAAGGCGGGGAAGTGGCGCAGGCCGCCAACCGGCCCGCGCCCTGGGAAAACACGGCCGACCTGAAGGCCGAGGAATTCACCCGCGCCGTGGCGCTCGGGCTCTTCGACTACCTGCGGAAGAGCCGCTCGGGTGGGTTCGTGGTCTCGCTTAGCGGCGGAGCCGACTCGGCCGCCGTCGCCGCCCTGGCCGCGCTGGCGGTCCGGCTCGGCACGGCTGAGCTGGGTTTCGAGGCTTTGCGCGGCAAGCTCTCTTATCGCGCCGAACTGGCCGGCGCGCCCGACGTCGATGCGCTCGTGCATCGCCTGCTCACTTGCGTTTACCAGGGCACGGAAAACAGCGGAGCGACCACCCGGGAGGCGGCTCGTTCCGTCGCGGCGGCGGTGGGCGCGGAGTTTTTCGAATTCGAGGTCGGCGGTCTCGTGCGGGACTATACCCGGCTGGTCGCGGAGACCATCGGCCGCCCCCTCACCTGGGCGCAGGACGATCTGGCCCTGCAAAACATCCAGGCCCGCGTGCGCGCTCCGGGTGTGTGGCTGCTGGCCAACCTGCGCGGCGCCCTTTTGCTCTCGACCAGCAACCGCTCGGAGGCGGCGGTTGGCTACGCCACCATGGACGGCGACACCAGCGGGGGACTCAGCCCCATCGCAGGCATCGACAAGGCCTACCTCCGCCGTTGGCTGGTCTGGCTGGAGAAACGCGGCCCGCTTGGCTCCGGAGCGATTCCCGCCCTCGCGGCGATCAATGTCCAGGCGCCCACCGCGGAGCTGCGTCCGCCCGATCAGGCGCAGACCGACGAGGCTGACCTCATGCCCTACGAGGTACTCGACGCCTGCGAGCGCGCCGCGATCCGCGACAAGCGTAGCCCGGCCGAGACGCTCGAACTGCTCGTCACGCAGTTTCCGCTGCACGGGCGGGCAGCCTTGTACGCGTGGGTGCTGCGCTTTTTCCGTCTCTGGAGCCGCAACCAGTGGAAACGCGAGCGCTATGCGCCGTCGTTTCACCTCGACGACGAAAATCTCGATCCGAAGACCTGGTGCCGCTGGCCCATCCTCTCGGGCGGTTTCGAGCGGGAACTGCGGGAACTCGAACAGCCGTGAATCCGAAAATGAATTAACCGCGGAGACACGGAGGATCGGAAAAGACGATGACCGTGCCTCTGTGGCGAGCTAAGTGTTTTCGTTACACTTTGCGCTTTACTTAGTGTTTAATTAACACCAATTAAGCGCCATGCCTTTCACCTACAAATACCCGCATCCGGCCGTCACCGTGGATGGTGTGGTTTTCGGCTACGACGAGGCCGACCTGAAGGTCCTTCTCATCCAGCGTGACCAGGCTCCGTTCGAGGGGAAGTGGGCGCTGCCGGGCGGATTCGTGAACATGGACGAGGGGCTAGACGAGGCGGTGCGGCGCGAACTGGAGGAAGAGACCGGGATCACCCGGCTTTATCTCGAACAGCTCTACACCTTCGGTGCGCCGAAGCGTGACCCGCGTGAGCGGGTGATCAGCGTGGCCTACTACGCGCTGGTGAAGCTCGCCGACCATGCGGTCCGCGCCGCGAGCGACGCGCGCAACGTGGCGTGGTTTCCGGTCGCCGACCTGCCGGCCCTCGCTTTTGACCACGAAGAGATCGTCGAGATCGCGTTGAAGCGCCTGAAGGGAAAGATCCGCTATGAACCGGTGGGCTTCGAGCTGCTGCCGGAGAAATTTCCGCTGTCGGCCCTGCAGCACCTCTACGAGACCCTGCTCGAGCAACCGCTCGACAAGCGCAATTTCCGCAAAAAGATCCTCGGCATGGGCCTGCTGGCCGACACCGGCGATATTCAGCAGGACGTGGCGCATCGTGCCGCCCGGCTCTACCGTTTCGACGAGGCCGCCTACCGCCGGCTCAAGAAGGCCGGCTTCAACTTCGAGCTCTGACCACCCGTCCGCCCGCCGCCCGGGTCTTCCCTTATGAACACGCCTCTCCCCGTTCCCCCCGTGAGCGCGCCCGGGCCAGTCGTTCCGGCCGAAAAGGCGTTTGCGGGCGTGCTGCTGGGCACGGCGGCGGGCGACAGCGTGGGGCTGCCCGGCGAGGGACTGCGACCGGAAACGGTCCGCCGCCGCTGGCCCGGCCCGTGGCGGCACCGGCTGCTGCCGGGCGGGAGGGGAATGTGGAGCGACGACACCGAACACACCTTGATGGTCGCTCAGAGCCTGCTGGAACACCCCGATGACGTGGCGGGCTTTCAACGCGCGCTGGCGCGCCGGTTGCGCTGGTGGCTGGCGGCCTTGCCGGCTGGCGTGGGTTTGGCGACGGCCCGGTCGATTTTCCGCCTGTGGGTGGGGATCGCGCCGGAGCGCGCCGGGGTTTTTTCGGCCGGCAACGGTCCGGCGATGCGTTGTGCGGTGATCGGCGTGTATTTTGCGCGGGACCAAAAACGGCGGGTCGACTACGTCGCGGCCAGCACCCGGCTCACGCACACCGATCCGAAGGCGCTGACCGCGGCGCGGGCCGTGGCTGAACTGGCGGCGGCGATCGCCCGGGGAGACAGGCTGGAGACGGCCGAGGCCCTGACCGCATTGCTTGCGACTCTCGACCCGGATCCCGCCTGGTTGAACCTGGCCGGGCGCATGACGGAGGCGGCTGCGGGCGGTGTTGGCGTGGCGGAATTCGCCACCGGGCTGGGCTTGCGGCGCGGCGTGACGGGCTACGCCTGGCACTCGGTACCGGTCGCGGTCTACGCCTGGTGGAGGCACCGCGGTGACTTCCGCGCGACGCTCGAGGCCGCCTACGCCTGTGGTGGCGACACGGATACGGTCGGTGCCATCGCCGGCGCCCTGGCCGGCGCGGAGCTGGGGCCGGGGGCGATTCCGGGCGACTGGCTCGCCGGCCTCCTCGAGTGGCCTCGATCTACACGCTGGGTGCGAAGCCTGGCGGGGGCCTTGTCCCATTCGGCCGCCTCGCATCCGCGCGTCGCCTGTCGCCCGCCCGCCTGGTGCTGGCCGGCCCTTCCGCTGAGGAACCTGTGCTTTCTTGGCGTGGTTCTCCTCCACGGCTTCGGCCGCCTGGTTCCGCATTAACTCTTTTTCGGTTCGTCCGTGTTTCTGCCATGAACGCCCTCATTCTTGTCGATATTCAGAACGATTTCCTTCCCGGCGGCGCTCTGCCCGTGCCGGAAGGGGATAGGATCATTCCCCTCGCCAATCGGCTCCAAGCGGCCTTCCCGCTGGTAGTCGCCACCCAGGACTGGCATCCGCCCGGGCACGGCAGCTTCGCCACGATGTATCCCGGAAAGAATCTCGGCGATTTTGGCGAGCTGGCCGGGTTGCCGCAGGTGCTCTGGCCCGTGCATTGCGTACAACATAGCCGCGGGGCCGAATTCGCGCCCGGGCTCGACACCGCGCGGGTGGAACGGGTTTTTCAGAAGGGCATCGATCCGGAAATCGACAGCTACAGTGGCTTCTTCGACAACGGTCATCGACGCGCCACCGGGCTCGGCGATTACCTGCGTGAGCGGGGCGTCACGCACGTTTTCATCGCCGGGCTGGCGACCGATTACTGCGTGAAATTCACCGCGCTCGACGCCCGCCGACTCGGCTTTGCCGTCACGGTGATCGCGGACGCCTGCCGCGGCGTGAACCTGCGGCCGGGCGACGCGGCCGCCGCGCTCGACGAGGTCCGCAAGGCCGGCGGACGAATCGTCCAGGCCGAGGAGATTCTGGGACGAGAGGCAGATGTTCTTTGAGCCCCGCGTCGCCTCTATCGCCATCGGTCCGATCTGTAACGGCACGTTTGCGGCGTCAAATGGCGGATCCAGCGGAACCGACCAAACCATTCAACCATGCACTCTCACACCATCCGGTTTTACCGCGTGAACGACCCCTACGGTGTGTTCTCGAATTTCGCGCCGTTTCCCATCCGCCTTGGCGGGCGGAAATGGCCCACGACGGAGCACTCTTTTCAGGCCCAGAAGTTTCCGGCGGGCGAACATCAGGAGGCCATCCGCAACGAGCCTTCGCCGATGATCGCCGCCCGCATGGGGCGGGACCGCAAGCGGCCGCTGCGTTCGGATTGGGAAACGGTCAAAGATTCCGTTATGCGCGAGGCGGTTCTCGCCAAACTTTGTCAGCACGACGAAGTCCGGGCGCTTTTGTTTTCCACCGGCGAGGCACGGCTGGTGGAACACACCGAAAACGACGCTTACTGGGCGGACGGCGGCGACGGCTCGGGACGAAACCGCCTCGGTGAGATTCTTATGGAACTGCGCGGTTTGCTGCGGACGCAGATGACACGGATATCCCTGAGCCGGGGAAATATCGTTACGCTGCCGGTCGATGCGATCGTGAACGCGGCCAACCGTTCCCTGCTGGGCGGCGGTGGCGTGGACGGGGCGATCCATCGGGCAGCGGGTCCTGAACTCATGGAGGAGTGTCGCGGGCTGAACGGTTGCGATGTGGGCGAAGCCAAGATCACACGGGGCCATCGTTTACCCGCCAAATGGATCATCCACACGGTTGGTCCCGTTTGGCACGGCGGCGGGGCGGATGAAGCTGCGTTGTTGGCAGATTGTTACCGAAATAGCCTGCGGCTCGCCGCGCGACACGGCGCCGCCAGCATCGCGTTTCCGGCGATCAGTTGCGGCGCTTATCGATATCCGGTGCCCCAGGCGTCCCGGGTGGCGCTGGGCGCGGTGTTGGAAACTTTATGCCGTGAGCCGGATATGCCGGAAGTCGTCCTCTGCTGCTTCACGGACGAGGTTTTCGAAGCATACGAGGGATTGCTGTGTCAGGCCTGAACGGAGAGTGCACCATGTCCTTTGATCCGATTCGCATCAGCAAATTCCTCAGTCTCGTGCTGCGGCACGAACCCGGGCGCGCCGGGATCATCCTCGACGAGGCCGGCTGGGCGGCCGTGGACGATCTTCTCCGCGGCTGCACGGCGGCGGGCCGGCCGCTCACGCGCGCGCAACTGGACGCCGTGGTTCGCGATAGCGACAAGCAGCGCTTCGCGTTCAGCCCCGATGGGCTGCGTATCCGCGCCAGCCAGGGGCACTCCGTGAAGGTCGAGCTGGACTACGCGCCGCAGAGGCCGCCCGAGACGCTCTACCATGGCACGGCGACCCGATTCCTTGCATCGATCCGCACCCACGGGCTCGTGAAAGGGGAACGTCATCACGTGCACCTGTCCGCCGACATGGAGACCGCCCGCAAAGTCGGCGCGCGGCATGGAAAGGCGGTCGTGCTGGAGGTGGCGGCGGGCGAGATGGCCCGGAACGGCGGCGTTTTTTTTCGTTCGGCAAACGGCGTGTGGCTAACCGAGCGGGTGCCGCCGGAGCGCCTGCGGATTTCGGCAGACGAAGGCTAGTCACCGAGGCTGACCCGGGGCCAGCCTTCGTACCACTCGATTTCGCGGGCCCGCAGCTTGGCCTTGCCCCGGTCCTTGAGATCGTAGGCATGAAAAACGAGATAGTCCTTCCCGTCGAAAGTGTAGGCGGCGCAGTGCCCCGCGGCCGCCCAATCTTCCCCGTCGCCCTCGGCGACCAAGGTCCCGCCGCCGCGAACCAGCCGCCTGGCGTCCTGGTCGAGGTAGGGGCCGCGGATGTCTTTCGAGCGGCCAACGAGGATCTTGTAGGTACTGTTCACTCCCCGGCAGCAGCGATCCCAGGAGACGAAGAGATAGTAGAAGCCATCCTTGCGGAAGAGGAAGGGGGCCTCGATGGAGCCGCTCATCATGCTTCGGTTTCGCGCGAGCTGTTCCGGGGAGTAGAGGGCGGCGTAATCGAGTTCCGGATTGGCGGAATCGCCGGCATCCCGCTCGTCCACCTCGAAATCGCGCGGCCTGGACGCGAGCGTATGCCATTCCTCGCCCGGGCCGGCGACCACGCTGGTGAGGTCCGGATTTAGTTTCACCAGTTTGATCCCGGTCCAGAAGGAGCCGAAAGTCATCCAAGGGGTGCCCTGTTCGTCGAGGATCACGTTCGGATCGATCGCGTTCCAGAGATCGCGGCCGGGCACCGAGCGGACCACGATGCCGTGGTCTTTCCACGCTTGGTCCGGGCTTTTCGGATCGAGGGTGGGGCTGGTCGCGACGCCGATGGCCGAGGTGTTGCGGCCGAAGGCCGAAACCGAATAGTAGAGGTAGTAGAGGCCGTTGTGGTGGAAGATGTCCGGGGCCCAGATGTGGCCATCGAATTTCGGGATGACTTCGCCGACCCAGCCGGGTGTCTGCGCGAAGACCGGCGCTTCCTCTTTCCAGGAAACGAGATCCTTCGAGGAACGGACGCGGATGCCCTTTCCGGTGTAATAAAGATAGTAGGTATCGCCTTCGCGGGCCATCACAGGGTCGTGGGCCTCGACGCTGCGGTCTTGGGTGAGGCCGAGGTGGGGGAGCACAAGCAGGAAAATGCCCGGACGCAGCCGGCGGAAAAGAACGAAGGGTTTCATGGTTTTGGGGGAACGAGCCTGGGGTGGATCGAACCCAGAAACACGACGGGGATGGCGGTCAATGACGGAAGCCGGCTGCGGCGTTTTTGGAAAGCCTGCATGTCTGGCGGACTGGCGCTTTCGGCGTAGGGTCACCCGCATATGGAATCGAAGGCGGACGTGATCGTGATCGGGGCCGGGGTGGCCGGGTTGGCCGCCGCAGCCCAGCTCGGGCGCAAGGGCCGGCGGGTGCTGCTGCTCGAGGCGCGCGACCGCGTGGGCGGGCGCGTGTGGTCGCACCGGCCCCGGGGCGTCCGCGCGCCCGCGGTGGAACTGGGCGCGGAGTTCGTGCACGGAGGCAATGCGGCGATACGTGCCTTGTTGCGGGCGGCGCGACTGCGCATCCAAGCCGTCGAGGTGCCGATGCACTGGTGGCGAAATGGAAGTATGGCCGAGGTACCGGACTTTTGGGAAAGCGTCGCGCGGGTAAGTTCGGCCGTGCCGGCGCGATTCCGCGGCGCGTTCGGGGAGTTTCTGGCCGGGCCGGAAGCGGCGCGGCGTTTTCCGGCGGAGGAACGGGCCCGGATCGGGGACTTCGCCGGAAGCTTCAACGCGGCGCCCCTGGGTCTCCTAAGTGCCCAGGCGATGCGCGAGGTGCGCGGCGGAGCGGAGGACGAGGACTATCGGTTGCCCGGCCCCTATGATGCGATCGTCGCGCGCCTGCGGGCCCGCCTGCCGGTGGCGCGCGTGCGTCTGCTGCTCGGGCATCCCGTGCGCCTGGTGAGCCATCGCCGCGGGGCGGTCGAGGTGACGACCCTGCCGGCCGGCGGAGGCAGGCCTCAGGTGCACCGGGCGCGCGCGGCGGTGATCACCCTGCCGCTCGGCGTGCTCAAGGCTCGCGCGGTGACCTTCCGCCCGGGGCTCGGCCGCAAGCAGGATCTCATCGACGCCCTCGGCTGGGGCCAGGTCGTGCGCCTGACGCTGAGACTGAGAGCCGGTTTCTGGCACCGGCCGCTGTTGCCGCGCGAATTGCGGGCGGGGCAGGGAGGTTCCTTCGGTTTCGTCAATGCGCCCGGGCTGGCGATTCCCACCTGGTGGGCGCTGGCCGCGCCGGCGCCGATGTTGACCGGCTGGGCGGGGGGAGCGGCCGCGGAAAGCCTGGCGGGTCTGGATCCCGAAGGCCTGCGGGAGGCGGCGCTGGCCTCGCTGGCCAGTCTGGGCGGTGGGTCGGCGGACGCCTGGCGCAGGCAGCTGCTCGAGGTCTGCACACATGATTGGCGGGCAGATCCGTATTCGAGAGGGGCCTACAGCTACGCCGTGGCCGGATGCGAAGACGGTCCGGAACGGCTCGCGCGGCCCGTGGCGAGTACCCTGTTCTTTGCGGGCGAGGCGAGCGCCGAGGACCTCGGCACGGTCCATGGCGCCTTGTCGAGCGGCCTGCGTGCCGCCAACGCGATCCTTTCGATCGGCAAATAAAAGCCCGTCCAGAAGGACGGGCTTCGTCGGGCGAGGGCTATCGAACCGGAATCAACGACGGCGACGACGAGCGCCCGCGAGCCCCAGGGCCGCGAGACCGGCGAGGGCGGCGAGAGTCGAGGGTTCCGGAACGGCGGTGATCGTCAGGTCGCCGGTAGAGTTCGCGAAATCATACTGCCAGCCTCCGGAGATGGCGGACCAGCCGATGCCCGGGGTGAAGGTGGCGGAGACGCCGGAGCCATCGATGCTGACCGCGGAGAAGTCACCCGAAGGAGCGGTAGCGCTGAACAGATCGTAGCTGCCGGCGTTGGGGGCGTTGAAGTACACGCTGAGCGTGCCGCCGTAGGCGAGGGCGCCGCCGACATCTACACCATCATACCCGGTCCCGCGGGTGGTGCCGTCGACTTCGAAGACCGAGGTGGAGCCCGAGCCGAGGTTGAGGTCGCCGGAGAAGGTCAGGATGCCCGGGGAGTTGCCGGCGGAGAGTGTGCCGTTGACCGTGGTGGCGCCGGCGATCGTGCCGGAGCCGCCTAGGGTCGCGCCGCTGTCCACCGTCACCGTCGTATTGGCCAGGCTGCCGTTCACGATCAAGGTGCCGGCGCTGACGTTCGTCGTGCCGGTGTAGGTGTTGGTGCCGGAAAGGGTGAGGGTGCCCGTTCCCTGTTTGGCGATCGACACGGTCGCCGTGCCGTTGGTGATCGCGCCGCTCACCGCGATGTTGCCTGCGCCGGTGAGCAGGATGTTGCGTGCCCCGGTGGCGTTGCTGGTGAGGGCGGTGGCCCCGGAGAAGGTGAGGAGGCCGGCGTCGGACTGGAAAGTCGAATCCGAGCCGCCGGTTTGCACCGTGACGGTGCCGGAAAGGGTGTTGTTGCCGGACACGTTCAGAATGCCCGCCGCCTGTCCGACCGTGTTGCCCTTGCCGTTGTGGTTGATCGCATTGGCCAGGGTGATGCCGCCGGCGAGTTCGAGCCGGTTGGAGCCGCCGTTGCCGGCAATGAAAATTGCGCCCGAGCCGAGCGCGCCGCTTGCGGTCGTCTGGAGGACGGAGGTGCCGCCGTTGGCGCCGATGGTGGTGAGGCCGGTGTAGGTGTTGGCGCTATTGATGACGACTGTGCCGGAGCCGAGTTGTTGCACGGCGCCGGTTCCCGAGATCGCGCCGAAATCCGTGCCTTGGGTGATCGTGTCGGTACGCCGGAAGATGAGCGTGCCGGTGGCGGTGATCGCGCTGCTGGGGGAGAGCGATCCGGTCGTGCCGTTGTTGCCGATGTTGAGGAAGGCTCCGGAACTGATCGAGGTCGTGCCGGTATAGGTGTTGGCGCCGGTAAGGAAGGAGTTTCCCGCGCTGTTGATCACCAAGTTGCCGCTGCCGGTGATCGGCGCGGAGACGATGATGCCGCGGCCGGCCGCGCCGGAATTGAGGCGGTTGGTGCTGCCGACGAGGGTGATACCGTTGCCGGCGAGAGTGACGGTGTTGGCCGCTCCGCTCGAGGTGCCGCCGGCCTGGATTTCGCCGTTGTTCAGGGTCAGATTATTAACGGTCACTACGGCGCCGGTGGCTTGGTTCTTGAAAATGAGCAGTCCCGCGGTGGCGCCATCGCCAAGGGTGAGCGAGTTGCCCGCGAAAGTGGCGGACCCGGAATCGGCGACGGTACGGAGCGACCGTGCGGTCGTTACGAAGTAGTCGTTGGCGGCCGAGGGGGCCAGCGAATCGCTCCACGAAAGCGAGGAGGCGAAGCTGCTGGTGCCCGCCCCGTTCGACGCCGTGAGCGTGACGGTGGCGGCGTGCAGAGACTGGGCGAGCAGCACACCGGCGGCGGCGACTGCGAATCTTTTGGCGAAGGGGGAGGGGTGCGCGGGCATGGATACGAGGGGCTGAGCTGGGATAGGTGGTGAGCGTCCGGCGGACGCGGAGAGGCCGCTGGCACCGGAATGCATTCTGATGGTAAATGGCCGGGGCGCCGTTCTCGCGCAATTGCCGGTTCTATTTAGCGTAAACCGCTCCGGTTTTAGGGCGACGAAATGACGGCCAATCCGGCGGAGTCAACGGCCCGAGGCGGCTGGCCCGGGCACCGCGGCCGCGCGATCGAGGCGGCTAAGATCCTCGGAAGGAGATAGTGCGTAGTGATACCGTGGATACTAGTGGCCGGTGCGCGCAACAATGTGAACGATGGCCGGGTCGCGACGGAGGACCCCCGCAGGTTCGGTCGGGCATCGTTTGGCGACGGCCACGCCGAACGAAGGCCGCCCCGCTTCCATTTTTCCTGTCTCCCCTGATTTCGACGTCTCTCGCGCATACATGCGCGCGGTCGCTGCCGAGCGGTCCCCGCGGGTGCGGGTGCCGCCATGGCTTCCGCTTCCGGTCCGTTCTGCCGCGGGCTGCCGCCTTACCTTCTTTTTTCGGCTCACCGTCCCCTCATGAAAAAACTCTTCAATCCCCTGCTTCGCCTGGGCTCGCTGCTCGCCGCGCTTCTCGGACCGACGACGCTTTTCGCCCAGACTGCGCCTGCGATCTTCGTGAAGTTGTCGACCGGGCAGGTGACCTCCGGCGCCACGCCGGCCACGGCGACGACCACGAGCATCGCGGCGCCCGGGAGCGGCTGGAGTTACTCGGCGGCGGCGCCGGTGGCGGGCACGACCTGGAACCTCATCCAGCGGCCCAACCCCTCGATCGGCTCGAACAGCACCAGCACGGTCGGCGAATACGTTTGCAATTCCGCCAACGGCATCGCGCTGAGCTCCGCCACCGGTGCCGGCACCGGGGTGACCCTTTCGCTCTGGCTCAGCATCCAGGATCTCGACTCCAACACCACCCGGGCCGAGCCCAACAGCGCGGCCGGGGGGAGCACCGCGCTCGGGCCCGCGGCCCTGATGAGCCAGTGCTGGCGCATCTACCGTGGCGGAAACGGTAGCATCCACCGCTTCTCCGGCCTGCCCGCCGGCGCCAATTACTTCCTCTACTTCTACGGCACCACCACTACGACCGGCCAGGGCTGCAAGTTCATCCTCGACGCGGCCAACGTTCCCGCCGGCTCGGCCGCCTACGTCGACGTGCGCGGCGGCAACTCCGGCAACCTCTACACCAACGACGGGACGAACTACGCGCTTACCGCGCCGGCGGTCGCGGGCGTCGCCAGCACCGCGGCCGACAACAACTCCTGGGGCCGTCTTCACGCCGTGGTGGACGCCTCCGGCCATCTCGTTTTCCGCACCGCCAAGAACGGCGCGAACAGCCAATACATCAACGGCTACCAGCTGATGCCCTATCCCGTGCCGGTCATCACGCTTCCGCCGATGGAGAACGCCAGCGCCACCGTGGGCAGCGGCGTTACGCTGACCGTCGCCGCGACCGGCGAGGGGACGCTGAGTTACCAGTGGCGCAAGGACGGCAGCCCGATCTCCGACGGTGCGAGCGGCACCGGTTCCGCCTATGCCGGCGCGACCACGCCCTCGCTCACCCTCTCGGGCGTCTCGGCGGCCGACGAGGGCGATTACGACGTGGTCGTGACCAATCCCGGCGGCTCCACGACCAGCTCCGCCTCGACCCTTTCCGTCACGACCGGCGCCATCGCGCCCAGCATCGTCTCCGATCCGGACTCCGCGACCGCCTCCACGGGCGGCGGAGTTATTTTCTCGGTATCGGCGAACGGCACCTCCCCGCTGTCCTACCAGTGGCAGAAGAGCCTGGATAACGTGAGCTTCGCCGACCTGCTCGGCGCGACCTCGCCGGCGCTCAACCTCTCTGCCCTCACCACGGCCGACGCGGGCTTTTACCGCGTGGTGATCACCAACTCGGTCGGCTCCGTGACCAGCGCCGCCGCGCCGCTCACGATCGCGCCGGTCATCGGCACCCCGCCGGCCACCGCCCTCGTGCCCTCCGGCGCCAGCCATACGATCTCCGTGGCGGCCGACGCGGGTGCCGGCTCGCCCGAGCCTATCACCTACGTGTGGAAGCGCGACGGTGTCGTGGTGGGCAACGGTGGAGGCGTCTCGGGCGCCACCACCGCGTCGCTCCTGGTCGGCAGCTTCTCCGCCGCGCAGTCCGGCTACTACACCGTCACGGTTTCCAACTCCGCCGGCGCGGTCACCAGCGCGGCCGTCTACGTCGGCGTGGCCACCGCCCAGTCCGTCACCCTGGCTCCGGCCAGCCTCTCCACCGGCATCGCCATCGATCAGCAACTCCGTCTTGTCTTCCCTGCCGCGCCCAAGCTCGGCAAGTCGGGCAAGATCATCCTCCGCGACGCCGCGGACGACTCCGTCGCCGCCACCATCGACCTCGGCCAGTTCCAGACCTTCACCCTCTTCTCCGCCACCGTCGCAAACGCCGCGACCCGCAGCGTCCAGGGCGCCAACTATTACTACATGCCCGTCGCCGTCTACGGCAACGAGGTCTGGATCACGCTCAGCCCTGCCCAACGCCTCGCGTATGGAAAAACCTACTACGTGAACATGGACGCGGCGGTGCTGCTCGACTCGACGAACGCGGCCTACCCCGGCCTTTCGGGCACCACCGCCTGGCGCTTCTCCACCAAGGCCGCCGGCCCCGCGGCGCCCACCGCCTCCACCGGCCCGGAAACGATCACCGTGGGCCACGACGGCACCGGCGACTTCGCCACGCTCCAGGGCGCCGCGGACTGGATTCCGCAAAACAACACCCTCCCGCGCACCATTCGGATCAAGCCCGGTGTTTATCGCGACAACGCGACCTTTGCCCAGAACCGCCACTTCGTGACCATCATCGGGGAGGGGATGACCCGCGCCGGCGTGCAGCTCTACTATCCGTATCCGAGCTTTTCCAACGCCACCGGCGCCGGCACGCTGCGCATCGAGAGCAACGACGTCACCGTCCGCAATCTCACGGTCGACAACGGCGTCTACCTCGCGCAGGCCTCCAGCGGCGCCCCGGCCTTCGCCGGTCCCATCCAGACCGTCCAGACCACCGGCAGCCGCCTCGTCTTCGACAACGTCCTGATCAAGGGCGGCCAGGACACGCTCTACACCATCCGCGGCATAGCCTATTTCTACAACTGCGAGATCTGGGGCAGCGTGGACTTCATCTACGGCGAGGCGCTCGGCGTCTTCGACGACTGCGACATCGTGCAGATCCGCAACACCGGTGGCCCGATAGGCGCGCCCAACACGCCCCTCGCCCAGCCTTACGGCGAGGTGTTCCTGAACTGCCGCTTCCCGCGCGCCCTCGTCGCCAGCGGCTATCCCTACGACGTCGGCGTGGGCACGACCACCTTCATGCGTCCGTGGCGCCAGGACGGCTACACCGCCGTCATCAACTGCCAGCTCGGTTCGCACATCACCACCAAGGCCTGGAGCGAATGGGACGGTCGCGAGGCGACCTGCCGCGCGATCGAATACGGCAACACCCTGATCGGCGGCGGCGCCGCCCCGACCCCCGCCCAGCGCCAGGCCGCCGGGGCCTACTGGCTCAACACCATCGACCCGGATTACACCAGCGGCTCCATGTCGCCCACCGATCCGCTGCTCGCGAACCCGGGCGGCACGGGCAACCGCGCGGCCGTGACGGTCAACCCCGAGGACTACACCCTGGAGGCGATCTTCGGCCATCCCTACTTCGCCCTCGGCGGCTGGCTGCCCACGGTCGAGCCCGATGTGGCTCCCTCCATCGTCACCCCGCCCGAGAGCCAGACCGTGGCAGTCGGCCAGTCCGTGACGTTCACCGTCGAGGCCGGCGGCAGCCCGGTGCTCACCTACCAGTGGCGCAAGGGCGGCGACCCGATCCCCGGCCAGACCGGCGTTTCCTATACGATCGCCTCCGCGCAACTGACCGACGCGGGCTCGTATGACTGCGTGGTGACCAACGGCGTCGGCAACGTTCCCTCCGCCGCGGCCACGCTCACGGTCCTCACGCCCTTCGCGGCCTGGGCCGGAAGCTTCGGCCTCGATGCCTCCGCCGGCGGTTTCGCGGCGGCGGATGCCGACGGCGACGGCGTGGCGAACCTGCTGGAATACGTTCTCGGCGGCAACCCCGCCGCACCCGACTCCGGGCTGCTGCCCACGGCGACGATCATCGAGGATATCGACGGCAAGCATCTGGTGCTGGAATACGAGCGCGCGGTGGCGGCGGCTTCCGTGGACACGGTGATCGAGACCTCCGAGGACGAGCACCTGGCGATCTGGACCGCACGCACGCCGGGCGTGGACGCGGAGGTCGAGGTGATCCCCTTCCTCGGTCTGGCGGTAAACGTCGACATGAACACGACGGCGGCGAACAACTACAGCGGCCTCGCCGCGGCCCCGGGCGACGGCACGGCGTGGAACAGCTTCGTGAATCCCGGCGCCTCCAGCGGCACGCTGACCGACGTCATGGATTCGAGCGGCGCCACGAGCGTGGTGGACATTACGATCGCGAGTTCGGGCTCGGGTTTTTCGGCCTGGAACAACACGACCAACGGCTCGCCCAACCCGGCGCTCCTGATGCAGGACTACCTCTTCGGCAACACCTACACCGTCACGGTGGGCAGCCTGCCGGAGGGCAGCTACCGGCTCTACGTGTATACGCACGGCGACCAGGACAACCAGACCTCGACGGTGACGCTGGCCGCGGGCAACGGCGGCGGCACCCGCGCCACGGCCACGTCGGGCGGCAGCGCCTTCCGCGATGCCTTTGCCCCCGGCGCCGAAGGAATCGCCTACGTGGCCTTCTCTCCGACTGTGGGTGCGGGGGGCACGCTCCAGTTCAGCGCGGGCTCCTACCTGAACGGCTTCCAGCTCGTGCAGGTGACGAATCCGGGCTTCGAGCTGGTGCGCGTGACCATTCCCTTCACCGGTTTGCGCCTCTTCGCCCGGCTGCGTGCCGCGGGCGAGTGAGTCACTGTAGGCCAGGCCGTTGGCCTGGCACCCGACCAGCGGTCGGGTCTACACCAATCACGTAGCGGGAGCGCCCGCGACCCGTCTTCGAACCCGGTTCGCTCCGCGCTCACCGCTACAGCCGGGTTTCGCCGCCGCCTCAGGCCGCGTTCTGCTCCGTGCCGGCTTTGCGCTCCTCGTCGCCGCGCTCGCGTTTGCGCTTGGAGGGTTTGGTGGGCGAATAGAGTTTTTCGTTCATCCTGGCCTGGCCGGATTCCGGGAGGAAGCGGCGGGAGAAGACCATGGCCTTGTTGGCTGCGCCGGGCACGACGAGGCGGTCGCCGTCCATGAGTGCCTTGTAAGCGGCTTCGGCGACCTTCTGCGGCGCCATGACCCGGCCCTTCTGGAAGACGCTGGAATCGACCAGGTCGGCCTTCGGGAAAAAGTCGGTGTCCACGGGTCCGGGGCAGAGCGCGGTGAGGCTCACGTTGGTGCCTTCCAACTCGGTCGCCAGGGCCTCGGACCAGGAGAGCACGAAGGCCTTGGTGGCGTGGTAGACGGCCATCCGGGGTCCGGGCTCGAAGCCGGCGACGGAGGCGGTGATGAGCAGGCGGCCGCCTCCGCCGTTCAGCACGGCAGGCAGGAAGCGTTTGGTGAGACGGATCACGGCCTCGATGTTCAGGCGAATCATGCTGATGTCTTCCTCCAGGGGGATTTCCCAGAACTTGCCGCTGCGTCCGAGGCCGGCGTTGTTGACGAGGATGCCGGGAGCGAGGCCGAGTGCCGCCAACTGGACAAAAATCCGGTCGATGGAGTCGGGGTCGCGGAGGTCGGCGGCCAGGCCGTGGGCCTCAACCGAAAATTCGGCGCGCAGGCCGGAGGTGATGGTATCGAGCTCGTTTTGCACCGGGGCCACGAGCACGACCGGATGTCCCTGGCGGGCGAATTCGCGGGCGAGGTGCAGGCCGATGCCGCTGGTGGCGCCGGTGATGAGAGTGAGCTGGCGAAGGGAGGCGGGAGGGATGGCGGAGGAACTCATGGCGGAAAACCTTGGATTGGACAGGTTGGCAGAAGGCCCTTGGACGGCGGAGGACGCGGAGCCGGAAAACGAAGGGCGAGGACGGCGAGCCTAGGCCGGATGACGCTTGGCGGGCATCGGGCTCGGGCAGGCGCGGGCGGCGGAAGAAAGCTTCAGGGCCGCCACCGGATAAACTCCGCAGGCGAGGCCGTTTTCCCCGCGGCCTGTTTAGGCGCAACTCCGGTCAACTCCCGGGGTCGATGATGCGCATGAGCCTGCTTGCGAAGCGCCCCGCGACGAAGCCCGGCACGGCCGCCCGCTACCTGCCGGAAGACCCGGCAGACCTGCCACTGGACGAGGTAAGGCGGCGCGCGGCGCGCTGCCGGGCCTGTCCGCTCTACAAACTCGGCACGCAGACCGTCTTCGGCGAGGGACCGGAGACGGCGCGCATCGTCTTCGTGGGCGAGCAGCCCGGCGACCAGGAGGACCGGCAGGGGCACCCCTTCGTCGGGCCGGCGGGAAAACTGCTCGACCGCGCGCTGGCGGACGCCGGCCTCGACCGCACGGAAGTTTACGTCACCAACGCGGTGAAACACTTCAAGTGGGAGCCGGCGGGCAAGCGCCGGTTGCACCAGAAGCCCGGCGCGCGCGAGATCGCCGCCTGCCGTCCCTGGCTCGATGCGGAGCTGGCCATCCTGAAGCCGGAGATCGTCGTGGCCCTGGGCGCGACCGCGGCTCAGGCCTTGATGGGCCGGGCCTTCCGGGTGAGCCGGGATCGCGGGCGCGCCTTTCGCGACGTGCCCTGGGCGAAGGCGTTTTTCGCCACCGTGCACCCCTCGGCCATCTTGCGGGGACCGCCGGCGGACCGCGAGGAGGCCTTCCGGCGTTTCGTGGAGGACTTACGGCAGATCAAGGCGGTGTAGGGTTGTGCAGGAGCGTTTCGGAACCGGATTTTAACGCGAAGTCGAGAAGAGCGATCCGAAGGACGCAAAGGGCGTTAGGCGCTGTCTTCGAAATAGACCGGTGCTCCGTGGTAGGGAAACCAGGCTCGGCCAAGGCGGCCGAGGTGGAGGCGGGCCGGAGGCCCGTGCCACCGAGGCCAACGCCGGCCCAGCCTGATTTCCCGACCACCCGCAGGGCTTCAGCAGAGCGCTGGATTATTTCGAAGACAGCGCCTAATCCGAATGACTTTCAGCGCGTTGCGCGTGCGTCGCATTCCCTACGTGGCCTTCCGCCTTGCGGGCGAAGGATGGTAGCTGTTCATTTGAACAGTATGTTTGTGGCGGGAATCCGCCACCTTTTAGCTGCCCACATCCGTGCCGTCCGCCGCCGCCAATCTTTCGTCCCTGCGCCAGCTCCTCGCGACCCGCTTTCCCCAGGCGGCGCGGCCGGCGGGCGGCGTGCTGCCGACCGGGATTCCCGCAGTGGACGACACCGCAGGCGGCCTGCCGCGTCCCGCCCTGACCGAGCTGGTCTGCGCGGGGCCGGGGACGGGCGGCCAGCTTTTCCTCGCGCAATTGCTCGCCGCCACCCGCGCCCTGCCGGTCCGGGTGGCGTTGATCGATGCGGCGGACCAATTCGATCCGCAGTCCTTTCCCGAGGAGGACTTGCAACACCTGCTCTGGGTGCGCTGCCGCGCGACGACGGACGCCCTGCCGGTCGCCGATCTGCTGGCGCGCGAGGCCAACCTCGATCTCGTCGTGCTTGACCTCACGGCGGCGGCCCCGGCGGAGTTGCGCCGCCTGCCGGCGACGAACTGGTATCGGCTGCAACGCGCGGTGGGGCAGACCGATCTCGCGTTTCTGGTCCTCACCCTGGTCACGCTCGTGCCCAGCGCGCAACTGCGGCTGCGGCTCGAAAAAACCCACGGGCTGGCGGCGCAGGCGCTCGCGCGTCCGCATCTCGCCGTCGATCTGGAGGTCGTGCGCGAACGGCAGCGCCTGGCCGCCGCGCAAGGCTGAGGCGCGCCGTACCTCCCAGGTTTTCCGTCCATGTTCGCCGTCCTGCACATCGCCGATTTCGCCCTGCAGGCCCTGCTGCGGGCCGAGCCCGGCCCGGCGGAACGCGCGGCGGTGGGGCTGCTCGATCCAACCCTGCGGCCGGCGCGCCTCCTCGCCTGCACCGCCGCCGCGCGGCGCCGGGGCGTCGAGCCCGGGCAAACCTCGCCGCAGGCGCTGGCCCGCTGCGAAGACCTGCGTCTCCTCGTGCCGCGCGCCGACGCCGAGGCCGAGGCGGAGGCCGGCCTGCTCGCGGCCGCGTTTGCGGTGTCGCCCTTTGTCGAGCGCACCGCGCCCGGGGTGTGCACGCTCCAGGTCAACGGCCTCGCGTTCGAGCGCCGCGAGCCCGCGCTGCGCGAAGCCTTGGCGCGGCTGCGGGCGCTGGGCCTGGAGGCCACGGCCGGCGCGGGGCCCACGCCCCTGCTTGCGCTCTACGCCGCGCGCCGGGCCGAGCCGCTGTTCCTGATCGGCGACGAGCGGAGTTTCCTCGCACCCTTGCCGCTCGAGGCCGCCGAACCGCCGGAGGAACTGCGCGCCATCCTCGCCGGCTGGGGGCTGCGCACGCTGGGCGACCTCACCGCACTCTCCAAGGCGTCGGTCGCGCAACGCCTCGGGCCGGCCGGCCTCGCGCTCTGGGAACGCGCCGCCGGCGAGGCCACCCGGCCGCTCGAGCTCGTGGCGCCCCCGCCGCGCTTCTCGGCCGCGCTCGCCTGCGAGCACGAACTGGAGACGTTGGAGCCGTTGCTCTTCGTGCTGCGGCGTTTCGTGGACCGCCTCGTGCTGGAGCTCGCCACCGCCGGCCTCGCCGCCGCCGAGCTCGAGCTCGTGTTGGACCTGGCCGACGAGACCGCGCACGCCCGCACGTTGCGCCTGCCCGAGCCGTCCACCCAGGCCGACATCCTGTTTCGCGCCTTGCACACCTACCTGGAGACGGTGCGTACCGAGGCCGCGATTGTAGGCGTGCGGCTCGACATCACGCCCACCCGTGCGGCGGCGCGGCAGCATGGGCTTTTCGACCGCGCGCTGCGCGACCCGCACCGTTTCGCGGAGACGCTCGCGCGCATCGCGGCGCTCGTCGGCGCCGACCGCGTGGGCACGCCGGCCTTGGCGGACACGCACCGGTCCGACGCCTTCACGCTGGCGCCGCCGCCGGCCGAGATTCCCGCGCGCGATCCGCAACGCTTTCGGCCGCCGCCGCAGGGTCTGGTGCTACGGCGTTATCGTCCGCCGGTGCCCGCGATGGTCGTCCTGGCCGACGGCGGCCGCCGGCCCGTGCAGGTATGGACGCCGCACTTCGGCGGCGAGGTGCGCGCGGCGGATGGTCCCTGGCAGGCGGCGGGCGACTGGTGGCAGGCCGAGCAGGCCTGGGAACGCGAGGAATGGGACATCGAGCTCGACGCGCTCTACCGCCTCGTGCGCGGCGGCGACGGATGCTGGTTCGTCGAGGGGGAATACGACTGACCGGAACCGAGGCCATGGCCGCCTACATCGAACTCCACGCTTCGAGCGCCTTCAGTTTTCTGCGCGGCGCCTCGGTGCCCGAGCAACTCGCCGAGCAGGCGGCGAAACTCGGCCTCCCCGCGCTCGCCGTGCTCGACCGCGACGGGATCTTCGGCGCGCCGCGCCTGTACTCGGCGGCGCGGGAGCAGGGCATCCGCGCGCTGGTGGGCGCCGAAATCACGATGGAGGACGGGGGCGTGGTGCCGCTGCTGGTCGAGAACCGCGCGGGTTACCAGAACCTGTGCCGGCTCATCTCGACCGCCAAGCTCGAGCCGCGCCCGTCCGGCCTGGCGCCGGAGGGCCAGCCGCCGGGCGTCGATCTCCGTGAACGCAAGCGCCCCTGTTTTGCGACCTGGGCCGAACTCGCCGCGCATGCGGAGGGGCTGGTGGCGCTCACCGGCGACGAGGAGGGGCCGGTGCTGCGTGGCTGGCGGCGGCAGGGCGAGGCCGGAGCCGCGGCCGCCCTCGGGCAGCTCGAGGCGGTCTTCGGGCCGGAGCGGCTCTTTGTGGAAATGCAGCGCCGGCGCATCCGCGGCGAGGAACCTGCGTTGCGAGTGCTCGCCGACCTGGCAGGGGCGCGCCGGCTGCCCCTGCTCGCGACCGGGGGCGTGCTGCACGCCACGCCCGAGGGCCGCGACATCGCCGACGTCTTCACCTGCCTGCGACATCACGTGACGCTCGACACCGCCGGCCGGCTCCTCTCGGTCAACGCCGGACGGCATCTGCGCTCCGCGGCAGGCATGGGGGAGTTGTTTGCGGATCACCCCGAGGCGCTTGCGAACACCGTGCGCCTCGCGGACCGGCTGGAGTTCACGCTTTCGAAGCTCGGCTACGAGTTTCCGGATTTCCCGGTGGAGGCCGGCGAGACGATGGCAGGCAAGTTGCGCGAACTGGCCTTCGCCGGTGCGCGGGACCGCTTTCCCGCGATGACGCCGCGGGTCGTGGCGCAGCTGGAGAAAGAGCTGGCCCTGATCGGGAAGCTCGGCTTCCCCGGCTATTTTCTTCTCGTGTGGGACGTCTGCCGCCGTTGCCGCGAGGACAATATCCTCATCCAGGGCCGCGGCTCGGCGGCGAACAGCGCGGTGTGTTATGCGCTCGGCATCACGGCGGTGGATCCGATCAAGAATCACCTGCTTTTCGAGCGTTTCCTCAGCGAAGGCCGGGTGGGCGCGGACGGGCATCCCTCGTGGCCCGACATCGACCTCGACCTGCCGAGCGGCGATCTGCGCGAGAAGGTCATCCAAGACGTCTACACGCGCCACGGGCGGCGGGGCGCGGCGATGGTGGCCAACGTCATCACCTACCGCGGTCGCAGCGCGGCGCGCGAGGTGGGCAAGGTGTTGGGGGTGCCCGAGGATGTGCTCGACCGCTTCTCGGCGCTCTACGCCAACGGCGATTTCCCGCACACGCTCGACCTGCGGGAGCAGTTCCGGAACTCGGGGCTGCCGGCGGCCCACCCGCGCCTGCCCGCGCTGCTCTCGCTCTGCCAGCGCTTGAAGTCGTTGCCGCGCCATCTCGGCCAGCACTCGGGCGGCATGATTCTTTGCCCGGGGAAGCTGGACACGATCGTGCCGGTGGAGAACGCCACCATGGACGGCCGCACCGTCGTGCAATGGGACAAGGAGGACTGCGAGGACCTCGGCCTGGTGAAGATCGACTTCCTTGGGCTCGGCATGATGGCGGTGTTGCAGGACTGCCAGCGGCTTTGCGCGGAGAACGCGCGTCCCTTCGAGCTGCACCAGGTGCCGCCGGAGGACGCGAAGACTTTCGAGCTGATGTGCAAGGCGGACACGGTGGGCGTCTTCCAGATCGAGTCGCGCGCGCAGATGGCGACCCTGCCCCGGCTGCAGCCGCGCACTTTCTATGACGTGGCGATCGCGGTGGCCATCGTGCGGCCGGGGCCGATCACGGGCGGCATCATCGCGCCGCTGATGGAGCGCCGCGCGGAGCTGCGGGCAGGCCGGAAACCCGAGTATTATTGCGTCGACGCGGAGGTGGACACGCTGGCCCGGCCGATCCTGGAGCGCACCTGCGGCGTGATCCTGTTCCAGGAGCAGATGCTGGCCCTTGCGATGGTGATCGCGGGTTTCAGCGCGACGGAGGCGGAGGAAATGCGCCGCTCGCTGGGTTTCACGCGCAACCAGGAGCGCCTGATCAAGGTGAGCCTGAAGCTGCGCGACGCCCTGCGCGCGCGGGGCTATTCCGACGGCGTGGTGCAAAAGCTCATGGAGGCGACCAGCACCTTCGCGCTCTACGGCTTCCCCGAAAGCCACGCCATTTCCTTCGCGCTGCTCGCCTACGCCAGCACCTGGCTGAAGATCCACCGTCCGGCGGAGTTTTACGCGAGCCTGCTCAACAACCAGCCGATGGGGTTTTATTCCTCAGCGACGCTGGTGCAGGACGGGCGGCGGCACGGCCTGAAGGTCCGGCCGGTCTGCGTGCAGCACTCGCAGTGGCTTTGCACCGTGGAGGGGCCGGATACGATCCGCATCGGGCTGCGTTTCCTCAAGGGCCTGCGCGAGGCGCACGCGCGCGCCCTGGTCGCGGCGAGGGCGACGGGCGGCGCCTTCGCCTCGCTGGCGGATTTCCTGCGCCGCGTGCCGCTGGCCGCGGCCGAGCGGCGGGCCCTGGCGGCGGTCGGGGCCTTGAATTGTTTCGCGCGCCACCGCCGCGCCGCGCTCTGGCAGGTCGAGGCCGCCTGGTCCTCGGAGGAGAGCCTGTTCCAATACGCGGGCGGCCTGCTCGACGAGGCGGAGGGCGGGGACGCGCCGCTCGCGGCCATGACGCCCGACGAGCGGGTGAGGGAGGATTTTCGCGGTCTGGGTCTGACCGCCGGCGCGCACCCGATGAGCCTCGTGCGCGAGCAGTTGCCGGACATCTGGCGGGCGGCCGACCTGCCCTTGGGGAAGCATGGCGACGAGGTGACGATCGGCGGCAGCGTGATCTGCCGCCAGAGGCCGGGCACGGCGAAGGGCATCGTATTCGTCTCGCTGGAGGATGAGACGGGGGTGGCCAACGCCGTGGTGAGCTCGGAGCTTTTCGAGCGCCACCGCTTCGTGATCAACGAGGAGAGCACGCTGCGCATCGTGGGCCGGCTGCAGAACCGCGGCGGCGTGATCCACATCCGCGCCGAGAAGATCTCGGCCCTGCGCGTCACCGGCGTGCCCGAGCAGGCCTCGCACGATTTCCGGTGAGGCGCTGACGGCAGTCGTTGCGCACGACCGTGCTTATTTAATTTGGACTGCGGTCACCTTGCCGGCAGTGAACGTGATTTCCATCCACGCCACGTTGAGCGCCTTTAGCGAATGCTTATCCCGCTCCTTGCCTAAATAGTAGATGTAATGAGCCGAACCGGCCGCAGGGTCGTATTTGGAATCAGGTGCGCCCAGGCGGCTGACGATTTCGTTCTGGGATAGACCCAGCAAGAGAGAGTGATCGACCAGATACCGGGCTTGGTAATAATGACGGCCATGGTCCGAACCCTCGGACGTCTTTTTCCATAGCTCCGGGGTGAAGCGGTAATAGAACCATCTCTCCCGGTTTACGGCAAAGACGACCGATGCGACAACGAGCAGGAAACCGCCGGTGGCGAGCAGGCTGCGGGTGGTTTTGCTCAAGGCGTGGCGGTCTTGCCCGTGCTGACGAGGGCGAGGCGGAAGCCGAGGTTGCGGGTCTTCGAGCCGGGGAGGTCGTTCAGGCGGAAGGCCGAGCGGCAGCTGGCGGCGACGCTGCCCCAGGCGCCGCCGCGGTTCACGCGGCCGGTGCCGGTGGGCGGACCCTTGGGGTCGGTGACGGGGCCGGCGGGGTAGAAAGCGAACCAGTCGGAGCACCATTCCCAGACGTTGCCATGCATGTCGTGGAGCCCCCAGGCGTTGGGTTGCTTGCGGCCGACGGGGTGGGTCTTGCCTTCGCTGATCACCTGATACCAGCCCATGTCGCTCAGGATGCCCGTGCCGGAGTAGGCGGCGGGGGAGCCGGCCCGGCAGGCGTATTCCCACTGCGCTTCAGTGGGCAGGGCGTATTGGTAACCCTCGGGCAGACGGCCGGCGGCGCGTTCCCGGTCGGTCAGCATCTGGCAAAACAGGGCCGCAAGGTCCCAGGAGATTTGCTCCACCGGCAGGCGCTCGCCTTTGAAGAAGCTCGGCTCGTCGCCCATGACCGCGCGCCATTCCGCCTGCGTCACCTCGTATTTGCCGAGCCAGTAGTCCCGGCTGATCTTCACCTGGTGCTGGGTCTCGTCGGCATTGTGCTCCGACTCGGTGGCGGGGCTGCCCATGGTGAATTCGCCGGCGCGGATGGGTATCAGTTCCATGCCCAGCTCGGGTACGCGGTAGGGCTTGCCCGGCTCCAGCTCCGAGATGGGCTGCAGCACGACGGAAGAGAGGCCAGTTTCGCGCGCGCGCACCTGGGCGGTCACGGAGGCGGCGCTGTAGCCGGTGAGTTTCAGGCGGAAGACATGCTCGCCGGGCGACAGATCTTCGAGGGTCAGGGGGGTGACCCCGAGGTCCTTGTCGCCCGCCGTCACGGTTGCGCCGGCCGGTTCGGAGTTCAGCGTCAGGGCACCGGGGACGAACTCGGCGGTGAAGACGTTGGGGCCGGCCGCGGTGATTTCCACCGCCTGTTCGATATCGGGCCAGCCGGGGCGGGAGACCTTGAGCGTGGCGGGGCCGGTGGGCACATCTTCCAGGTCGACCGGAGTGAGGCCGCGGCGCGAGGCGCCACCGGCGAAGGTCAGCTCATAGGCGAGGGTGCCGGGGCTGGAGGCGACCCGGGCGGTGGTCATGGCGAAGACCGCCTTCACCTCGCCGACACCGGCGTGGCTGATGAGGATGTCCTGCTTGAATCCAGCCCAGGCCGGTCCGGGAGCCGCGATGCTCACCTGCGTCTGGCCCCAGGGGACTTCGATCGTCGCCGGCGTGAGCCCCTCCGAGCTGCGGCCGTAGGCGTCGGTGAGGGTGTAGCGCAGGCCGGCGGGTTCGGAGACAAGGTTCAGCGGGCGGCCCAGCGCGAGCAGCCGGGCTTTTTCGGCGCCCAGTTCCTGCTCGACCTGGGTGAGGGCGGCCTGGAGCTCAGCCTCGGTCGGGGCGGTGTCGGCGGGCGCCTGGCCGGCGAGGGCGGCGTCGAGCCGGGCGAGGAGGGCCTTGGCCGGGCTCTCGGCGAGGGCGGGAAGGAACCAATCCACGAAAGCGCGCTGCGCGCGGTGGCGGGCCTGCAACTCGGCGAGGGCGGGCGCGGCGAGGTTTTGGGCGGCATCGAGCTCTCCCTTGAGCCGGGCGAGCTCGCCTTCGGCGGCGGCGGCCTCCGCGTCGAGGCGTTCCCAACGGGCCCTGGCGTCGGTCTGCCGGGTAAGGAGGGAGGTCCGGACACGTTCGGCCTCGGCGGTGGCGGCCCGTTTCTGCTTCAGCCAGGCGCCGCCGCCGACGACGGCGAGAATCACGACCAGCCCGAAGGCCAGGGCGACGGCCAGACCGCGTTTGCTGCCGCTCCGGGGAGGCGGAATCGGGACCGGCGCCGGTTGGGCCGCCGGACGCGCGACGGCCGCGATCGGGGCGGGGGCTGGCCGGGCCGGGGCGGGAATGGGCGATGAGGGCGGTGGCGAAAGCGGAACGGGTGCGGGGGCAGGGGAGGCGGACTCGGCTTGTTCCGAAGCGGCGGACCCGGCCTGGCCCGACACCAGGACTTCACCGGCCAGCTTGAGGAGTTCATAGGCTGCGGTGAGATTGGTCAGGGCGACGCGGTGTCTCTCCTTCAGGTAGAGCGCGGGGGCGGTTTCGATCTTCTCTTCCAGCCGGGTGCGCAGGAGCTGGTAACGGGCTTGGAGCTGATCGGGCGTGGCATCCTGGGGTAGCTCGAGGAGCCGGGCGGCTTCGGTGAGGGTCATGTCGAGAAGGAGGACGGAGGAGAAGAAAGCGTCCGCGAAAAGACGCTGAAGGGTAGCTGGGAGGCGTCGACTGTGGTGGCGAGCCCGGATTCACACAAGCGGCCGGTTTCCGCGGAACGTGGGGATTTTGACGGATGCGAAAGGTTTGCAGCGGCGGTTCTTAGCCTGGGAAAGAACCTTCGATGCGGTGCAAAATCGGCGGGCGGGAGGGCTTCCGCGGTCTTATGCCGGGTTTTTCTCCGGCGGAGGTCTCGACGCCGACCGATGGCCGCAGGGGCGGAGCGCCCGATGGAATAGGGACGGCGCGGCGCGATAAGCTGGCGGCATGAAAACACTCGAAGTCATGTTGGGCCAGCACCGGCGGTCGCAAGCGGCCAGCCGGGATCTTTTTGCCGCGACCATCCTGGAACTGAACCTGTGCGAGCAGGTATGCACTTCCTGTGCGGACGCTTGTCTGGCGGAGGAGGAGCACCTGCCCGGTCTGGCACGCTGCATCCGCCTCAACCTGGATTGCGCCGGGATCTGCCACGTCACCGCATCCTTGATCACGCGCCAAACCGAGCCGGATGGGGCGCTGCTGCAGGCGCAGTTGCATGCCTGCGCGCTCGCCTGCCAGGCCTGTGCCGACGAGTGCGGGGCGCACGCGGCGATGCACGATCATTGCGCGACCTGCGCGGCCACCTGCCAGGATTGCCAGACCGCCTGCAACCGGCTGCTGGGCGAGCTTTCTTCCTCGGGGGTGCGCACCGACAACGCCACGCTGGAGGCGGAGGCCGGGCTTCGTTGAGCCTGCCGTTCCCGTCCTTCCGCGGGCCGCGCGCTACTCGGGCGCGTGGTTGAAAAGATGGCGGACTGCGCTGGTCTCGGGGGAATGCGCGGGGAATTTGTGCCCATCCAGGCTCGCGACGGGCATGACGCCCATGAGGGCATTGGTGAGGAAGCATTCGTCGGCGGCGAGGACCTCATTGAGAGTCAGCGAGGTCTCGTGGGCGCGGTCCGGGCCGATGAGGGCGAGCACGCGGGCACGGGCGACGCCGGGCAGGATGCCGGCGGAGAGAGGCGGGGTGTGCGCGTGGCCGTCCTTCACGATGAAGAGGCTGCTGGCGGAGCCCTCGAGGACGCGGCCGGCGGGGGTGACGAAGAGCGCCTCGTCGCAGCCGGCGGCCCGGGCGGACTGGCGGGCGAGGAGGTTTTCGAGGTAATTCAGGGTCTTGTGACCGGTGAGACGCCCGTCGCGCTCGCCCTGGCGGAAGGTCTGCACCTGGAAGCCGCGCAGGTAGTCGGGCGCCGAATACGGCAGGGCGCGGGCGGTGATCAGTTCGGCGCAACGGGTGAGTTCGCGGAAGCGCACGATCTTCACGGCCGCGGCGGGCAGGCGCACGGCGGCGAGCAGGCGGGTGACGCGGCTGGCCAACTCGTCGGCGGGCGGAGGCGCATCGAGGCCGAGCGCGGCGCAGGAAGCGGCCAGGCGGGCGCGGTGGGCGGCCAGGAGCAGGGGGCGGCCGTCACGGGTGCGAAGAGTCTCGAAGGCGCCGTGGCCGAAGAGGAAGCCGTCGGAGAGCGCGGAGATCTTGGCCTGGGAGGCAGGAAGAAGTTGGCCGTCGAGAAGGACCTGGGAGGCGAGAGACATAGGCGAGGCGGAGCCTCGAATGACCAATGACGAATGTCCAATGACCAATGGACGGACTTGTCCGGGTCTCGTCATCCGAGTTTGGGAACGGCTCGTTCTGAGCATTGCTTTGCGATCTTTGCGGACCTTTGCGTCTTCGCGTTAAAATTCAGTGGTTTGCCTCAGCGCCGCGTGCATGGCACGGCCTTTGTGGAGGGTTTCCTCGTATTCGGCGGCGGCATCGCTGTCCCAGGTGATGCCGCCGCCGACATGGTAGCTGGCAAGACCGCGGGAGCAGGTGACGGTGCGGATGGCGATGGCGAGATCGGCATCGCCGTCGTAACCGAGGTAGCCGAGCGCGCCGGTGTAGGCATGGCGGCGGACAGTCTCCAGTTCGGCGATGATCTGCATGGCGCGGATCTTGGGCGCGCCGGTGATGCTCCCGCCGGGGTGCAGGGCGCGGAGGGCGTCGAAACGGTCCCGCCCGGGTGCAAGTTCACCGCGCACGGTGGCGACCAGATGGTGCACGGTCGCGTAGGTCTCGAGGTCGTGGCGGGCGGCGACCCGGACACTGCCCGGCGAGCAGACGCGGCCCAGGTCGTTGCGCGCGAGATCCACGATCATGAGCAATTCGGCCTGGTCTTTGGCGCTGGCGAACAGGCGGGCGCGGTTTTGCGCGTCGGCGGCGGGATCCGCGGCGCGGGCGACGGTGCCTTTGATCGGCCGGGTCTCCACGGTGCGGCCGGAAACGCGGAGGAGCCGTTCGGGCGTGCTGGAGACGAGCTGGAAATCGCCGAAATCGAGAAAGGCTGCGTGGGGTGCGGGGCTCAGTGCGCGGAGGCGCGAGTGGAGGGCCGCAGCGGAGCCGGCAAAGGGCGTGGTGAAACGGCGGGTGAAATTGACCTGATACACGTCCCCCGCGGCGATGTAGTCGCGGATGCGAGCGATGGCGGCGACGTAGGCGAGGGGAGGGAGTGAAGGCGTGAAGGAAGCGAAGGAGGGAGCGGGGGAGTGGGGGAGCGCGGGAGTGCGGGGGACGGAGACGAGGCCGCGGAGGCGGGCAAGGGACGCGGCGTCGGGGGCGACCAGGGTGGTGAGGCCGCTCATGTGGTCATGGACGAGGGCGGAATCGTAGAAACCGAAGGCGAGGGCGGGAAGGCCGGCATCGTCCGGTCCCGGGACGGGCGCGATGCCATCGAGCGCGGCGCCGTACTCGTATCCGAAATACCCGATGGCGCCGCCGATGAAAGGCAGGCCGGGAATGGGCGCGGTGGCGCGGGCGGCGAGTTCGGAGCGGAAGCGGGGGAGGATTTCAGCGCCGCCGCGCAGGACGAGCGAAGGCTCGCAGGCGAGGATGCTGTGGCGGGCGGTGGCGGAAGGCAGGGCGGAGTCGAGGAAGACGCAGCCCGGACGCGCGGCGAAGGCCGGGAAAAGCAGCGCGGGCGGCGGGCAGGCGCCAGGGGGGAGCGTTTCTATGAGCGGCGTGAGGTCTTTTTTTTGAGACACAGAGGACACAGAGCTAGGACACGGAGGGCACGGAGTTCAGAAGGAGGAGGAGACGGGAGATTTTTAAGAGGGATTGAAGCAATTTGCCGGGGTCCCTGTGGGCACTGCGTCCGAGCTCCGTGTTCTCCGTGGTTAAAGGGTATTCGAATCGTCGAGACGGCGGACGCCGGAGCGGTCGAGGCCGGCCAAGTGCTGCGCGACGGTGCGGCCGGAGAGGACTAGGCCGGGCGCGAGGTCGTTCAGCGGCACCAGGACAAAGGCGCGGTCGAGCATCGACGGATGGGGCAGGGTGAGGCGCGGGTCGTTCAGGCGCGTGTCGCCGTGCAGCAGCAAGTCGAGGTCGAGGGTGCGCGAGCCCCAGCGTTCGCGGCGGACGCGGCCGCGGGCCTGCTCGATGGCGAGGAGGGCGTCGAGCAGCGCGAAGGGATCGAGCGTGGTGGAAAGCCGGGCGACGGCGTTGAGGTAGTCCTGTTGTCCGGGAGGACCGACGGGCGCGGTTTCGTAGAACGGGGAGACTGCCTCCAGGCGAGTGCCAGGCAGGACCGCCAAGGCGGCGAGAGCGGCATCGAGGTGGGCGCGGCGGTCGCCGAGATTTGATCCCAAAGCGATGTAAGAGCAGGAAGACAAGGGATCGGGCACGGATGCTCAGGTTCGCGAGAGCGTGACGGTGAGGGCCACCCCGGCGTGGTCACCGGGGATGGGGACCTGGGGCTTGTGGACGGTGAGGGTGGCGGACAAGACCCGCGGTTGGGCGGCGAGGGCCGCGCTGAGAATGCGGTGGGCGAGAGCCTCAATCAGGGCGAAGCGTTCGCCGGTGACGATGTCGCGGCAGAGGGCATAGACTTCGGCATAGTTGACGGTATCGGCGAGCCGGTCGGTGGCGGCGGCCTGGGCGATATCCACGACGAGATCGAGGTCGAGGATCCAAGGCTGGCCGAGGGCGGTTTCCTCCGGGAGCACCCCGTGGTGACCGTGGAAGCGGAGCTGCTTGAGATGGATCGTGGCGAGCATGGCGGAGGAAGATGCGAAAAAAGACCGGAGATTTGGCCGCAAAGAAGCGCAAAAGGCACAAAAATACCGGTGCGGGAGGCAACAGGATGGATACGCCGCAGCCAGCCTGGGATTCCGTCAACGATGCGCATAAACACGTAGTTGTGATTTGGCGCGGTGATCGACACTTCACCATCGCCCCACGATTCGGTGCCCCTGCATCGCCTGCATCGAAGTCGTTTCCCTGCTTACCGCCTTCCTCGTCTTTTAATCGACCGCTTTCGTCGCAGCCCGATTTTCGGCTCGGACGTTTCCACCCCTCCACCTTTCGGTCCCTCCGGTGCCTGCTGGCTGCCGCCGATGTTTCGATGCCTGGCGTTCCCTGGCCGAGGCCTTGCCGTGCCATCCATTTCCCCCGCCCATGCCTACCCCAAAAAACCTCCGTTTGTCCTGGCGTCAGCTTTTGGCGCCCTTCGCCGCGGTCATCGCAGCCGCGTTCGGTGCCAGTTCCGCCCCTGCCGCCATCGCCTTCGACAGCGTGGCGACAAAGACCGCCACCAACGCGGCGTCCGTGACCTGGTCGCACACCGTGGGCACCGGCGCGGACCGGGTGCTGATTGTCGGACTCGCGACCGAAGACACGAGCAGCACCGTGCTCAACGTTTCCGCCATTACCTACGGCGGGGTGGCGCTGACCGCGGCATCGGGCTCCGCCGCCACTGCCGGCAGCAGCACGCTCGATAAAACCCAGTTGTTCTACCTGCTCAACCCGCCCTCCGGCACCGGCACGGTTTCCGTGACCTTCGGCGGAGCCGTCAACGGCGTCAGCGCCGGCTCGACGTCGCTTAGCGGCGTCGCCCAGACTGTTCCGGGCGCGGTTGCAATCAACACCGCGGCCTCCGGCACGACGATTTCCGCGGCGGTTTCCGTCGCGACGGCGGGCTCGTGGGTGGTGGACGTCGCCAACAGCGGCGCCAGCAATGGCACCCTGACGGCTGGCTCCGCCCAGACGAAGCGCTGGGGCGTCAGCCAGTCCAGCTCGGGCGGCGCCGGTTCCACCGCGGCGCCCGCCGCCACCGGCACCACCACGATGAGCTGGACCGCGGGCAGCAGCAGCCAACTCGCCCTGTCCGCCGCCGTCTTTGCGCCGTCCACGGGCGGGGCGACCACGCCGAGTATCACGACGCAGCCGGCGAGCCAGACCGTGACCGCGGGATCGAGTGTGACCTTCAGCGTGGTGGCCTCCGGCACGGCCCCGCTGAGCTACCAGTGGAAGCTGGGCGGATCGAATATCTCCGGGGCGACCGCGGCGAGTTACACCATCGCCAGCGTGCAGTCGGCCAATGCCGGCAGCTACACCGTCACGGTGACGAACTCCGCCGGCTCGGTCACGAGCAACGCCGCCATCCTCACGGTCAACGCCACGGCGACGCCGCCGAGTATCACGACGCAGCCGGCGAGCCAGACCGTGACCGCGGGTTCGAGCGTGACTTTCAGCGTGGCGGCGACCGGCACGTCCCCGCTGAGCTATCAGTGGAAGCTGGGCGGATCGAATATCTCCGGGGCGACCGCGGCGAGTTACACCATCGCCAGCGTGCAGTCGGCCAATGCCGGCAGCTACACCGTCACGGTGACGAACTCCGCCGGCTCGGTCACGAGCAACGCCGCCATCCTCACGGTCAACGCCGGAGGCTCCAATGCCCTCTACAATCTTACCGGCTTCGCCACCCGCGGCTCGGGCACCACCGGCGGCGGAATCGTGGCGGAAACCGACACGACCTACAAAAAAGTCACCACGCCGCTGGAATTCGCCAACGCCATCATCCTCTCCAACAAGACCGCCGGCGCGGTGAAAGTCATCGAGATCATGAACGACCTCAACCTGGGCTGGATCGAGATCGGCTCCGCCGTGCAGACCCTCTCCAGCACGCCCTTCCGGGCGCACGCCGCCCCGAAGCTGCATCCCACCCTCATCGCCACGGGCGTCAGCATCCTCGACATCAAGGCCAAGAGTGGCCTCACGATTTTCTCGGCCAACGGGGCCACGATCAAACACTGCAATTTCAACCTGAAGGGCACCTCGAACATCATCATTCGCAATCTCAAGTTCGACGAGATGTGGGAGTGGGACGAAGCCTCGAAGGGCAACTACGATTCCAACGACTGGGATTTCATCACTCTCAGCAACGGCAGCGCTGCCACGAACGTCTGGATCGATCACTGCACCTTCACCAAGGCCTACGACGGCATCGTCGACCAAAAGGCCGGCACGCAAAACGTGACCCTGTCCTGGTGCCGCTACATCGGGGACGACGGCGCCACGAATTCTAACAGCAGCGTCCGCCGCCAGCTCGCCGCGCTGGAGGCCAGCCGGTCCTCCTACGCTTTCTATAATTTTCTCCGAACGAACGGCTTCAGCGTGGAAGACATCGTCCAGATCATCCAGGCGCACGACAAGATGCACCTGATGGGCTCGAACTCCCTCGATTCGGCCAACGCGACGCTCTCCGCCACCTTCCATCACCTGTGGGTCCAGACCGTGTGGGACCGTTGCGTTCCTCGCCTGCGCGCCGGCAACGTCCACAACTACAACCTCTACGTGGACGACTCCCTCGGGTTGGTCGCCCGCCGTCTTCGCGATGCGCGTGCCGCCGCCCTCAGTACCTCGTTGCGGAACACGCTCAACAGCACCTACAGTTTCCTGCCCTTCCTCAACGGCTCGGTCTGCACGGAGGGCGGGGCGGTCCTGGTCGAAAAATCGATCTACAAGGACTGCCTCTACCCGCTGCGCAACAACCAGACGGATGTCACTGACCCCGCCTACACCGGCAAGATCAAGGCCGTGGATACCCTTTACAGTTTCCTCAATGCCGACGGCACGACGACAACCGTGCGGGGCGACAGTACCGATTCCGGCAACCCGATGGGCCCCTTCCAAGCGCCGATCATCGCGTTCTCGTGGAATGGATTCAGCAGCCTGCCCTATGCCTACACGCTGGACGATCCGGCCAACTTGCCGGCCATCCTCGCCGCCGGCGCCGGGGCCGGCCGGCTCACCTGGACGAAGGACAACTGGCTGAAAACCACGTATTGAACGCGCGCCCCTCCATTGCCGCGAAGGCCGCCCTGTGCGCAGGCGCAGGAGCGGTTTTCGCGTGCCTGTGCGGTGTCCTGGAAGGGCCGCGGGCCAGGCCCGTCCCGGCTGCGTCTCGCCCGGAGATGCCGTCGGTGGCGGCTCTTCCGGGCCCGACGAGGTCGCCGTCGTATCCAGTTTTTGGCGACGTATCCGGCCCCGTTCCGGCGCCCGCTGGTTCGGATCCCCGCGTGCCGGGTTATCGGACGATTGCCGCGCTGCAGGACGCCGGCCGGTTCGACGCCGCAGCACGTTTTGCCCTGGCCGGCGGGCCCGCGCTGCGCCGCGATTTCGTCAACGCGGCCTTCCTTGCCTGGGGCCGGAAGGCCCCGGAGGCCGCGCTGGAGGCTGCGCTGGCCGTGCCGGAGCCGGTGGACCGCGAACTCGCGTTGAACTCCGTTTTTTCCGGCTGGGCCAGCACCGAGCCCCGTGCGCTAGCCGAGCTGGCCCTGAATTTCCCCGACGGCGCGGAAAAGACCGCCGCGCTCACCAAATCCCTCCGCCGCTGGATGCACGCCGATCCCTGGGCGGCGGGAGATTGGATCTTTGCTCACGCCGACGCGGTGCCCGTCGCCGAGGCGATGTTTAGGGCCGACGAGCGGTAGGTGTGGGGCCAAATCGACCGGGCCGGGCGGATATTAACGCGAAGACGCAAAGGTCCGCGAAGAACGCAAAGTAAGACAGAAATGAGGTTCGAGTTTTGCGCCCCTCGGATCGTCCTTCGCGGCTTCGCGGTTAAATCTGAATGACTTCAGCCGCCGGTATGAGGCGGGCGAGGCCGGCTCAGAGCTTGTCCACGACCTTGTCGGCGAGGCCGTAGGCGATGGCTTCCTGGGCGTTGAGGTAGAAGTCGCGGTCCGTGTCCTTGTTGACACGCTCGATGGGCTGGCCGGAAGCGCGGGCGAGGATGCCGTTGAGCTCGGCGCGAATCTTTTCCATCTCCTGGGCCTGGATGTTGATGTCGGTCGCGGGGCCGATGAAACGGCCGCTGATGAGCGGCTGGTGAATCATCACGCGGGCATGGGGGAAGAGGAGCCGGCGGCCCTTGGGGGCGCCGCTGAGGAGGATGGAGCCCATGGAGGCGGCCATGCCGGTGACGATCACCGTGATGGGCGAGGTGATGAGCTGCATGGTGTCGTAGACGGCCATGCCGGCGGTGATGGAGCCTCCGGGGGTGTTGATGTAGAAGAGGATTTCCTTTCCGGGACCGCTGGCCTCGAGGAAGAGGAGCTTTTCGGTGAGGTCCTTGGCGGATTCGTCGGTGACGGGGCCCCAGAGGAAGATTTTACGCTGCTCGATGAACTTGTTCTGGATGCGGGCAGCGAGAGGGGCGGCGTTTTTTTTCACCGCGGCGTCGGCCTTTTCGTCCTCCTTGTCGTCGTCATCATCGTCGTCGGCGCGAGGGGCGAGAGGCTCTTTGAGACCGGTGTGGAGGTTGGTGAAGAGGTGCATCGGGGCGGAAGGTGTGTACGGTGGGCTGGGTTGGCAAGTCGGGCGGGGCGGAGTCGGGGGGAAGACGAATCGGACTGATCTCTAGATTGCCGCCGTGCTTTTGCATTCGGGATAGCGGGTGCAGCCCCAGAACTGGCTGCCGGGTACTTTGCCGCTCTTGGCGGTGCGCAGGGCCATGAGGCTGCCGCATTTGGAGCATTCAGGGGGCCGCGGATCCGCCCGATCTGTCGGATCCGGCCGATCAGCCCGATCTTTTCGCCTTTGGCGCAGACGTTCGGTGGCGAGCTGTTCGGAGTAGCCGCCGTCCTCGATAAAGGCTTGCTCCAAGGCGGCGATCTGCCGGTCGAGCAGGAAGTTCGCCTGGTGGATGAGACAGATGAGGGCGTTGGCCCTCACCGCGGCATCGGCGTGGTCGAGCCACTGGGCGTAGAGTGCATGGCGCTGCTGATCGGTCAGATCAGTCAGATCTGTCCGATTGGACGGATCCGACCGATCTTTCCGGAAAACAGCCGCCACCGCGCGTACGGCCTTGGCCTCCGGGCTGTCGGGTGCCCACAGGGGCAGGTGGCGGTGGCGCACGTAGTCTTCGTAATCGAGGAGCAGTTCCTCGAGGCTGGCGCGGGCGACGTTGACGAGGCGCAACTCGGTTTGCGAGGAGGTGGCCGAAGCACGGCTGCCCTCGGCGATGTTTTGGCGGCCGGAACGAGCGGCCTGTACCATCTGGTCCACGGTGCGGGAGCGGGGATCGAGGAACTTTTCGCAGAACCAATAGGTGGCGTCGTAGATGATCGTTGCCGTCTGGAAACTGGCGGTCTGGCGGTAGCCGCCGCTGGGGCGCAGTTTTTTCATGGTTTCAAGATCGGTCCGATCAGTCGGATCCGTCGGATCTTCCGATCGGTGCGCAAAAAGCCCCCGCTCGCGGAGCGCGGCGGGGGCGGGACACGGTCGGAGATCAGGCGAGCGAGATACCTTTCTTCGCGGCGGCGCGGAGGAGGGCGTCGGCCATGTCGGTGGGGGTGGCGGCAACCTCGATGCCGCACTCCTGGAAGACGGCGATCTTGGCGGCGGCGGTGTCCTCGGCGCCGCCGACGATGGCGCCGGCGTGGCCCATGCGGCGGCCGGCGGGGGCGGTGGCGCCGGCGATGAACCCCGCGACGGGCTTCTTGCAATGGTCCTTGATCCAGCGCGCGGCCTCGACCTCGGCGTTGCCGCCGATCTCGCCGATGAGGATGATGCCCTTGGTGTCGGGGTCCTCGTTGAAGAGTTTGATGACGTCGAGGTGGCTGGTGCCATTGACCGGGTCGCCGCCGATGCCGACGGAGGTGGACTGGCCGAGGCCCTTGGACGTGATCTGGAAGACCGCCTCGTAGGTGAGGGTGCCGGAGCGGGAGACGATGCCGACATGGCCCTTGCGGTGGATGTAGCCGGGGGCGATGCCGATGCGGCAGCCGCCCTTGGAGCCTTCGCCGGTGCCGGGGGTCACGAGGCCGGGGCAGTTGGGGCCGATGAGGCGGGTCTTCTTGCCGGCGATGGCGCGTTTCACGCGGATCATGTCCTTGATCGGAATGCCCTCGGTGATGCATACGGCGAGATCGAGGCCCGCGTCGACCGACTCCAGGATGGCATCGCCCGCGAAGGGCGGCGGCACGAAAATCACCGACACCGTGGCGCCGGTGGCCTTCGCGGCCTCGTGAACGGAATTGAAGATCGGCACCTTGTGGCCGGCGTGTTCGAAGAACTGGCCGCCTTTGCCGGGGGTTACGCCGGCGACGAGCCGGGTGCCGTAGTCGAGAGAAAGCTTGGCGTGCTTGCCGCCGAAGTCGCCGGTGATGCCTTGAACGAGGATCTTGGTCTCGGGCGTGATGAGAATGCTCATGGGATGTGCGAGGTAGGATGGATGATGGCGATGTTCCCTGAGCGGGTTTAGGCGACGAGTTTGACGATCTTCTGGGCGGCGTCGGCCATGGTGTCGCCGCTGACCAGGGCGAGGCCGGACTTGGCAAGGGTGGCCTTGCCCGCGGCGACGTTGTTGCCCTCGAGACGGACGACGAGGGGGAGCTTGAGGCCGACTTCCTTCACGGCTTCGACGATGCCTTCGGCGATCACGTTGCAGTCCATGATGCCGCCAAAGATGTTCACGAAGATGCCCTTCACGTTGGCGTCGCCGAGGATGATCTTGAAGGCCGCGACGACCTTCTCCTTCGAGGCGCCGCCGCCGACGTCGAGGAAGTTGGCGGGGTTGCCGCCGTAGTGTTTGATGATGTCCATCGTGGACATCGCGAGGCCGGCGCCGTTGACGAGGCAGGCGATGTTTCCGTCGAGGGCGATGTAGGCGAGGTCGTATTTGGAGGCCTCGATTTCCTTCGGGTCTTCCTCGTTGAGGTCGCGGAGGGCGACGATCTCGGGGTGGCGGTAGAGGGCGTTGCCGTCGAAGGAGACCTTGGCGTCGAGGGCGAGAACCTCGCCGGCGGGGGTGGTGATGAGGGGGTTCACCTCGACCATGGCGGCGTCGGTTTCCCAGAACATCGTGTAGAGGTTCTTGATGAGTTTGGCGGCGTTTTTGGCCTCGGCGCCGGTAAGCTGGAGCGAGCCGATGATGTGGCGAAGCTGGAAATCGGCGATGCCGTAAGCGGGATCGATGACGACCTTGGTGATCTTCTCGGGGGTCTCGTGGGCGACTTTCTCGATCTCGACGCCACCCTCGGTGGAGGCGACGATGACGGGGCGGGAGGAGGCGCGGTCGAGGAGGACGGCGAGGTAGTATTCCTTTTTGATGTCGCTCGCGACCGTGAAGTAGACGGTCTGGACCTTACGGCCGGCGGGGCCGGTCTGGAGAGTGACGAGGGTGTTGCCGAGCATCTTGCCGGCGATCTCCTTCGCCTCAGCCTTGGACTTGGTGAACTTCACGCCGCCTTTATAGCCGTCGGTGAAGGTGCCCTTGCCGCGGCCGCCGGCGTGGATCTGGGACTTGACCATGGTCGGCCCTTCGGGGAGCAGGCCGAGCGCGGTGTCGAATTCGTCGGCCGCACGGGCGGGGGCCCCCTTGGGGACGGGGACGCCGAATTTCTCAAACAACGCCTTGGCCTGATACTCGTGGATGTTCATGCGAAAGGGCGGAAAGTGCGCACCGGGGCCGGGCTTGGCACGCCGAAAAGCGGGGCGGAGGGGCGACCTTTAGGACAAATACGACCGTCCTTGCGTCGCGCTAATGGGCTTCGCAAGGTCGGGCGATGCAATCGCATGAGTTGCTCAAAGACGTCCTGAAGCGCACCAGCGCCAAGCAGATCGCGGCCGACATGAACCTGTCGCTGTCGCTGATCTACAAGTGGGCGGAACCCCCCACCGAGGCGGCGGGCAGCGGTTCGAGCAATCCCCTGGACCGCATCGAGCAACTCATCAAATCGACGGGCGACGCGCGAATCGCGCATTGGGTGTGCGCACGGGCGGGCGGCTTTTTCATCGAGAATCCGCCGGCGAAGGCGCCCGGCGCCGCGCTGGTGCCGGCGACGAACGCGATCGTGAACGACTTTGCCCAACTGCTGGAGGCCATCACGGCGGCGAGCGAGGACCAGCAGGTGCTGCCGACGGAGGCGAAGGCGATCCGGGCGCGCTGGGAGGAACTGAAGAGCGTGACGGAAGGCTTCGTGCAGGCGGCGGAAAAGGGGGCCTTTCGCGACAAGGCCTGAGAGGTCTCAGGCGCGAGACCGTGAACCGTCCGGGCGACGCATGCCGACAGTCCCCAGCGCCGCCGCGAGCCCGAGCCAGAGCGCGCAGGCGGATGGCTCGGGGATGCTTGCGACTCCGCTCGTTTTGCCGGTGATGACGAGTTGGTTATCCGAACTGCGCAGCGCGTAGCTGCTCGAATACGTATCGGCGGCGTCTTCGAGGCCAAACGTGATCACGCCCGACATCAGGTAGGAGTAGGTCGTCGCATCGACCGGATTCACCCCTTGGATCGAGAAATTATAACGCACCGCCCCCTCTACCTGGGTCTCGAACTTGTAACTCAGCGCGACTCCGCCATCCAACAGGTAACGTTTCAGGCTGGGATTCTCCGCGGTCGCATCCGGACCGTAGTAATCCACCTGGATCAAGGGTTCGGCCAGGTCGCCCGTCCCCGTGGGATAACTGCCGGAAATCGTCGTTCCCACCGGCGCGAAACGATCCACCAACCCATCGGCGATCCAGACGCGTGGTATCGGCAGCGGCTCGGGCGAAAAATAATAGGTCTGGGTCGGGTCCCCCGCCGTCACTCCGGCTTCATAAACAGCCAGGTCGCTCGTGGTGACTACCGACTGAAAGGCGAAGGTCGTGGCGCTATGGCTAAACGCTCCCAGCGAAGTGCCGCCATACGATACCGAGCCCCGCGATGTGTCGCCAGACAAGAGGTAGCCCGCCTGCGCGGACGAGCCAAGGAGGCTGCCGATCATGACCAAAGCATAGAACGACAAACGCGGAAGGCTCGAAAGGGTCGGGCTGGAACCGGTACGGGAGAGGTTTACTTTCATGAAAAAAAAGTAAACGACTGGAGCCGAGGGGGTGACGTCAAGGGGGCAGCGACGATGCCGCAGGGCGGAGTTTACGGAGCGGAAAAGCGCAGCCGAACTTCGGGGGAAGCTACCTTCCGTCAGGCCGGGAAAAAACGGCGGCGCGTTCCGCGGGCGTGAGTTCGCGCCAGGTTCCGGGCGCATGGAGGAGGCCGAGTTCGGCGAGCGTGAGACGACCGATGCGCACCCGCACGAGACGCAGGGTGGGGTGCCCCACGGCGGCGGTCATGCGGCGGACCTGGCGGTTTTTGCCCTCGTGGAGAGCGAGCGAGAGCCAGGAGTCGGGGACGTTTTTGCGGAAGCGTACTGGCGGGTCGCGCGGGGGCAGCGCGGCGAGATCGGCGACGGGGATACCGCGCACACGACAGGGCGCGCAGGCGTGGTCGGGCAGGCGTATGCCGCCCGCGAGCCGCGCGAGGGCCGCGGCGTCGGGGACGCGTTCCACTTGGACCCAATATTCCCGTTCGTGGGCGTGGCGCGGGTCGAGCAGGCGGGTGTTGATGCCGGGCTCGTCGGAAAGGAGCAGCAGGCCCTCGCTGTCGGCGTCCAGCCGGCCCAGCGGATAGACCCGCGGCGGCAGGCGAGGCCCGGGGGCGAAGGGCGGGGCGCCGAGGTCGGCGAGGGTTTTCCACGCGGAGCCGGGCTCGGGGGTGAACTGGGAGAGGACGCCGTAGGGCTTGTGAAGGGCGAGAAGCACGACCGGAAGGAACGAATAGCGGAAAGGCGGACAGGCCAGGGGCCCCGACGGCTTCAATGGTCGCTGTAGTGCTGGACGTAGTACGCAGCGGCCTGGGAACGGCGCTCGATGCCGAGCTTGTCGAAGAGCGTGGTGAGGTAATTCTTGATGGTCTTCTCGGCGAGGCCGAGGGCGGAGCCGATCTCCTTGTTGGTCTTGCCCTCGGCGAGTAGGGCCAGGATGCGGCGGTCCTGCGCGCTGATCGGCCCGCCCGGGCCGGGGGGTTCGGAACCGTCGCCGCGCACCAGGCGGAGGAGGCGCGATGTGACGGCGGCGTCGATCGCCTCGCCGCCGGCGGCGACCTCGCGAATGGCGCGCACGAGTTCCTGGCCGTTGATTTCCTTTAACAGGTAACCCGACGCGCCGGCGCGGATGGAGTCGGCGACCAGCTCGTCGTCGACGCTCGAGGTGAGAAAAAGGATCCGGGGTGCTGGGTTGCCGGCGCGCAGGCGGCGGCAGGCCTCGACCCCGCTGCCATCGGGCAGGCGCATGTCCAGCAGGACGACGTCGGGGCGCGCGGACGGGATCCGGGCCAGAGCCTCGGCGACGGAAGCGGCCTCGGCGACAATCTCGATGGCCTGGCGATGAAGCTCGAGCAGGGTGCGGAGGCCGAGGCGCACGAGTTCGCTGTCGTCCACCAGGGCCAGGCGGATGGGAGGGGGAGGAGTTTGGGGGGGAGAGGGATTGGCCACGGGGAGGAGGGAATACGCGAAGGCGCGGACAAGGAAGCTTCTAAGAGTTAAGCGGGCGGCACGGGCAGCGTGACGGTGATGGTGGCGCCGCGGCCGGGCGAGGAATCGATCACGAGGGCTGCGCCGAGGGTGCGGGCGCGCGCGGCGAGGTTGTCGAGACCGTGCCCGCGCGTCACCGCCTCCGGATCGAAACCGTTTCCGTTGTCGTGGAGGGTGAGCCGGAGACGTCCGTCCGGGAGTGGCGTGAAGCCGAGGTCGAGGCGGGTGGCACGGCCGTGGCGGAGGGCGTTGCTGACCGATTCGCGGATGATCTGCAGCAGCTCGGTGTGCGCGGGTTCGGAGAAGACGGGGAGGGCGGGGTCGAGGGCGACGTGGCGTTCGCTCTGGCGGCCGGCGTCGAGGTGATCGAGGAGGGCGGCCACGGCGTCGGCGAAACTCTGGTTGTCGAGGGCGTCGGGCGTGAGCCCGCCGATGGTGTCGCGGGCCTCGCGGATGGCGGCGTTGAGGGTGGCCTTGGCGCGATCGAGCAGGCGGGCGGCCTCCGCGGGATCGGACGGCGAGGAGGTGAGGCGTTGCGCGGCGGTTTCCAGAACGAGGCCGGTGGCGTAGAGGGTCTGGACCAGGCCGTCATGCAGGTTTCGCCCGAGGCGGATCTTGTCCTGTAGGGCGTGATTGGCGAGGAGTTGCTGGAGGTTGCGGTCCTGCTCGCTGCGGTGGCGGGCCTCGCGTTCGTGGTCGAGCTCGGCGCGTTGGGCGGCGGTGGCGCGGGCCAGGCTTTCCAGACCGCGCATTTCGGTGCGGGCCTGGCGGGGATCGATCGCGGTGGCCGGGGCGGCGGCACGGGCGGGAACGACGGCAAGGATGGTCACGCAGGCGAGCGCGAGGCCGCCGAAGAAGAGAATGGAGCGCTGGGTATGAGCGTGGCGCTCGCGCGTGGCGGCGATAAGTTCGGGCCGGGCAGGCGAGGGCCCGCTTTCCGGCCCGGCGGCAATCGCGGCCTGCAGCATGCGTTCCAGGGATTGTTCGCGCTGGCGTTCCTGGAGAAGCATGATGCCGGTGCCGGCGGCGAGCGCGCCGAGAACAAGAATGAAGAGGGCGAGGCGGAGAAGGTTGCCCATCGGATTGGTGGCGGAAGGCTGGATAGGGGAGCGGGAGGCGTCAAAACCTTCGACAAGCGCGCAGGGCGGGTTTTGTTTCCGTGGTTCAGCTCATGAAGACCTTCTACATCACGACCGCGATCGACTACGTGAACGGTTCGCCGCACCTGGGCCATGCCTACGAAAAGGTGCTGACGGACGTAATCGCGAGGTTCCGGCGCCTGATGGGCGACCGGGTTTATTTCCTCACGGGCGTGGACGAGCACGGGCAGAAGGTGCAGCAGAGCGCGAAAAAACGCGGCATCGATCCGCAGGCCTTCTGCGACGAGGTCAGCCAGGAATTCCGCGCGATGTGCGCGAAGCTGGACATCTCCAACGACGACTTCATCCGCACGACCGAGAAGCGCCACAAGGACGTGGTCGCGCGCCTGCTCCAGCAGCTCTTCGACCAGGGCGAGATCTACAAGGCCGAGTACAAGGGCTTCTACTCGACCCGGCAGGAGCAATTCCTGCAGGAGAAGGATCGCCAGCCGGACGGTTCCTGGCCGGAGATCTTCGGCGAGGTGACCGAGATCACCGAGTCGAACTACTTCTTCAAGCTGGCGAAATACCAGGACTGGCTGATCCAGTTCCTGAAGGACAACGACAGCTTCATCTTTCCGCGCTATCGCCAGAAGCAGGTGCTGGAGTTCCTCGCGGAGCCGCTGAACGACCTCTGCATATCGCGCCCGAAGGAGCGCCTCGAGTGGGGCATCCCGCTGCCCTTCGACCAGAACTACGTCACCTACGTGTGGTTCGACGCGTTGGTGAACTATTTCTCGGCGGTCGAGGGTAAGGAAGGGGTGTGGCCGGCGGATTTCCACGTGATCGGCAAGGATATCCTGGTGCCGCCGCATGCGGTGTACTGGCCGATCATGCTCAAGGCCTGCGGGCTGCCGACGCCGAAGAGCATCCTCGCCCACGGCTGGTGGTCGATCAACGGCGCGAAGATGTCGAAGAGCACGGGCAACTTTGTCGAGCCGATGGCCTTCGCCGACCAGTACGGCGTGGACGCGCTGCGCTTTTTTATGATCCGCGAGATGAGCGTGGGGCAGGACAGCGATTTTTCGCTCAACCAGTTCCTCGCCCGCTACAACAGCGAGCTGGCGAACAATCTGGGCAACCTCGTAAACCGCACGCTCAACATGACCAACCGTTTCGCCGGCGGCCTGGTGCCCGCGGCCGAGCCGGCGGCGGAGCAGGAGCCGGAGCGGGAGCTGCGCCTGCTGTGGGAGAAGACCCGCGAGGAGTTCATCAAGCTCTGCGAGGGTTTCCAGTTCCACGTCGCGCTGGAGCGGGCCTTTTCCTTCATCAGCGCCACGAATCGTTACGTCGAGCAGCGCGCCCCGTGGAAACTCGGCAAGTCGACCGAGCCGGCGGACCAGGCCTTGCTCAAGGTCTCGCTCGCCACGATGGCCGAAGCCCTGCGCCTCGGCGCCAGCCTGCTGCCCGCGGTGATGCCGACGACGGCGGAAAAGGTCTACGGCGTCCTCGGCTACAAGCCCGTCGGCCCCTGGCAGGAGCAACTCGTCTGGGGCAGCACGCTCACCGGCTCGAAGGTCGCAGAGACCGCCATCCTCTTCCCGCGTCCGCAGGCGGCGGAGGCGGCGAAAACCTGAGTTTTTGACCACGGATCACGGATGGACGGATGAAAACCGGACGGTTTGGCGTCCGCGACCGGCCATGCTATCCGTGGTTAATGATTCCTAGCCGCGCCCATGACCATCCTGCCGATCAAGCCTGCTGAGGACGCCACGCCGGAGGCCTTGCGGGCGTTTTTGGGCGGGTGTCAGCTCAAGGCCGCCGCGGACGGCGCGGCGGTGCTGGCGAGCATTTCGCTGGTCGTGCCGGCGCTCGATCCGTTGGCGGTGTTGGAGGCGATCTTCGAACCCACGGAGCCGCATTTTTACGCGGAGCGGCCCTCGCTCGGCAGCGCGCTGGCGGGGGCGGAGGTGGCGGTGCGTTTTTCGGCGGAGGGCCCGGGGCGCTTCGCGGCGGTGCAGGGCTTCATCGACGACACGCTGGCGCGGACGGTGGCGGTGGGCGATGTGAACGCGCCTTTCGGCGGGCCGCATTTTTTCACGTCCTTCGCGTTTCATGACCAGGTGGAGGCGGGCGAGGCTTTCCCGGCGGCGCAGGTCTTCGTGCCGCGCTGGCAGGTGGCGCGGGCGGGCGAGGTGACCACCGCGGTGGCGAACCTCCTGGTCGGGGCGGACAGTGACCTGGACGCGCTGACGGCACGGGTATGGCGGGCGCATGGAAGATTTGCGCGTTTCGAGCCGGGCGAAGTCGTCGAGGCAGGGCACACGGAGGGAGATGAGCTGCGGACGGCCCAGCGGCCCGTTCCTACCTTCGAGCAGACGGAGACGGGAGACTACCGCGCGGCGGTGCGGCGCGGGTTGGAGCGGATCGAGGCGGGGGAGTTTCAAAAGATCGTGTTGGCGCGGGCCGTGGACCTTCGGGCGGACCGGGCCCTGCACCCGCTCACCGTGCTCAACGGCCTTCGGGAGCGTTTTCCGGAGTGTTATGCGTTTTCGGCCGCGAACGGGGCCGGGCCGAGCTTCATCGGCGCCTCACCCGAGCGGCTGGTGCGGGTGAGCCAGGGCATGGTCGAGACCGAGGCGCTGGCCGGGTCGGCGAGGCGCGGAGCGGGTGCGAGCGCCGATGGGGCCTTGGCCGCGGGGCTGCTGCGCAGCGAGAAGGACCTGCGCGAACACCGGCATGTCATCGGCTCGATCACTCGGCGGCTGGAACCGCTCGGCGTAAAGCTGGAGTATCCCGCCACGCCCGGGTTGCGGAAGCTGGCCAACGTGCAGCACCTGCACACCCCGATGCGCGGCCCCCTGCCGGACGGGGTACGCCTGCTGGACCTGCTGGCGGTGCTGCACCCGACGCCGGCGGTGGGCGGCACGCCGCGCGAGGCGGCGGTGGCGCGCATCCGGGAACTGGAAGGTTTTCCGCGCGGCCTTTACGCCGGCGCGCTCGGCTGGATCAATGCCCGGGGCGGCGGCGAGTTTTTCGTGGGTTTACGCTCGGCGCTGGTCGAGGGGGAGCGAGCGCGCGTCTATGCCGGCGCCGGTATCGTGGCGGGTTCGGAGCCGGAGCGGGAATTCGCCGAGACGGAGCTGAAGTTCCAGGCCTTGCTCGCGGCGCTGCGGGGATGATTTTTTAACCGCGGATGGCGCGGAGGGCTGCGGATAAGGATGAACTGGATGTTTCCGGTATCCGCGTTCATCTGCGTAATCCGCGGTTAACTCCTTCCCATGAACCTCGATTTTCGAAACACGAACGCGCTGTGGTGCTCGGTGGCGGCGGAGACGCTGTGGCGCGCGGGAGTACGCCATGCGGTGATTTCGCCGGGGTCGCGGAACACTCCGCTCACGATGGCGCTGGTGGCGCATCCCGGCATCGCCACGACGCCGGTGCTCGACGAGCGCTCGGCGGGTTTTTTCGGACTCGGCATCGCCAGGCGCACCGGCGCCCCGGTGTTGCTGCTCTGCACGAGCGGCACGGCCGGGGCGAATTATCTGCCCGCGGCGATCGAGGCGAAGGAAAACGGCGTGCCGTTGCTCGCCATCACGGCAGACCGGCCGCCGGAACTGCGCGACTGCGCCTCTGGCCAGACGATCGACCAGCAGAAGCTGTTCGGCAGCTTCGTGGACTTTTACCATGAACTGGCGGTGCCGGAGCCTCGGCTGGACTTGTTGAAATACCTTCGCCAGACGCTGCGGCATGCGGTGGCGCGGGCCCAGGCGGGCGGTCCCGTGCATCTGAACGCTCCGTTTCGCGACCCCTTGCCACCGGTCGAGGACGGCACCGCGAAGCCGTTGACGGAGGGAGTGGACTGGGACGAGTTCTTCGCCTTGCCCTTCGTGCCGCCGCAGAATCATCCGCGGGAGCTGATGTTCGCGGAGGCGTTTGCGGCCGCGCCGGGGATCATCGTCTGCGGCGCGGGCTGGAGCGAGGACGTGACGGCGCTGTCGTGGGCGGAGCGGCTGGGCTGGCCGGTGTTGGCCGACGCGCTTTCGCCCTTGCGGCTGAGCGGGTCGGCCTCGCGGCGAATCGTGGCGGGTTACGACGCCATCCTGCGCGACGAGCGGGCGGCACGGGCGTTGCGGCCGGAGTCGGTGCTGATCCTGGGCGAACTGCCCACCAGCAAAGTCCTGCGGGCCTGGCTCGCCGGGGTGGACGCCCACACCATCCATATCGGGCGTGACCGGAAGAACCGGGATGGGGTGCACGGGCGGACCTTGCGAGTCGCGGCGGGCGGTTTCACCCAAAACAACTGGACGCTCCCAAGCGGGGTGACGCCGGACCGGGCCTGGCTGGAGCGTTGGACACGTGCGGAAACCGCCGCGCAGGGCGTGCTGGCGGGGATCGCGGCCGAGCCGGATTTCGAGGGAACCTTCACCCGCGCGATCGCGGAGACGCTTACGCGCCGGCACACGCTGTTCGTGGCCAGCAGCATGCCGGTGCGCGATCTGGAGTATTTCGCACCGGCGCGGAACGACGGGCCGCGGGTGTTTGCGAACCGGGGAGCGAATGGCATCGACGGCACACTTTCAACCGCGCTGGGCGTCGCCCACGGCGGCGAACCGACGGTGCTGCTCACCGGGGACCTGGCGCTGTTGCACGACACGAACGGCTTTCTGGTTGCGGCGAAGCTGAAGGGCTCGCTCACCGCGGTCGTGATCAACAACGAGGGCGGCGGGATTTTCGGGCATTTGCCGGTGGCGCGCTTCGATCCGCCCTTCGAGGAGTATTGGGCCACGCCGCAGCGGGTGGAGCTCGCGAAGCTGTGCGCAGCTTACGGGGTGGCGCATCACGCGGCCGCGAACGTGGAGGAGTTGCGCAGCCGGCTGCGCGCTCAGGTCGGTGAGCCGGGGCTGCGCGTGATCGAGGTTCGCACCGATCGCAGGAAGGACGCGGCGACGCGCAAACGCCTGTTCGCGGCGGCGGCCGCGGCGGCGGGCGCGGCGCTCGGCTGAGCGCAGGCGAGGCCGCTGAAAAGCGCGAGGGCGGTGGCGGCCAGCGTACAGGCGAAAAGCGCAGGCATGCCTGTGAAACCGGTGTACGGCATGGCATGGATGAGCAGGCCGGCGCAGAGCGCGCCCAGGCCGGAGCCGAGGTGATGCGCCAGATGGTTGTGGGTTTGATGCGCCGGTTGATCTTCGGCCGCGAGGCGGGGCGACACGAGCCCGGCGAGTGCGAGATGACGGCCGGCACTGGTCGCGATAAAGCAGCCGATCAGGCCGACCGCGAGCACGGCGGGCAGGGGGCCGCGCAGGGCGAGCAACCCGGCGAGGCTGAGCGCGGACACGGCGAGCGCGGTCGTATACACCGTGCCGGGCGAACGTCGTGCGCGCATACGGGCGAGGGAGGCGGGCAGGGCCAGGCCGAGAAGGGCGCCGATGAGCAGGCCGGCGGGGATGTGCAGTTCGGTGTGGCCGGCGTTATTGACCAGATAACCGGAGAGAACGGTGAGGTAGGCGCCGCTGACGAAGGCCAGCGCCCCGGTCGCGACCAGCGCGGCGGGAAGAGGTTCGTAAAACCGGGGCGGAGCCGGGTCCGGTGCGGCGGACGCTCGCGGGGCCAGGCTGCAGAGCAGGATGGTTTGGCCGAGCAGGATGGGTACGAAGGCCGCCCGCCAGTCGAGCAGGGTGGCCCCGAGCAGGCAGACTGGCATGCCGAAGGCGACGACCCGGGGGGCAATGCGGGAGACCAGCGGCACGGTGGCGGCGGACAGGACGCGATGGATGGCGACGAAGGACAGGCCCGCCGCGAGGCCGGCGAGGAGGCGGGCGCAGAGCAAGGTCGGGTAGTCGACGGACAGGACGCAGGGCAGGGTGCCGAGGAAGGCCAGCGCGGCCAGGCTGCGCGGGGCGGCGGGCAGGCGCGGCAGGCGGCGGACAAGGAGGCCTCCGACCACCGCCGCCAGCGGATAAGCGGCGGCGAGCGCGGCGATGCCGGGTACGCCTGGATGCCAGCGCCGGGCCTCTTGCGGTCCGAGCGGAAACACTACCAGCAGCGCGAGACCGTGCAGGCCGAGCAACCAGGCGAGGGCACGGTCGTGGGCGGGCGGAACGATGGCGGTTTGACGAGACGAGGCGGACACCGACGGGCCAAAAGCAGAAAACAAGCCGCGGAAGCGTGCGGTCTATTCAGCGAAACGAGCGAAGACACTCATGAACCGGACCGGGCGGATGCAGCGCGCTTTCAGAGCTGCACCGGCAGCCCGATTTCGATGATCTGGGTGGGAAGGATGCGGTAGTAGTCCTTGATCGGAGACGCGTTGCGGCTGAGGAAGGCGTAAAGCGATTTTTGCCACTCGAACATGCGGGCGTTGCCGCCGGTGATGATCATCTCCCGGTTGAAGTAGAAGGTCGTGGCGGCGAGATTGAGCGGCACCCCCTGGCGCTTGATGCGCTCGACCATGCGCGCCACGTCGGGCGACTCCATGTAGCCGTAGCGGACGACGGCCCGCCAGACGCCTTCGCCGAGGGATTCCAGGCACATGCGCTCCTCGTCCTCCACCGAGGGCACGGCCTCGGTGAGGATAGTGAGCAGGACCACGTTGGTCTGGAGGCATTTGTTGGCCTTCAGGTGATGCAGTAGGGCAAGCGGGGTGCCATGGGGCGTGGCGACCATGAAGACGGCGGAGCCGGGGATGCGGACGATGTTTTTGCTGCGGGCGATGCGGGCGAGGTCGAGCTCCGCGACCGCGGAGCCATAGACCTTGTCCTGGATCTCGTTTCGCCCGCTTTTCCAGGTGTGCATCAGCGCGAGCAGGCCGAGGGCGATGAGCACGGGCAGCCAGCCGCCATCGGCGAATTTGTGGAGGTTGGCCCCCACGAAGACGAGGTCCACGATCAGGAATAGCGTCGTCAGGGAGATGGCGGCCGCCAGGTTCCAGCGCCAGCGGCGGCGCATGACGCTGAACAGAGCGAAACTGGTGACGGCCATGGTCGCGGTGACGGCGATGCCGTAGGCGGCGGCGAGTGCGGTGCTGGAACCGAAGCCGACGACCACGGCGATGGAGCCGGCGGCGAGGAGGAAGTTGATCAGAGGGAGGTAGATTTGCCCCTCGTGGGCGGCATTGGTGTGGAGGATCTTGAGGCGGGGGAAATAGCCGAGCTGTACCGCCTGGCGGGTGAGCGAGAAAGTGCCGGTGATGAGCGCCTGGCTGGCGATGATGGCCGCGCAGATGGAGAGGAGCACGAGGGCGACCCGCACGGGCCCGTCGGGGGCGAGGGCGAAGAAGGGATTGGTGAGGTCGTCGGGATGAGATATGGCATAGGAGCCCTGGCCAAAGTAGTTGAGAATAAGGCCGGGACAGACGACCCAGCGCCAGCAGCGGGCGATGGCGTCGCGGCCGAAGTGCCCCATATCGGCGTAGAGCGCCTCGGCACCGGTGATGGTAAGTACGATGGATCCGAGCACGCCGGCAGCCTGGGCGGGATGATGCCAAAGCAGTCGAAAGCCATGGAGCGGGTTCACGGCGCGAAAGGCCTGCGGGTCGTCGAAAAGATGGACGGCGCCGAGCAGGCCCAGGACGGCGAACCAGACGAGGATGACGGGGCCAAAGACGACACCGATCGCCCGCGTGCCGTGGCGTTGCACCCAGAAGAGTCCGGCCAGGATGGCTACGGCGATGGGCACGACGTAGCCCTCGAGTCCCGGATCGAAACTGGTGAGGCCCTCGGCGGCTCCCAGCACAGAAATCGCCGGGGTGATGATGCCGTCGCCATAGAGCAACGCGGCGCCGAACAGAATCAACAGAGTGGAGGGACCGAGCCCGCGGCGGATGGAGAGCGGGGCGGCCGGCCCGGACTCGGTGACAGGGGCCGGGGTAGGGCGGCCAAGGGCGAGCAAAGCGAAGATGCCGCCTTCGCCGCGGTTGTCGGCCTTGGTGACGAAGGTGATGTACTTGAAGCTGACGGTGAACATCAGCGTCCAGAGCATGAGCGAGAGCACGCCGATGATGCCCTCCTGCCGGGAAACGTCGGGCAGGTAGTGCAGGCACTCCCGCATGGTGTAGAGCGGGCTGGTGCCGATGTCGCCGAAGACGACGCCGAGGGCACCGAGGCTCAGGCCGAGCTTGGCGCGGGTGGACAGCGTGGACGACGCGGCGGGGACGGTGCTCATGAAGGACAGGGCAAGGAGAGCAAAGCATCGCCGCGCAGCCGGGCCGGAGTCAACGGGCACGATTGGCCGGGTGGTGCCAGGGGCTTGCGCATCGGGGACGTTGACGGATGCGCGCGGGCCGGCACCTTGGCCGGCACCATGACCCTACCCGCCTGGAAGACGGTTAAGACGTATTCGGACATTCGCTACGAAAAGACCGATGGCATCGCCAAGGTGACGATCAACCGGCCGCACAAGCGCAACGCCTTCACGCCCGACACGGTGCAGCAGATGTATGAGGCGTTTCTGGACGCGAGGGAGGATCCCTCTGTCGGCGTGGTGCTGCTCACCGGCGCGGGGCCGCACAGCGATGGGAAGTACGCTTTCTGCGCCGGCGGCGACCAGGGCGTACGCGGCCGCGCGGGCTACGTGGGGACGGACGGCGTGCCGCGGCTCAATGTCCTCGACCTGCAGCGGCTCATCCGCTCGATGCCCAAGGTGGTGATCGCGCTGGTGGCCGGCTACGCCATCGGCGGGGGGCATGTGCTGCATGTCGTGTGCGATCTGACGATCGCGGCGGACAACGGCATCTTCGGCCAGGTCGGGCCGCGCATGGGCTCTTTTGACGCGGGCTTCGGCAGCAGTTACCTGGCGCGTCTCGTGGGGCAGAAGAAGGCGCGTGAAATCTGGTACCTGTGCCGACAATACAACGCGGCCCAGGCATTGGAGATGGGGCTGGTCAACGCGGTAGTGCCGGTGGCGGAGCTGGAGGCCGAAGGCGTGAAGTGGGGGAGGGAGATACTCGGTCATTCGCCGCTGGCGATCCGGGCCCTGAAGAGCGCCTTCAACGCCGAGCTCGACGGGCAAGCGGGGATCCAGGAACTGGCCGGCAACGCCACGCTGCTCTATTATATGAGCGAGGAAGCCAGGGAGTTCCACGGCGCGCAGCGGGAAAAACGCCGGCCTGACGTGCGGCGCTTTCCGTGGCTGCCCTGATCGGGGCCGGATATCCGGAGGACCTGAGGCGAGGCCCGCAGCACATGCGGGATTGCCAGCCGCCGGCCGGCTGCGGCACGGTGGGCAGCATGTCTTTTTCCCGGCTCCTCACCTTCTCCCTCACTATTCTCCTCGCCGTCTTCGCCGGCGCCTGCTCCTCCAGCAAAAAAAAGAACCATCCGGTGGCCGTTGTCCGCTTCATGCTGGAAGGCACGGGGAGGGAAGCCGGCGGCATGGTGCGCCTGCCCAAGAGTGGCACCGTGATCCACGTGGCCGCGAAGTCGCAGTTCAGCGAATACGACATCGTGAACTGCTCCGTGGTGGACAACGAGCTCGGCAAATCGCTCGCCTTCGAGCTCACGTCCCAGGCGGCGCGGGATCTCTACCGGCTCACCGCGACCAACCAGGGCAAACGCATCGTCACCGTGCTGAATGGGGTGCCCGTCGGGGCCAGGCGCATCGAGGCCCCGCTTAACGAGGGTTTTATCCTCACCTACGTCGAGATCGACGACCAGGAACTGACCGAACTGGCCAAGAACATCACGCTCACCTCGGAAGACGCCAAGAAGGAGATCGAAAAGAAGCGCGGATGAGCGAGGCGGTGACGGAGGGTTGGGATTCAGGCGACCGGTGCCGGCGGCTTGGGCGCGGTTCGGCGTTGAGGCGTGTTTTCGCGGCGACGCTGCTCGCGGCGTTTTTCCTGGTTGGCGTCGGCTGCGAAGCGGAGGCGCCGGCCGCGGCGGCGGCAAAAACGGCCAGGCCGGACGCCAGATCCGAAAAGTCACGGGCGGAGGCTCCCCGAAGCGTAGAATTGGTGTGGCCGACGCCCAACCATGCCTATCTCGAGGGCCGCGGCATCGAGACCTTCATCCAGCCCACCGTCTCGGGCGAGGTCACCTCGGGCCTTTTCGGCAGCGTGCGCAGCGGAGGACGGCAGTTCCACGAGGGGCTCGACCTGTTTCCGCTGGAACGCAATCGCCGGGGCGAGCCGGCCGATACCGTCGTGGCGGCCTTGGCCGGGGTGGTGCGCCACGTCAGTCCCCGCCCTGGGACGAGCAGCTATGGCCGTTACGTGGTGCTGGAGCATCCGGAACAATCCCCGCCGGTCTACACGCTCTACGCGCATCTGGAAAGCGTGGCGCCGGGGGTGGCGCCGGGCGCGAAGGTGGCGGCGGGAACGCCCCTGGGCTTGATGGGGCATAGCGCGGGCGGTTATACGATTCCCAAGGATCGGGCGCATCTGCATTTTGAAGTGGGCTTGCGCATGACGGACGCCTTCCAGGCTTGGTACAAGAGACGGGGCTTCGGCAGCCCGAACGAGCATGGCCTCTACAATGGGATGAACCTCATGGGCGTGGATCCGCTCGAGATGTTTGCGCGGTACCGGGCTGGAGGCCTGACCAGCCTGGACCAGATTTTCCGTGAGCTGCCGGCGGCCGTGACCCTGCGCATCGCGCATCCGGGTGAGCCCGATTTTATCCGGCGTTACCCAAGCTTGCTCGCCGGTCGGGATGCGATTTCCCCGGCGGCAGGCGCGGGCTGGGAGATCGATTTCGGCGTCACGGGAGTGCCGTTGCGCTGGCGGCGACTCGACAGTGCAAGCCTGATGGGTTGGAAGCGCGACGAAGTCAGGATCCTGGTCGTGAACCAGGAACTGCTCGCCGCGAACCGTGCCCGGAAACTTGTGGAGACCAGCCGGGGGACGACGGTTCCTGCCGCCGACCTGCGTACCGTGCTGGAGCAGGTGTTCGATTGGCGCTAGGCGGTGTCTGGGAAAAGCCTCTGGCGAAAGCGCGAAACCGAGCTCGGCCAAGGCGCGGAAGGCGGAAGCCGAGGGCCCTTCCCTTGGCGACGGGCCGAATTTATTCCCAGACATGCCTTGGCGAAGCCCAGAGCCTTCGTTCGCCGACGATGGCGCAGCCGGTGTTGCAATCCTTAGGGATATCACCTGTCTAGGATCTAGGTGTTTTCACCGTAGGCCGGATAGGAAGGAAAGTGTCGCATACGCAGCCACGTTTCGCGATTTATAGACAACCCCGATCAGCCGGACCTATGGCCGCAGTTGAAATCCCCATCATGCACGAGAAGACTTTTGCCGAGTTGTATTGTGAGCAGCGTGGACTGAGCCCCGACGCCTATGACGCGGCAGTCTTGCGCGAGACGCTTTATCCGCACGCCCGCCTGCTGGTGCCGCTGTTTAAGCTGATCAAGCCGAGGCATTTTTCCGCCGACCTCGAATTTGTGCACAGCGTTGCGGTGCTTCGCCGGTTCCGGGAGTTTTTCAACGAGACGGAAGAGTACGCCCACCATCCGGAAAACCGCGGCTTCTGGCGGATGGCGCTGAATGTGCGGATCTCCTCGCGGCGGATGCGGCGTCTGGTGCGTGCGACCCTGCATGCGGATTCCTCGCATGGGGACGAAGCCGACGATCACTCGGCGGTGCCCTTCGGCGGCGTGCAAGCGGCGGAAGCGGAGCTGCCGGATTCGAGAAAAACCTCAGCCTGAGCGGTGGTCGGCCCTTCGGCTCCTGAAAGTCCAGACGTGGAACTCGGCGCTTGCGGCGGAGACGATGCGCCGGTTTCGCTGTGGTTCGCGCCTGTCGGCGCCCGCCCGTGCCCGGGTGGTGGAATGGCAGACACGAGGGTCTTAGAAGCCCTTGCCGTAAGGCGTGCAGGTTCGATCCCTGTCCCGGGCACCAGGAGTGGGTTACGAAAATGGAGGGCTGGTGATATTGACCTGACCCGGTCCTGCCACCCCGATCCGGTGGGCGTGAAGATCTCCTTCTGGCATTCCGAACTGCGCTTGCCGGATAAGTTGGCGGAGACGCGGGCGGAGGTGCCCGTCGAGAAACCGTCCGGGACCTTGAGGCGAAGTCCACTTTCCAAGACCTCCCGCTCCTCCACGAACAGGAGGTGACGCCAACCCACGTCTTGAAGGGGGCTCGGCGTATGTTCGTATGCGACCCTTGGCCACCCTTCGGCGGACCCGGCAGGACGTATTCAAACTGGAATTACGCGGGATTATTTCCGCGATGATCCGTGAAAACAAAGGCAAAGACCCGGATCGAAAATCGCCGTCGACCTGAGCAAGGTGATCGCCTGTCTCCGCATGCCGGAGTCTCGCGCGCAGTGCCTCGGAGCCGATTCAATTCTCCTGCTTTTCGTGGGTTTTGGCCTCGAAGATGGCCTTGTCGGCGAGAGATACATGGCCTTCGACCTGGCCGTTGTCGAGGGGGTCGTCCACCCGGGCCGCCATGTCCTTGAAGAGCCGTTTCATGTCGATGACGCCGCCGATCAGGAACCAAAAGGTGGACACGATGCCGATCGCGCCGGTGACGCACAGGCTCGTGACGAAGAAGTAGGTGCTCCACCACTCCTTGGGCCAGGGTGAAAGGAGATTCCAGATGAGCACGGCCACAAAGCAGAGACCGAACTTGTAGATGATGGCGTAGCCGACCACCGACCAGGCGATGATCTTGTCACCGCGGGTGTATTCCGGCGTGATGCCGACCAGTGCCTTGGCGACGTTTGACGGCGTCCATTTGAAGGGCGGCCTGGCCTGTCCTTCGACGTCGTAAACGCCGCGATGAAGCAGGCGGTCGAGGTTGTAAGGCTGCTTGTAAGTGAGCAGCGAACCGACCACGTAGGCGGCTATGCCGGCAAGCATCGCCATGAAGTAGAGCTCGTAGGAGTTTACGGGGAACTTCACCGGATCCATCGTCCACACGATATAGGGATTAAAGGGGCCCGAGATCGTCTCGAGGAAACGGCCGAACGGGACATCCCAGCCCTGGCCGTGAAGCCAGGGGTAGATGCCGGAGGCCCAGCTGCGCTGGACGATCAGGCCGCCGATCGAGAGGCCGGAGCCGAAAATGAGCGAACAGTAGGCGCCCGTGGTTGTACCGAAACGGCTGTAGAGGCCGAAGATCATGATCGGGCCGGCGCCTCCCAGCCACATCCCGGTCATGATCGTGATGAACATGTTGATGTAGTCGAGCTGTACGAAGAACAGCGACACCACGAAGAAAAAGACGCACACCGCCGCCGAGCAGAACCGCAGGGCGCGCAGGTGCTGTTCCGCGGTGAAGCCTTTTTTGCGCAGCGGCATAACGATGTCCTGGATAATGGTCGAGGCGGCGTTGAACACGCGGGAATCGTCGGTGGACAGCATCAGCATGATCATCAGCAGGCAAAAGAGCCCGATGAGCCCGACGGGGAGCAGGTTCTTGATGGCGACCGGCAGCATCATCTGCTGATAAAGCGTGCGGAATTTCTGAAACTGAACGTTGCCCTCCGGAGTGCCGCCCAGGGTCTCCCGGGCGGTCTGAAGGTAGGGCGTGTCGATGTTGTTCTGGCGTGAAAGCGGCGCGTCCACGCCGATTTGGTGCCGCTGCACAGGAATGGCCGCGATGTTGGCGCCGAGCCGGGCGCGCAAGGCGGGATCGGCGACCGCTTCTTCCGCGACTTGCTGCGTCAGCTGCCGACGGATTTCGTGCGCCTGATTCGCGAAGTTTCGGTGCGTCATCAGCGTGATGAGCATGACCGCGACCAGCAGGAGCATGAGATTGGAATAGAGAGTGCGCCAAGTGCTGAGGATGCCGGCCATCTTTTGCTCGTGCGGCGTGCGCCCGCAGTTGGAGGTGTCGTTGCCAATCCAGCTCGCCCGGTTCAGCACGGTGCCCACGATCGCCACGAAAAGAGCGAAGATATTGAAGTCCCGCAGCTTCTCGATATCGAAGGGGTTGATAAAATTCTCGCCCTCGGCGCGGTCCATCATCACCGGCGCGATCGTATCGTGCCATCCGAAGTGAAGGAAAATGTAACCGGCGATGATGACGAAGATCGGATAGCTGATAAGGCCTTGGAAGGCGTCGGTGATAAGCAGCGAGATGCGGCCGCCCGGCCAGATGACGAGCATGCAGAGGACGAGCGAGGCGCCCACCAGCAGGCCAAACACAGGCAAGGCCAGACCGAGGATCATGACCTTGTGGGGCAGCCCGAGGAAATAGATGAAGAAGTTGGCCGCGATGGCCGGGCCGATCGCGTTGGTCAGCATTTCGGAGAGCGTGCGCAGCGAAGCCGCCACGATGCGGAACGAGCGGCTGTAGCGCATCTCCATGAATTGTCCGATGGAGAGGGCGCGCGTCGCGCGGAAACGATAAACGCAGTAGCCGGTCAGGCTCATCAGAATGCCCACGGGCACCAGGAGGTATTCCCAGAAGGACAACGCGTAGCCGACCTGGTATTTGGATTCGACCAAGGCGACCAGGGCGATGACGCCCATGGCCGAGGTCATGTCACCCGCCGAGAGCACGTAGCGGCCGGCAACCCGGCCGGCCGCCAGGAAATCCACCACCCCCCGGACATACTTGCGGGAACAAACCGCAAGCCGGAGAATAAGAACCACAGGGACAATAACGATGAGCCAGTCTAGCCAATGCATGGGGAAAGCTCGGTGGGAAGGGTGGATTCTCTTGGCCGGCCAGGGACGACAGTAGTGAGTTGGACGCTCAAATGCGATCCTGTTGGCGGAGCTTGGTTGTCGATGGCGACCGCTTCCGGTTCCCGGCCTAGTTACGGCTTCTTCCGACGGGTTAACCGCCCATTTCCCCCGGCTCGGTTTGCACCCACAATTCGGCATCCCCCGCCGGCACGCGACGACACCACGGCGCGGCGGTTCGTTCACCGGTGAAGATGTTTTCGAAAAACGTTTCCGGCGCCGCATCCACGTCAGCCGCGTCCACTCTCATATCCGCAACTTCCGGCTTCGTGTTCCAATTGGTGAAACCCAGGACGCGTCGCCCGTCGGAATCCTTCCGCACCCACACCCGCGGTGCGCGGCCGCCGTTTTCGCTCCAATCGTAGACAGGACAAATCAACTCCTGCCCGTGCCGGATAGCGGCGACCGCACGGCGAAACGACGGCATGCGCACATCGGTCTCCTCTTCGCTCAACCGGCCCGCTATTTCGGCCGCGGCGCCGGAGACGACGAACATCGTGGTGATCAGACGCCAGAACGGGTCGGGCGTCTTCGCGAAGCGAAAAAGCGAGAGGCTGTCGCCGTCCGGCATCCAGAAGCGCCGCTGTATCTGCTTCAGGCCGTTGAGGGAGGCGATCCACACCGCGATTTCCTCGAGCAGTTCGATCTTGATACCGCCGTCGATGTCGGGCCCGACCCGGTACATATCCCAGACCGAGCTGCGGAACGGATCGCCGTTGGCCGGCTCCAGGCAGCTCAACATCAGCCCCTCCGGGCCGATCCGTGCTCGAATTTCGCGTTCCAACCACGCCATCCACTCCAGGTTGGTCGCGCCCTCCTTGCGCAAGGCCAGTCGCTCCTGAAGGAACTGGTAACTCCAGAAATCCAGCTTCACGCCTTCAAAGCCCCACTCGACGAACAGGCGATCGAGCGCCTGCCGAGCGAGGTCGCGCACCTCCGGCAGCGAGAAATCGGGGAAAGCCAGCTCCGGCACGAAGTGCAACCGCGCGTCCGGGATGAAGAGTTCGGGACGCTTCACATGGAGCTCGCGATTCACGAGGCAGGCCGGCGAAAACCAGATCATCGGTCGCAGTCCCAGCGCACGAATGTCGTTCGCGAGCGCGCGCATGCCGTGCGGAAACCGCCGCCGGCACCACGCGCCCGCGTCGGTGGCGTGCGCTCCCAAATCGGCCAGCCCGAAGCGTGCGCTGCACTGTGCCTCGTCGGCGTCGGACTGGTATCCGTCGTCGATTTGGATCCATTTCACGTTGGGAAGATTCTTCGCGATCCAGCGCGCTTCGCGCAGAATGAAAGCCTCGTCAATGCGGCGGTAGTTGCCCTCGTTCCACGTGCCCCAGAACACCTCGTGCCGTTCTAGCGCCCCGTGCCCTGCACGTCCGAGGCCGCTTGCGCTCAAGGCCGCGTGATACCCCTCGAACACTGCCGGCCCGAATTCCACCGGCCCCGCAGACTCCTGCACATACAATTCCTCCCCCTCGAACACCTCGCCCGCGGACATCTCCCATCCCGGAAGGCCAAGCGGTGCGAACTCCGCGGTCACCTCGATCGTGCGGTCGTCGATCAGGCGCCACGTGTAACCCGCATTCGCGCGGCGCTGTGTCAACGGGCCCGCGAGCCAGGCCGCCCCGCCCGGCTGGAACACGACCAAGGCCGGATGCAGCATCATGTCCTGCCGGCCGCAGGGCAGCTCGTAGTTGCCCGGTGTCGTGAAACGCGTCCGCTCCAGCCCCGCCTCGCCCATCCGCTGAGTGGCCGCCAGCGTCATCCGCCGATGCAGCCGCGGCATGGCCTGATGGTGTACGCGCAAGGGCGCTCCGGCGGGAAACTCCAGCCGAAATCCGATCCGGTATCGCTGTACCCGTCCTCGTTCTTTCGTCTCAAATCCAAATTTCAAGCGCACAGAGCCCTTCCCCTGATCTTTTTCGCCCCTCATCGGTCGCTCGGTGCCCTCAAACAAAACGGAAGCGTCGAAAGACCACGGTGGTGCAGGGAGAATAGACATGAATGATAGAGGCCGATTCGGGGCGTCCGATGCGACGAAAGGAGAAAACTCTCTGCAATCGTGGCTTGGTTTGAAGCGCTTCAATGTCGGGCTGGTTCGAAAAAATCCCGCGACGCCCGGCGAATTGGATGACGTGGATATCTTTTCTTATTCAGGCGGAGGGCGGGGCTTTGATAAGGCGGATGGATTTTATAAGTGGGGAAAGGTCCGCCTGCCTAAACCAAGGCCGTGCCTTCGCTGCCGGCCTGCATGGTGGCGCCGGTGACGACCGAAGGGCTCGGATGCCGGCAGCCTGCGCGGCTACATCCTGAATGCAAAGGGCCGCCTGAATGCACCGATTCCGCAAGTTGCCATATATAATATTATAAAGGTGGGTTCCAACGAAGGTCTCGGAGTGAATGGCCCTGCGGCCGGACGAGATAAATGCACCATTCGAAGCGTTTCAATCACGGGGGCCATTGTGGCCGGCAGCGCTTTTTCAGACAGAGGCGCGGAGATTCCTGACCACCTGCTTTCAGGCCAATCCTCCCCGTTTCCTCCAGTTAAACGCAGGTTTTTTGTCCAACCCCCCATGAAACCATCCATCGCCTCTCACTATCATTTTCGCAGCAGTGCGCTTGCTGTCGCCTCGCTTCTTCCGCTCTGCCTTGATGCCGCCGATCTCTATTGGGACGGCAACGGATCCACCACGGGCGTCGGCGGAGGCGGCACGGGCAGCCAGAGCGGTCTCTTCTGGCGCGTCATGCCCAGCGATCCCACCTTGGTGGCCTGGGCTCCCGGCAGCAAAATGATCTTCGATGGGGTCACTTCCGGTGGCGACAACGGCACCGCCAGCGTGGGTAACGTGTTTCTCGGATTTACCGCGACCGGCGTCACGGGATTGCAGTACTCGGGGACGGGGACCTGGCAAATGTTCAACGGCACGATCGCCCTCGATCCGGCTGCGACAGTGGATATAGGAAACACGGTCGTCTTTAACGGCGGTACGGTCACCAGCACGGGTTTTACCAAGACCGGCGCCGGTTCGCTGCAACTCTTTACCGGGCTGGCCGGTTTAACCGGGACGATCACTCATGACGGCGGAAGCATTTCCATCCGCAATTCCGCATCCCTGGGCTCCTCCGCCTTGTTGGTTCAAAACGGTCTCTCTCTCAACACCAACAACGACGCCAACACCGTTTTTGGAAACGCGGTGACCATTGCCGACAACGCCGCTGCATTTGCATTCAACGTGGGGCGGGCCAGCGCCGGCGCGACGGGAGTCGTACACACCTTTGGCAACCTTTCGCTTGGCGCGCGTACCGTCAATTTCGGCCAGGCCAGCGTGACGTCTCCCGGCATATCGACGGTGGTTTTCGGCGCGACAACACTTACCGGAAACGCCATCGTGAACATGACCGCCGGCGCCACGAGCAGCGCCTACGTCAGCCTCGCCTCGGTCGCCGAGTCCGGCGGTTCCTTTGGCCTGACCAAGCAGGGCACGGGCACCTTGTATATCAACGGTCCCTCCACCTACACCGGCCTCACCAGCATCGATGCGGGCACTCTCCGTCTGAACGCGGCGAATGCCTTTAATACGGGCAGCAATATCCTGCTCAACGGCACGACGGCCAACGCCGGCGTGCTCGAGCTGCACTCCGGCGGTCCCTCGAACCTCAACCTGGGGACGGGGGGAGGCGAAGTTCGTTGGGCCTCCACGGCGGACGGCGGATTCTCCGCCGCGGATGCCAACCTGGCGCTTTCGCTCAACGGCAATGCGCCGCTGGTCTGGGGTTCGACCGCCAATTTTGTGAACACGGGCAAGACCCTCATCCTGAGTTCCGCCACCTCCAACGGCACGCTGAACCTGTCCAATGCGATCGACCTCAACGCGGCCGCGCGCACCGTGCAGGTTTCGGATGGCCTGGCTGCGGTGGATGCGGAGCTTTCCGGCGTCTTGTCCGGGGCCGGCTCCAGCGGATTGACCAAGACCGGCGCGGGCACCCTCTACGTTTCGAATCTCAACAACACCTACACCGGGACCACCTTGGTTTCCGGGGGAGCGCTTCGCCTCGCCAACAACGGCGTCGCCCTGTCGCCCAACAGCAACGTCACCCTGGCCGGCGGCGTGCTGGAGCTTCCCACCGCCGCCATCACGGACATCACGCTGGGCACCGGGGCAAACCAAGTCCAGTTCACCGGCGCAGGCGGGTTCTCCTCGGGCGGTTCCAATCTGACGCTCTCGCTCAACGGCGGGGCCGGGCTGACGTGGGGCACGGGCGGCACGACCAACTTTGTCCCCAGTGCGAGCGCCCTGATCCTCGGCGCGACCAGCTCCGCCGGCACCCTGACGCTTTCGAACAATATCGCGCTTAACACCGCGGGACACACCGTCACGGCCAACAACGGCGCCGCCGACGTGGATGCGGCCTTGTCGGGCAACCTGACGGGAAGCTTTGGCCTGACCAAAAACGGAGCCGGCACGCTCCTGCTATCCGGCACCAATACCTATTCCGGCCAGACCGTGGTGAATGCCGGTTCGCTTCGCCTCGCCAACGCGGCCGCCTGGTCAACCGCGGGCAATACGCTGCTCAATGCCGGCAGCGCCGGCAGCACGCTGGAACTGCCCGACATCGGTGCGACCTGGAGCAAAGATCTCGGCACCGCCGCCGGCCAGCTCCAGATCACCGGCCCCGGCGGCCTCGCCGCGGTCAGCGGCACGGTTCCGGTTTCCTTCAACGGCAATGCGGCCATCACCTGGGGCACGGGCGGTACCGCGGGCTGGCAGAACACGGTCAACCCGTTCTGGCTCGGCTCGGCGACCACTGCGGGGACGCTGGAGGTCACCAATGCGTTTGTATTCAACACGCAGATACACACGATCCAGGCGAACGACGGCGCGGCGGCCGTCGACGGACGCCTCTCCGGCGCGATCAGCGGATCCTTCGGCCTCACCAAGACAGGCGCGGGCACCCTCGAACTCACGGGCGCCAACACCTACGCCGGCACCACGTTGATCAGCGCGGGCGCGCTGCGGCTGGGCAATGCCTCCGCCTGGTCCGCGACCAGCAACATCAACAGCGCCGGAGGCGTGTTGGAGCTCACCACCGGGATCGGCAATCTCACGCTCGGCACGGGCGTGGGCCAGGTGCAATTTACCGGTGCCGCCGGCGGTTTGTCCGCGGCGGGCGGCAATCTGACGCTTTCGCTCAACAACAACGCGGCCCTCACCTGGGGCGCAGCCAGCTTTGTCCCGGGCACTTTCATCCTGGGTTCCACGGGCTCGAACAGCACCCTGACGCTCTCCAACGCCATTTCGTTCGGCGCGGGGGCTCGTGCGGTGCAGGTGGACAATGGTTCGGCTGCGGTGGACGCAGTCCTTTCAGGCGTCTTGAGCGGGACCGGTTCCGGCGGCCTCGTCAAACGTGGCGCCGGCACCCTCGGTTTGAGTGCGGCGAGCACCTATGCCGGCGGCACCGCCGTCGAAGACGGAAAACTGGTTCTCATGGGGGGCGACAACCGGCTGCCCGCGACCAGCGTGGTCACCCTCGGCGTCAACAACCAGACCACCAACGCGAGCGGCTTCAACACCGCTGCCCTCAGCGGCAAGCTTCAGCTCGGTGATGGCACGACCTCGGTCAATCAAACCCTCGGCGGCTTGGTGACCTCCGGTTCAGGCGCGGCCAATTCCGTTGTCGGGGGCGGCAGCGGCACCTCGATCCTGACGCTCAACATCGGCACCGCCAATACCTATAACGGCGTTCTCGGCGGCGTACTGGCCAACGAAAACAACCTGGCTCTCGTGAAGACCGGCGCCGGCACGCTCATCCTCAATGGCGTGAACACCGCCACGGGACTGACGACCATTTCGGCCGGCACGATTGCCCTCGGCTCTTCCGGTTCGATCGCCGGATCGCTCAACCTGGGCACGGCCGCCTCGGCCGGCACCTTCGATCTGACCGCGAAATCCTCCTACACGTTCGACGCCGGCCAGACGCTTTCCGGAGTGGGCACCATCAACATCGGCGCCGGCAAGACCATCACCGCGTTGGGCGCGGTCGCTCCGGGCAACAGCACCGGCACGATGAACATCACCGGCGACTTCACCCTCGGTGGCACGACCACGCTGGAAATCGCCGGCAACGGTGGCGTCGCCGGGACCGACTTCGACCGCCTGGCGGTGAGCGGCACCCTGACGTATGGTGGGCACTTGAACATCGTCAGCTACGGCAGCTACAATATCGATCAGCTCCAAAGCTACGGGCTGATGACCTTCGGCTCCAACGCCGGCAGCTTCACGAGCGTCACCGTGGCGGGTACCACCCTGAGCTACAATGCCAGCCTGTCCCAATGGGAGGGCGTCAATGCCGGCTTCTTCTATGCCTTAAACGACGCGGCGGGTCAGCTGACCGTCGGAGCGGTTCCCGAACCGGCCGCGTCCGCGCTGGTTTTCGGGGGCCTGGCTTTGATCGCCGGTGGCTGCCGGCGCAACCGTCGCCGGACCGCGCGGCAGTAAGCCTTCCTGCCATTCCCCTTCCGGTGGCGGAAGGATTCGATGGCGTCCACGGGCGGAGCGAGCGCGAGTTCCTCCGCCCGATGTTCCAAATTTGATTTTCGTCCATGGACGCTCACTCCAGGCCTCGGTTTTATTCGCTTTGGGCCATCAACGGCCCGCTTGATCCCGCCCGGTTGCACCGGCAACTGAAGCAGTTCAAGGCCGCCGGGCTCGACGGCGTCGTGTGGCATCCGCGGTTTTATCCGGGCGGTCCGCCCTATCTCGGCGATCGTTACCTGGGGATGGTATCCACGGTGATCCTGCAAGCCAAGGCGCTGGGACTGGCCTTCTGGATTTACGATGAGGATGGCTGGCCCAGCGGCACGGTCGGCGGGCGTCTGCTCAGGCAATACCCGCAGGATGCGCAGCGTTGGGCCGGGCTCGTGCGCCAGCGGCCCAGGCGGTGCCTGGCCGAGTTCGAGCGGGACGGGGAACGCTGGTATCTGGGCGAAAACACCGGGCCGGGCGTCGATTATCTCAATCCGGAGTTGGCAAGGCACTTCATCGAATTGACGTATGAACGCTATCGCACGGGCCTGGCCCCCGCGGCTTTTGCGCATGTGGAGGCATTTTTTTGCGACGAGCCGGAGTTTGGCCTCGGCCACGCGCATGCCGAGCTGCCCAAGGCGGGTGGGCTTCCTTGGACGCCACGCTTGCCCGAACTTTTTCGAACGCGGCATGGCGAAGAGCTGTCGCCGCTGGTCCCTCTGCTGTTTTTTCCCGGCAAACGCGCCGCGGAGGTTCGCGTGAAATTCTGGGAGCTGATCACCGAAATGTTCTGCGACGCGTTTGTCACGCCGCTCAACGACTGGTGCCGGCGGCAGGGCAAGCGTTTCACCGCGCACGTGAAGGGCGAGGAGCATCCGCTCTTTCAAGTCCCGCTTTCGGGCTCCTGCCACCAGGTGTTCCGCCGGCTCGGACTGCCGGGCATCGATGCGCTGGAACGTTACCCGGCCAACGATTTTTATCCCCGCCAGGTCTCGGCGGTGGCCCGGCAGTTTGGCGACGGGCGTTGCATGGTGGAGGCCTTTGGCGGCTCCGGCTGGGGCGCCACGCCGGAGGACCTCGAGCGTTACCTGCTTTGGTTGGGGCGCAATGGCCTCACCGATTTTGTCCTGCACCTGAGCCAATACCGCCTCGACAGTGCGGCGATGCAGGACTGGCCGCCATCGCAGCCGCTGCATCTGAGCTGGAGCCACCTCTATTCCGAGGTGATCGGGCGGGTGCGGGCCGAGTTGACGGCCAGGCCTCGCCCGCCGGCCGACACCCTGGTGGTCGCGCCTTACCGGGGCATCATGCGCGTCTATTCATCGGCGGAGTTGCTCGAAACCAATATCCATACGGCCTGCACCTATCCCGACACCAAGGCGGGACGGATCAATCGTGCCTTCATCGGCTTGATTGGGGAGCTGCAGGCCGCCGGTGTCGCCTACGATGTGGCCGACGAGCGCACGGTGGAAACCTTCGGGATGGCGGCCGGCGGGCGGTTTCGTCTCGGGGCTTGCGCGTATCGACGCGTGATCGTGGCTTCGGCGAGCCGCCTTGACCGAAAGACCCGGGCGGCGGTCCGCCCGTTTATGGTCGCGGCCGCGACGCTGACATCGGCGAGCCCCGGGGTGAAAGCAACGCCGCCGGCTCCGCCGACGGGAACCGTGTCGCTGGCGTGGAAACTGTCCCGGGTTCCCGTCAATGCTCTGCTGCTGGAGTGTGTCGCGGAAAAAGGCGGTTGGTTTTCGGCGTGTTTCGCGAATGAGGTCTTCTCCCGGAGCGCACAGCTCAAGGCCGTGTTCATCGACGATCTGGACGAACTGACCGTGAACGGATCCAGGCAGGCGCTCACGCGAACTGCGGGCGGCTGGTGCGCCCGCATGCCGGTCCTGTCGGCGGGATTCACCCGCCTGCGTTTCCGCCTCATGCGTTCGGTGCGCCGGCCGTGGGTCTGGCTGCAAGGCCCCTTTCGCGTGCGGAGCGCCGATGCTTTCAGGCCGGGACCAGGGGGGACTTTGCAGACGGCGGGGCCGTTTACCGTGGAGCCGGGCCGGACCACGCTTGCGCCGAATCTCATCGCGGATGGTTTCCCTTTTCTCGGACGATCCCTGGTTGCCACCACCACGGTGCGGCTGCCTCGCGCCGTGAAGGAACTGCATTTTTGCGATGGCGTAGCGGATGCGGTCCGGTTGTTCGCGAACGAACGCGATCACGGGTGGACGTGGACGGCGGAGCATGGGTTCCGTTTTGCAGTGGATCTGCCGGCCGGCGAACATCGCCTGCGGGTGGAGTTTGTGCCCAACGCGTTCAATACGTCCGGACCGCATCATTATTATGGCGGCGATTGGTTCGTGATCAGCCCGGCGCAGATGCAAGGGGAGCGTAATTTCGCCGATCCGGCCGATGCGCCGGCAATGACCCACGTGGCGGCGTGGCACTTTCGCCGCTTCGAATTACCAACCCGCCTGGGATGGAGCTGCCCGGGGCGGGGTGCGGCAGGAGGCATCTAAAGCACTTCATTCATATGACTCCAGCCGGGTTCGTCTTTGAGAGTGACTTCAGACGGCCCGAAAAAGACTAGTGAATGGCCATCTTTCCGTGCCCCCTGATCTGCATCGATTGCGCACCCGGCTGATCGCCCAGATGGCGGCTTCCGATCTTTTATTGAAGCAAAGTTCCGCGGATCAGGCCGGGCAGGCTCACGCTTCGCAACAAGCCGACGGGAACTGGGGCGATCTCGATTACGCCGAGAGCAACTCGATTTCCTTTTGGCCGCCCGCGCGGCATTTGGAGCGCACGCGGGCGCTTGCATTGTATTGGAACCGGAGCGGCGAACGGAAATTTCTGGCGGCGGCGCTCGCCGGCGTCGCCTTCTGGGTGCGGCGTGACCCGCTGAGTTCAAACTGGTGGTTCAACCAGATTAATACTCCGCGGGTCTTGGGTGAAGCGATCCTGCTCGTACGCGAGCATCTCGCGCCCGGGCTTCTCCTGGCCAGCAGGCCGCTGCTCGCACGCGCCTCGCCCGACGTCATTATGATAGGGGAGAAGGTATTTCCCATAAAATGGACCGGGGCCAACCGACTCTGGATCTCGGCCAACCGTTTGTTTGCCGGCGCGATTTTCGGCGAGAGCGAACTTATTGGGCAGGCGATGGCTGCCGCGATGGAGGAGGTCCGGGTCTCTTCCCGGGAGGAAGAGGGCCTCCAGGCCGACGGGAGTTTTCATCAGCATGGCCCCTTGCTCTACAATGGCGGCTATGGCCGGTCGTATCTGGATGAGTGCATTTTTTTCCTCAATGCCACGCAGGGAACCCAATGGGAGCCCGGTCCGGTCTATGGGCGGCTGCTCGCCGATTTCCTTCTGGATGGCACCCGTTGGATGCTGCGGGGAGAGGAGATGGATCCCGGCTGCCGCGACCGTGAAATCACCCGCGGCCATATTGCCAATTCGAGTTTTGCCGTGTCGGCCGCGTTTTTGGCCGGCATCGTGGCTTCGCGCCGCGTGGAGCTGGCGGACCTAGCCGAGGCGGTCCGGCGGCGGGCTGCGCCGGGCGGACTGGTGGGCAACCGTATGTTTTACCGCTCGGACTTCATGGTACAGCAGAACCCGGCCAGCTATATCTCGGTGCGCATGCATTCCCGGCGCACGCTGCGGGCCGAGTGTTGCAACGGCGAAGGACTGCGCTCGCACCACGTGTCCGACGGGCTCACCTATTTGATGAGAACGGGAGGGGAATACCGGGATATTTTTCCGGTCTGGGACTGGCAAAAACTACCCGGGACCACCTGCTTGCAAACCTCGCAGCCAGAACCCTGGCAGACGGTGGGGCGGACCGGCGCGACCGCTTACGTCGGCGGGGTCAGCGACGGGCATTACGGAGCCTGCTGCCAGTATCTGTGCAACGATCACCTGCTGGCCCGCAAGAGTTGGTTTTTCGGCCCCGAAGGCGTGGTCTGCCTGGGCGCCGGTATCCAAAGCGCCTTTTCCGGACGGGTCCTGACCACGCTGGACCAAAGCTTGAATCAGGGGGCGGTGGAGTGGAGCGGGGCGATGGAGTCCTGTGCTCCGGGCCGGCATGTGCTGGCCGGGGCGCGCTGGCTCAAGCATGGTCCGTGGGGGTTTGTGTTTCCAAAACCGGCCGAGGTCCTGATGAACATCGGTCCCGCGACTGGGGCGTGGAGCTCGATTGGAGCCGGCAGTTCCACGCCGGTAACCAAGGATATTTTTCTCGCCTCGCTCGACCATGGTGAAACCCCGGTGGATGCGGGCTACATTTATTCCATCCTACCCGCGGCGGAGCGGTCGCGGCTTGAGCTGGAGGCCCGGCGGCCCGGCTTCGAGGTTCTTGTGAATACGCCCTCGCTCCAAGCCGTCTGGCGGGCGCGGGACCAGCTTCTGCAAGCCGTGTTTTATGAAGAAGGCGCCGTGAATTGGCCCGATGGGTGGTCGTTGCGGGTGAACAAGGAGTGTATCGTCATGCTTTCCCGTGACGCCGGAGAAGCCTGGCACCTTGATCTGGCCGACTTTCGTCAGGAGGGAAGGGTCATCGAGGTTGCCCTTTCTTGCGCGGGCCGGACGGTCTGGTCCGGCGCGGTACCTTGTCCGACCGGCGATAATCTGGGAAAAACCGTGCGTGTGTTCTGACGAATAGCAGCCGTTCATTCCGGGCCATGTCGGTAATAGTCAGCAGTAGAAATTGAATGCATTTCGGCCGTTCCCCACTATGGATCAATTCCCCATGCGAATCCGTCTTGCAGACGTCGCCCGCCAGGCCGGTGTAAGTTCCGCCACCGCGTCCATGGCCCTGAGGGGCGCGCGAGGAATCGCTCCGGCGACTGCGGAACGGGTGCGCCGTGCGGCGCTGGCTCTCGGCTACACGCCGGACCAGGCGGCCCAGGCCATGGCGAGATCGGGCAACCGGGCGGGGCAGGGAACGTTTTATGGAACGCTGGCCGTTCTTACGAACGCGTTCGCAACGAAGTCTAAAAACGTGGAGGACAGCAAGTGGTCGGGCGCGGATGCGTTGAAGGAGGCCGCGAGCGAGCTGGGTTATGCAATCGACCGTTTCCCTCTGCCTCAAACGGTCGCGGCGGCGACGCTGGTCGAGCGTCAGCTGAAGGCTCGCAACGTTCAAGGGGTGATCATCGAGGCCTGCAATCTGCCGATCCCGGAGGTCGGTTTCCCGTGGGAGCATTTTGCGACCATGGTGATTTCTGCCTCGGCCGACGAAACCCGGCTAAATTTTATCAATTCCCACACGGCCACCCAGACCCACGTGGCGGTTCACCAAGGTTACCGGCGCGGTTACCGGCGGTTTGGCATCCTCGTCGATATGAACCGGTTTCCCGATTGGATGGGGGGCTTTGATATGGCGATTTTTCGCCTCGGGCTGCGCGACGCCTCCTTTGTCCTAGATATGCCGGATTGGGACGAGGAGGTGTTTCTTGCCTGGTTCGAGCGCCACCGCCCCGAAATGATCGTGGCCAACGAAGATAATCGCCCTGTCAGCGCCCTGGCCCGGCTGGGCCTGTCTCCGCCGAAGGACTTTGGCTATTGCTGTCTCGATATATTTCCCAACATGCCCACCTTGTCGGGCTTTGTACATCCCCGTGCGATCCGCAATCGCCTGGCGGTGGAGATGCTGCATGGGTTGCTGCGTCGGAAGGAGTTCGGCATCCCTTCCACGCCCTTGGCCATTGGGCTGGGTGCACACTGGAGGGAGGGGCAAACGCTCCGTCCGCTGCCGATGGAGTGATCCGGCGGAAGCACGGCACAGGGCGTTGCCGGCCTCTTTATAGCGGTCGTGATTCAGGTGGAACGCGTTCGCGAAGCCGATGCCTGATCGGCGCGTTGCGGAACGCGTTTTGCCCATCGGCGCGTCTCCCGGGGAAGCGTTTTATTGAATGCGCTACCAGTTGACGGCGGTGAGGCCGAGCAGAACAACGCCGGATGCCGGGGCGACTTTGCGGATGGTGACGGCCTCGATGGTCGAATCGGCGCGCGCGTTTTCCCAATACCAGAGGCGGATAAATCTCCAGGGCAGGCGCGGGTCCAGCGGATCAGGATGTCGGAAGCCGACGGTGCGGCTTTCTTCGCCAAGGGCGTGATCGCTCCAGCCGTTGCCGATATTTTCGCCGGTCACCACGGGCAGGACGAGTTCCCGGCCATCCGCGTAGCGAATCACATACTCGGCAACCCTGATTCCGCGCTGGGTGGCCCAATTCGCGCTATGGGCAAAAAGCAGGCCCCGTTGCCGACCGCTCAGGTGAGTGATGATGGTCGCCTCCGTGGGACCGGCTGGGAAGGTGTTTCCTTGCAACGAGACGACCGCCTTGTCGGCCTTGGTCGAGCCGGCGATCGAGAAAGGGGCTCCGAGCCAAGTCTGGGGTCCGGGCGACAGCATGCGCATGTCATTGAAAGGGCCTTCGTCCATCCACCCGCCGGAGCCGTCGCCGGCCGCTTCATCGGCGAGCGCCATGTTGGCCGCCGCCGCCAGGCTGATGGGCTGCAGGGTTTGCATCTCGGCGGTGATGGGGAAGGCGTCCATGGCCACGGGCTGGGCCGGCTCCTCGCTGTCGGCGATCGATGCCCGAGGCGCTTGAAGGGGGCGGACGGAAGCCCCGGCCAGCAACTTTCCGAAGCGATCGGGTGCAAGGGCACTGCGCAGGTAAACCGGAGTGGACTCCAGGTGAACCGGGGACCCGACGGGCAGGGGATTGCCCATGAGATCGACGGCTTGCGCTTCGACCGTCAGATCCGCCCTCGCCCCGTCTTCGGCCCAGGCCAAGGCGACGGATTGGCCGTCCTTGCGATTGAACAGATAGCAGCGCAGGCCGGCGCCCCACGTGGTGATCTCGCGCTCGAATGTGCCGCCGGCCAGCTGCCAGGTGAGAATGGCGTGGGCCACCGCGGCCGGGCGGGGGGCGTTGACGACTTCCATCGTCGCATAGCTGCCGCGCGAACTCATGGTGGCGACCGGAACGGGCTGATGGAAGTAATAGTAATTCGCCTTCACGCCGGCGGCCAGCATCGTGATCCGGCTTTGTACCATGCGCTCGGCGGCCTGACGGTAGGTCGAGGGTTCCTCCTTGGCCGGAAGCGTGGGCAAATCCAGCCCGCGAAGAAAGGTTCCTCCGCTTACGCCGCCTTCGGACATAACAAGCGGAAAGTACTTCTTCGAGTAACGCCGGAGGTTCTCCCGCACGCGTTGGACGGTGCGGGCGCCTGCCTGGGGATGCTGACTCCAATCGGTATACCAATGGTAGGAAACGCCATCGCACGACTCCAGCCCGCCGGTTTCCGCAAACGTGCGCAGCCAAGGGCCTTGGTCGGGCAGTTGGGCATAAACGAGGAGGTCGGGCCGCAGCGATTTGACGGTGGCATAAACGAATTTGCAGAGTTCGGCGTACTCTTTGGGGGAACCGGACCAGAACATGGACACATAAGGTTCGTTCCAGACTTCCCATTCGGTGATTTCCGGAAAGCGCTTCAATGTTTCCAACAGATAGGCTTTGAATGCCGCGCGATCCGTGGGCACCCAGCCTTTCGGATATCGTTCGGTCGGCCGTTCGGGCGTGCGGCCGTCCCGACCCGTCACCGCCCAATAAGGCGCGCCGAACCATTGGCCGAAATTCGAATAACCCAGCGCACGCAAGTTTTGGTAACTCTCGTCGGCAGGCGACCAGGCGTCCCGTTCCGGCTGCATGCGCACCCACCAGGTGAACTGGGTCATGTTGTGGACGCGGTTGCCGGAGAAACCGAGTCGTCGGCCGAGTTCATTAAGACTGCCATTGATATGGGCGCCGAAAAACGGGTGATCCGGCGGATTGCCGGCCGGCAGGACGGCGAAACAAACCACGTCCCGGCTGCGTTGCCGGCCGTGCGCGGCGATCGTGGCTTGAATTTTATAACTGCCCAGCCGTGAGACGGGAAACGAGGCGGGGATCGTTTGGCGACCGCCGGCTTTGAGCTCTATGTCGAGTTCTACGGGCGACCCGACCGGGGTTTCCCAGAAATCGAGCAACTGGAGCGTAATGTGCGCTTGCTGGATCCGGTCGGTACGATTGACGAGGGGGAGCGCGAGGTGGAATGCCTGGCCGGGTTCCACCACGGAATCGGGATAGCGTGTAAAAACCAATTCCGGATAAACGAGCCAAGGATTGGAATCCGATTCGCCTTTGACCGAACGGACCGCCGCCGGCGCGGAGCCGGGATCGGATGCGGGCAATTGATCGGAGACGCCTTTGGCTGACAGGCCCGCTCCCAGTTCAAAGAAGAGGCAGAGCCAGAAAATCGGCCGGGTTTGGATCGGGGAGGGACGAGAAGGGAGCATGCAGAGCAGATAAAGTGGACGATGCGAAAGCAGATTAGCGGAGCGAAAGAGACATTTGACGGACTGTTTCGAGTTCCGCCGGAGTAAGTGCGGTATTAAAAACGCGGACATCATCGATGCATCCCACCCAAGTGCGGACGCATTCTGGCGAGTTCCCGATAATCAATCCATTGACGGCACTCATGACCGGGGCGGTGTTGTCGATCGGACCGGTTTTGACGCCGTTGCCGCCTTGGGAGAAGGGCTCGACGATGGGCGTGACGGTATCGCCTCGATAAACTTTGATCGCGGCCTGGGGCAGCCGGCAGTCGAAGGTGACCGCCAGGTTGACCCACTTGCCAATATCGGCCGGGGTCAGCCAGCCAGGCTTGGTATTAAACAGCAGCGAGCCGGCTTCGATCAAACCTCCGCCCATGTCGCCTTTGGTATGGAATGAGATCTTGATGGATTGTTTATCGATGGTGGTGCCGTTGAAGAGAAACAGGGTCGGGCCCTGGGCCGGCACCTTGGCAATTTTCACCCAGACGCTGATGGTGAATTGGGACAGAAGTGCAAAATGAGGGGGAATAACGCCCAGGGCGACCGCGTTGCCGTTTTGATGGTAAGGCCAGGCGCAGGGGTCGAACGAATGGTCGTCGGGACTTCCGCTCACGCCTGTGCCGGCGTCGGTATGCGCGTCGAAGCTGCTTGCCGTATCCCGGCGAAGAGTGAGGTCGAGTTTATTATTGGACGAGTCGGTGGCGATGACGCCTGATTCGTTGAAACGCCATTCACCGATCAATTCCGATCGGGCGGACGAAGCGAAAAATCCCAGCGAGGCCAGAGCCGGCCAGAGGCTCCGGCGAAAGTTGAAAGGGGTGGACATAAGGAGGGAGGGGAATGTCGGTTCCGGAGAAGCATGCCGGCTGACACCGACGCTGGGACAGGCTAAACGCGGCGCAACGGCTCCTTCAAATGAAGCGCTTCGGCTTCATTCCTGGCGGTGCGGCGGGTTGTCGTGAAGCGCTTCAGTCGCCGGGGGGATTGAGCTCGGAAGGCCGGGATAAAAGCTGGCAGAGCCATGACAAAACCTTTTATGCAGCCGCCTTCCCCGGCCGCTTCGGATGATTTTCATTTAGGCGGCGGCCGCATTGCGCCTGCGGCCGGCGCACGCGTATGGACGCTGCCTCTGAATGATGGGTTCGATTTGTGCATAACTGGATACGGGACCGGGATATTCCGGCTGCGCGTCCGTCCGTCCGGGGAGCCTGGGGAAAATCCGCTGATTCGTTACGGGCTCGTTGCCAAGGGATTGTCGCCAGCCGGGATGGAAATTGCCACGGATATGGAAAACACCCGGCTTCGGCTGCCCGGGGCGACGTTGCAGGTATCCAACGAGAACGGGGCTTGCGAATTATTGGGCGCGGACGGCTCCAGGCTGCTTGCAACGTGCGGCTTCGACGACTGCGTGCCGCGGGCAAAAGGTTACTCGTGGAAAGCGCGGTTTTCCGCCGGTGATCGTCTTTACGGCCTCGGCGATTCCACTCGCGAGCGGGTGGAAAAGAGCGGCCATAAAACCGATATATGGGTGTCGAATGTGACCTGCTATGTTCCAATTCCCTGGGTGATGAGCGCTGGCGGCTGGGGCGTGTTCATAAACAGCAGCTGGCGTCACACGATCGATTGCGCTTCGGCGGCCGCGAATGAACTGCGGGTCGACTGCAAGGGCGGACCGCTTGATATTTTCCTCATCGCCGGCATGGGGTTCCGCTCCTTGCTGGAGCAGTTCACCACTTTGACCGGGCGGCCCTGCCTGCTGCCCAAGTGGGCCTACGGCCTGACCTTTGTATGCAACCAGCAGGCCAACGCCCGGGAAATGCTGGATGATTGTCTGGCCTTTCGACGTGAAGGCATCCCTTGCGACCTGGTCGGGCTCGAGCCCGGCTGGATGAGCGAGCACTATGACTACACCGTGGACAAAAAGTGGCATCCCGAGCGCTTTTTCTATCCTCCCTGGTTCGGCCCGGAGCGCTCGGACGAGACGTTCCTCGGTGCGGCCGAGCGGCTGGGTTTTAAGGTCAGCCTCTGGTTGTGCTGTGATTATGATGTGACGTGGGAGGAGGAGCGCCAGGCACGCCTCGCCACGCGTCAGGCCGAGATCCACGAGCATGCGGGCGCCACGAACAATGGCCATGGAACCAACGGACGGTTTCACGCCGATGATTTTGAGAAGGACGAACATTTCGGCCATGGTCCGACTTATGCGGACAAGATCACCAAGCGCGACGAGGCTTGGTACAAGCATTTGGAGAAGTTTGTCGCCCAAGGTGCATCTGCCTTCAAGATGGACGGCGCCCTGCAGGTCAACGAACACCCGGACCGGCTTTATGGCAACGGCATGCGTGACGATGAGGCGCACAACCTCTATCCGTCGCTGCTGAACAAGCAGATGGCGCTTGGCTTCCGGGCCCAGACCGGCCGCCGTGCGATGATTTATAGCTCCGGCGGGTATATTGGCATCCAAAGCTTCGCCGCCACGTGGGCGGGGGATACCGGCGGCGGGCCCAAGTCGCTGATATCGATGCTCAATCACGCCTTTTCCGGACATGCGAATGTTTCCTGCGACATGGGGGTATTCACGCCCGCCGGCATCCATTTTGGATTTTTGCAGCCGTGGTCCCAAGTGTGTTCCTGGGCTTATTGGCGGCATCCGTGGCTCCTGGGCGAAAAGCTCGGGCTGATGTTCAAGGAATATGCCCGGCTGCGGTATCGGCTTTTGCCTTATATCTATACCGCGGCGCACGAAGCCGCCCGCACCGGCTGGCCGATTTTGCGGCCGTTGCCCTTGGTTCACCCGGACGAGCCCGATGCGGATCGTTGCAAGCAACATTACTATTTTGGCGACGACCTGCTGGTCGGTGCCTTCACCGACGAAATGTGGCTGCCGCCTGGCGAAACCTGGGTCAATTACTGGACCGGCGAGGTTCATTCCGGTGGCCAATGGCTGGTGGCCAGGCCGCCGGAGGGACGGGGCGGATCGCTCTTTGTGCGGGCGGGGGCGATGTTGCCCCAGGCTCCGGCGCAGGACTATATTGGCACGAAGCCGGCGCTCGCGGTTATTTGGGAAATATTCCCGCCCGGCCCGGGCCGAAAGGGCAGGGGCCATCTCGTCGAGGACGATGGCGACTCATTTGAGCATGAGAGCGGCGTGTTTGCGACCACGCGGGCCACTTGTGTGCAGGAAGCCACAATGTTGCGGGTGGAGATCGGCCCGATCCAAGGGCGCTATGCAGGCATGCCGGAAACCCGTTCGCATAGTTTGCGTATTCATCTTTCCCGGAGGCCGCAGGCCGTGTTGGTCAACGGCGCAGAGACCGGGTTTGAGTTTGAGTCGGGTTGTTGCATGATCGTTTGCCCTCTCGTCGCGAGCGTCGAGTGTATCGCCCAACGGATCGAGGTGCGCCTGGCCGGAGGATCCTGAGCAAATGAAAACATTAAATGAAGCCGGTATGAACTCCCACGTTGCTTTGCCGCCGAGATGGAAAATCTGCGGCCTGGCCTGCCTGGCATTGGGTCTAGCGGGGACGTGGCCGGCATGGGCCGAACCCGCGACTGTTCCACCCAACCTCGCCACTACTCCCGTGCCCCGCAACGATTGGATGGACAGACATAATCGAAATGTGCAATACGCGGCAACGAACGCCGGGCCCATCGATGTGGTGTTGATCGGGGACTCGATCACCGAGGCGTGGGGCGGGCGGTGGGGACAAAACTACCAGTCGATCAAAGCCGCCAATCTGGGCATAAACGGCGATTGCACGCAGCATGTGCTGTGGCGACTGCAAAACGGGACGCTGGGCGGGCTGCGCCCCAGGGTGGTCATATTGCTGGTTGGAACCAATAATTGCGGCCGCGCCTATTATAGCAATCAGCAGATCTTCGAGGGAGTGGCGGCCAATGTGAACGAGATCCTGAAGCAGCGCCCGGAGACCAAGGTATTGCTTCTGGGGTTGTTTCCGCGCGGACTGGACAGGGACACCCCGGCGGTTCTTCCGCAAATCTCCGAGGTCAATTGTCTCATTTCCACGCTGCATGATGGGAAACATGTGTTTTACCTCGATATAGGAGAGAAGTTCATTCAGCCCGATGGCAAGCTGACCAGGGAGCTCCAGTATGATTACCTTCATCTCACGGATGCCGGCTACAAGATTTGGTCCGACGCCATGCGGGGGCCCTTGATGAAATTACTGGGGACTTGAGCGCCGGATCGCGGGGCCGGTAAACCGTTCGACTCGTATTCAGGCGGACGGTCCGGCCCAATCGCCACGGATTTTGCTACTTGCGCGGCTTGAAAAGACCGGTGCGCGACAAGGCTTCCATCTTGCCGGTGAAGATCACCGGCAGGGATCCGATTTCGGCGACCTCCCGGATCGGGTTGCCCATCTCGTCATACACGGGCACTCCCTTGACGGCTTGATAGCGTAGTGACTTTCCCGGAGTCCGGCTCCAGACAAAGATCGTCACCGAGCCGTCCTTTATCACGCCAAACGCCCGGGCATCGGGGCTGGTTACGGGTATTTCTCCGAGCGCTTCCGCACCGTCGGTGAACCGGATCACGGTGGCGTAGGCGGCCATGCCTGCGCGTGGCACCAGATCGGTCTCCATTTCGCAAAACTGGCCAATGACATCACCCGACATCAAATAGGGATAAAAACGCTTCACCTGATCCAGCTGGGCTACGGTGTGTTTGATCATGTATTCCACCGCACGGGTGCGTGTAGCCAGATTGTCGGGATGCCGCAGGGAACCCCAGTCGCCCGGAGAGTATTCGGTGTTCCAAATTTCGATCTTGGGATAGCCCAACTGGTCCAATTCCTGACGTAACTCGGCAAAGTGCACGCGATTTTCATCCAGGCGTTCGTCCACCGTGCGTCCATATGAATACGGATGCACATGCACGGCATCCACCAGCGTGAGGACACCTTCTTTATGCAATCGCTCCAAAGCTGCCACGCTTGACCAGCCAATGATTTTGAAACGAGGGTTCAACTGCTTGAGTTCTGTTGCGGCGGCCTTGAACACGGTGATAAATTCGTCCTGGGTCCCGCGCCAGAAAATGGGCACGTGCGGTTCGTTGAAAATTTCCCAGTCGGTGATTTGAGGATAGGCGGTGGCCACTTTGCGTACATAGGTCCGCCAGGCATCGGGCGAATCCGGCATCACGGTGCCATAGGCGCCTCCACTCAGCAGCTTCGGCCGCTGGGTGCCGGCCCAGGCCGGTGTGGTGTCGATAATCCCCATGAGCTGCGCCTGGCCGGAGGCGAGCAGGGTTTGGGCGGGGGCGGAAAATCGCCATTCACCCGGGCTTGGTTCGACTACTTTCCACTGAGTGATGGTCGGCGGCCAATGTCCGCGGCCACGGACCGCGCCAATACGCTGCGACATTTCAAAAATGTCCGGGTTCGTCAGGGCATAATGATTGCCGAAGCGGGATTGAGCCGGGTCGATCGCGGGTGGCGGCGAGAAGTAGGCAAATACCGTGGACGCTTCCGTCGTCTCCCCGCCTTTCACGATCAGCCGGTGCAAACCAAATTTGTCGGGTCGAATCGTCTGGCGCAGAGAAGCCGCGCCAGCGGGAATGACGATCTGACCGGTCTGGAAAACGGTTCCCCGCCAGTCTTCCAGCCGCCAGGTCAAGGGCTCGCTGATGGCCGGTTTTCCTTCCGCCCGATTTATGGTGAAGATCATTTCGGGTGGATGTACCGTGGTATAAACTCGTCCGGCGCCCTGAAGCTGCACCGCGACTTCGCGCGGTCCGGCCGGTTCCCGGTCCGGCGCGGTCGAGCCCTCGTGGAGGCTGGCCTGGTCAATCCAGGCCTTTCCATTGCCAGTCTTTTTTATAGATACATAATAAAAACGCTCCCGCAGCGTTGAATTGCCCGTGATTTCGCAGCGGGTCCACTTGGGGCTGACTTCGAAGGTCTTGGCAAAACGCAGGCCATCGCCGCTCAGCAGCGACACGGTCAGTTTGGCGGCCGCCTCGCCTTTGGCCCAAAGCGTGATGACATGCTGACAATTTTCGGTGAGCACCAAAGGCGGCGAAATAATCTCTGCCTGACGGCCCCCCAGTTTTAAACTGGTCCGGCCGTGTCTGGCCTGGGTCAGGTCCTGCCCGACATAGTCACGACTCGCATGAGCCACGATCCAATCGCTGCTGGATAACGGAACTTCGAAATCGCCATTGGCGACCAGATTTTCAGTGCGCGTGGGAAGGGCCACCGGCAAGTTGATTTCCTCCAAAACCACGTCGTCGATCCATAGCCGGCCGATGTCCTCAAACGAGAATGCGACTGTTGTCTTTGGCTGATCGTCCGACGCGACGAAGGATTTCTCCATCCGGTTCCACTCGGGCAGCACCGTCGTCGAGGTGAAGAAAAACTGTTTCCAACCCGGATCGACCATGCGCACACCGACGTTCAGGGTGCTGATGCCTTCACCGCGGTAGGCAAAGGACAGACGATAGGCCTGCCCCTTCCGTATCGCGAAGGGAGCACATTGCCACTGGCTTATAGCGACTTTGCGGGCGACCACCCGCAAGGCGGCCCGGCCGGAATAGGATGCTCCGGAGTTATGATCGAATCCGAGATCCGAATCGGCTTTTGACCACGCCCAGTTGGTCGTCCAGCCTCCTCTGTCTTCCGCGTCGCCGTTCAATACTAGATTGCCGTTCCCGGCGGCCGCCTCCGCGGCAGGCAGCGCCAGGCCAAGGAGCAACGCAGCGATTACGATTGGCTTTATATAGAAGAACATGGGGACTAAACAAGTGGCTGAAAACGAACCAGTCCGGCCGGTGCCGAATGAACTTGGATCATGGCGTTGAATAGGAAGAAGGGGGAGTGGATATGCCGTATGGTGGCTGAGACATCCGCCCGGCCCCGGGTATTGTCGGCCGGGCGGATGTCTGGGTAAAAGCAAATACAAGGGGGCGTGTTTGGATATGCCGCGCAGACCGGATGGCTAGGATCGGGATAGCTGAAGCGATTCAGCCGGCGGGAGCCGATCACAGCCAGATCGTTCAACCCATTTTATATCAACGTCGAACAAGGCAAAAGAAAACCCCTCGGGTCGGCCACCGGGGCCGTTCCCGAGGGGCGTCGTTGCAAACGCTCAATACGTGCGGATGCTTTCGAGCTCGGCGGGGGTCAGCACCGCCGAATAAATGCTGATCCGGTCCAAGTCGCCGCCGAAGGCCCGGTCGGGTGGCGCGTTGTTATTGTTGCCGACCGTGATCGGGCCATTCAGGGTCTGGTCCAAGGCTCCCGCCTGATAGGTCAGGGAGGTGGCCGCCCCCACCGGGGTGGTCGTGGTGCCGCGGTAGAACTTTACGTTTCCGCTGGCCAGGGTGCTGTCATAAGTCACCGCAAAGAAGACCCAGCTTCCGACCTCGGGGATATAGTTATTGGCCGTGAAGACACCGCCAGTGTTGTTGATGGTAAGATCCAGGCGTCCGCTTGCCGCGTTTTGGGACGAGAGCTTGATCTGTTGCGTGCCCACCAGCAACAAGGTGGTGCCGCCGCCGATCTTGTTGGTGCCGGGCGTGCCTACGTCGTTGGTCTTCAACCAGCCGGTAATGGTAAACTTCGCCTTTCCGCTCATCGCGCCGGAGCCTGCGTTGGCGAAGTAGGCGTTGCGATTGCCGGAGCCCATCGCCCCCGTGCTGGCGCGGAAGACTTGATCTCCCGTGACCAAAGGCCACGGGCTGACCCCGGCTATATGCAGGTCGGTGGCGGTGGTATTGTTCCTCAACGTGAGCGGACTGGTCACCGAGGCATCCGGCGCGGCGTTCGCGTTGGTACCCGTCTCGTCGAAGTTATAGCTCAAGGCCGGCCCCGTGCCGCCTTCCAGCAAAATCGGGCTGACGTCGATCGAGATGGAGGAGCCGGGCGACGCGGGCTCGCTGTTTGCATTCAACCTACGCAATGTAGTCACGCCTGCGGGGACGGTCCAGGGCACAGTCGCATCGTAAGCTCCGGTGTCCCAGACGATCCACCCACGGTAGGTGCCGGGACGTTTGATCTCCACCAGCCAACGCTCCCCACCGGTGCCGGAAGGCGTAACGGTTTTGGACACTACCGTGGCACCCGTCAGCCATTTGACGGTTTCGCGATAGCCAATGCCGACCTGGGTGAGCGCGGTGCCGCCGACCGCCCTCGGATTCGTCCCGAGCCCGTGGCTGGAATGCCAGAAGATATCCCAGGCGTACCAATTGAAGTTGGAGATGCCGTCCACCCACTGGGTGATATATTTGCGGGATACGATCGCCGCGCTTTCCGCAAGCTCCGTGGCCGTCGGCGTGGTCGAGCCGGGAAGCGCTTCGGCGCCTTCAGTGTTCCAGACCGGCTTGCCTGCCGTGTTGGGATAGCGAGAGAGAACGTCTTTATAGGCTGCATAAGTGGGCCGTGCCGCTTCGGGAAGCTGCGCATTTCCATAACGATGCAGGGAGAAGATGTCCACGTATTGCGCGCCGCCGCCGGGCGACTGGCCGTAGGCGGAACCCGAGTTTTCCAGAAAGTCTTCGAGGAACTCCAAGGTAAGAATGTTAGGCGACAAGATCTGGTAGGTGTTGTCGAGATTCTTCAGAGTGGTGCGGGCTTCCTTGGTGAGCACCACGAGCTGCGGGACGCTGCCTGCGTAGAACAACTCCGGGGCTTTCGGCTGGCCGGTGTTGCTCACCTCGTTCCATATCTCCCAATATTTGATCTTTCGCGCCTGATTGAGGGCGTTGCCGGGCCCATTCATATTGGACGGATTTTGGGCGACCTTTGTTATATAGGTGTTCCATCGGCCCAACTGGGCGGCATCGGGGGGGACTGGCGTGAGGACGTGGCCCGAGGGATTGGTGATGTTGCAGGTCTCGTTGGTTGTCACCGCCCAGTCCGGCGACATACCCATCGTATAGAGGACGGCGGGGTTGGAGGTATTATCGTAGGCTTTGTTCACCTGCGCATTGAGCCGGGCAAAACCGGGGCTGCTGGGAGTGCCAATCGTCCAGACGTCCATGGGGTCCTCCAAGTCGCCCCAGCGGGTGTTGGTATCCCACAGGCGCAGCATTTTTTGCCCCATGATCGGCCATACATTAGTCGCTCCGTCGTTGAGGTGAACGCCGAAAAAGGAGCCGGGAACCGGGCCGCCGCTCAGCACCTGCGTCGTGCCGGGTGCCTGGTTGGGGTCTTCAACGAGCGAGGCGTCGTCGATCCAGTAGGTGCAGGGCACGCCATAGGTGAGGGTTTGGATGCCGAAAAACACGTTGGTATCCAATTCAGCCCCGCCCACGATGGTGAGTTGATGCCAGTTCGAATCGGTCAGCGTAACGGTCTGCAACGCGAGGGCCAGCTGGGGCAAGACGTCCTGGCGGGCGAAGAAGCGAAGCCGGACCGGCGCTCCCGCCGAGGCCACCGCCTTGAGCCAGATCGAGGCTTTATAGATCTGTCCGCCCCGCAGCCGGATATTTTGTTTGAAAAGGTGCCGACCCTGCGGGCTCGTCGTCGGGACGGTCACCGTCACTTTTTGTGCGTTGGTTGGCGTGCCGTTGTGACCGGTGATGCCTATGTCATACGTGTATGTGTAGGAGATTTGCGGTGCAGGGGAGGCGACGGCATTGAAGACTTCGTGCCACCAGCCATCCGCATTGTTGTTCGTGTCGGTGCGGTTTTCGAAGTCCGGGTTGACCAGCAGCTCCGCGGGATTGTTTTTATACGTGAGGCGTTTTTCCTCCAGTTCCACGATACTCAGCGCGGCAGTCGGCTTGGTGGCGGGGGCGCCAAAGATCTGGATGTTGTCCATTTGGCCGGGGAAGGTGCGGCTAAAGGAATTAACATTGCCGAGATGGAGATCGCCCGGGCCGGTGTTGACGATGTTCGCGGTTCCGGTGGTGTCGCCTCCTTGGGAGTGCAAAACCACCGGCGTGGTCAGGGTGCCTTTGTAGAACTTGACGCCGTCATTCTGTGCGGCGGTGCGGCCGGCCGTGTAGGTCAGGGCGATGAATACCCAGTTGCCGACATCCGCGGGTGCGATCAAGCCAGTCGCGGAGGTAAAGACGGTGGTTCCGATCTTGATGCAAATTTGGCCGCTGTAAGAGTTGGAAGGAAAGAAGATGTCAACGGGTTCCGCGCCGGTCCAATGGAGGAGGCGCTGGCTGCTGTAGGGCACCGCCGTCACCTTGACCCAGCCACAGATCGTCATTGTGGAGAAATCTCGCCAGGCGGTGTTGTTCCACGGGTTGGCCATGAAACCGTGCGAGTTGAAAGCCGGCAGGGTCAGCGAGCGATCCACGGCCTGTCCGGAGGGGCCTGTGCCGGAGGTCGAATGCAGATCGATCGCCGTGGTGCCGTTGCGCAGGACCAGGTTACCTTCGTTCGTGGTCTTGTCCCAAGCAGTCTTTTGATCCGTGCCACTATTGTATTCGTCGAATTTCCATTGGACAATCGGTACCTGCTGGGCCGACACGACGGTTATGCTAACGGCCATGGCTAGCGCCACGCCTAATGATCTCAGGGTATTCATCTTTGTTGGGGGTTTGAATAAGCCTCCGCCCGAAACAGCGGCTGGAGTTCGTTGGGTCGCGAAGAGGCTTGGGGGAGAAAGCGAGGCGGAGGAGCCACCTCGGCTGAGGCGGCCAAGCTAGCTAGGGGCGGCCCAATATCTAGATATATCCAAGCGCAAGATGTGTGAAGCGGTTCACATTGGCTGGCCGGGTTCTGCTTTAATGCGTGGAGATGATTACGGGGCGGATGCAAGAATTTGATTATAATAAGATAAAAAGGCGCCTGCCCGCCGGGCAGGCGCCTTTTGTCGCCGCTGTCCTGATTTTGCGGGGATTTGAGGAGATCAGGGCGCAGGCGGAACCAGGCCGGATTGGCGGATGGCCTCGATGTCGGTCTGTGCATTACCATAAAACCGCACATCATCGATCTGGCCGGGGAAGGGGCGGTCGAAGCCCGTTGTGTTGGCCAGCAGGAAATCTCCAGGGCCGGTATTCCTGATGTTTCCGGTCGTCGTTGTGCTGCCGGTCGAGGTAATCAAGGCAGCGGCCGTGGTCTGCGTGCCTTTGTAGAATTTGACCCCGTTGGTGCCCTGGCCGCCGGTGTAGGTCACCGCGATGAATATCCATTTCCCGATATCCCCAGAGTTAATAAACCCCGCGGCGGAATCGAAAAACGTGCCGACGCCGACGCTCAGGCGAATCTGCCCGGAGGAATTGCTCGAGGGAAAGGTAAGCTGGATCGCTTCGGCGCCGTCCCAGTAGAGGAGGCGCTGGCTGGCCAGGGGGACTGACTCAACTTTGATCCAGGCACTGAAGGTAAAGGCACTGAGATCCTGCCATGCGATTTTGCTTTGCGGATTCAGCAGCCGGCCGCTGCCGTTGTAACCATTGGGGGCCGGTGTGAGGGTGAAGACGTAAGGATTGAACGAGCGGTCGCCGGCCGCGCCCGACGGTCCGATGTCGGTGCCGGTGCCACTGGTTCGCAGATCGATCGGCGTAGTGTTTTTTCGTAACTCAAGATCATTGAAGTTAGTGGTGCTCGGCGCCTTGGTTTGCGCCGCGTTTGCGGGTTTATCAAATTGCCATTGCGCCAACAGTGACGTATCCATCGCGCCGTAACCCAGGCGCATGAAGCGTCTTGAGCTGGCGGATATCGGCTGGGTGTCACGAACCGTGATCGTCTGGCTGCCGGGCGCTGGCGTATCGTTGAAGAGCGCAACCTGATTGGCCGCGAGCAGGGGGTTGAACGAGGACCATGGCCCGGAGGGGCTGTCGGACGTCTCCACCCGGAGATCCAGATCGGTCAGATCGGGAAGATAAACGAAGGTAAGCGCCAGGTAATCGACACCGCCCACGGCGACTACTTCAGCGCGGGGAAACCCGGTGGAATTGGTGACGAGCGGCTCCTCGCCGGTGGCGTATTCCATCAAATTGGCCAGACCGTCGCCGTCGGGGTCGGCATCGAAGTCCACGATGGCAGGGTTGGCCCGTTGCGTCGTGGTGAAATGATTGAAACGCCACATATCGACCGGCCGGTCGAGCACCTGTACGGACACGCTCGCGGACGAGTCGAGTTCATACGCGGGATCGGGAAGGAGGGACACGGTCACGGTTTCCGGACCCTCCAGCAGGCCGTCGGCAAGTGCCTCGACATTGATAGCCGCCGACGTGACACCGGCACCCAGATTCACCGGGAGCGGGGTTGTGGCGTAGTCACTGCCCGGGGTGGCGGTCCCACCCAAGGCAAGGGTCGCGGTTACGGGTGTCGCCGTGTCACCGGTGCGAATGACGGACACTTGCGCGGATGTCGCCGAGCCCTCCGTGGTCGTGCCAGTGAGGACGAGAAGCGAAAGCGTGGGCAGAACGCGTTCGAGCTGGATACAATCGAGAGTCAGTCCGTAGCCGGAGCTGGCAGCATTTTTGCCGGTCACGGTAAACTTGAGAAGCTTGTCGCCCGATGTCGCCGTGGTCCACAACCAAGCCCCGCCACCGGATGGAAATTCGCTGTAGGTATCGGTTGCGGCGTAGGCATCCACATTGGTTGCGATCGGGGTGGGGAAGGCGGGCGGGTTGAGCGCCCAATTGGTTGCTTGCAACTGGAAGGTTCCGCTGGCGGGCGTGCATTTGGTTTTAATATGCACACGATAGCCGCCGGCCGGGACGCTGGGCAGCAGATAGGTGATGGTATCGTTGGGCGCGGCGGCATTATAAACGCCGGCATAACCCCCGCTCAGGAACGGATCGGAGGCCGGGGCCGCCGGCACCGTGCCGACTTGGGCGGCGGTTCCAGTATAGGAATATGCGCCCAGGCCTTCCACCTCCATGTTCATCTCCCCGCTTTCCAATAACAGCGGAACCGGCCCGATCGAAATCGCCGGGCCGTCACATGCCCTGGTTCCGCCTGCCAGCGTTCGCAGCCGGGTGGGCATGGCGTTCCAGTCAGGCAGGGGCCAAGTATAGGTTCCCGCGGTGTCCCAGACGATCCAGCCTTGATAACCGCCGGGCCGGCTAAGCTCGATCACCCAGCGTTCGCCGCCGGTCTGCGACTTGGTAATCTTCTTGGAGACCATCGTCGCTCCCAGCAGCCAGTTGACGGTTTCGCGATATCCGATGCCCGCCGCATTGGGGGCGGCCGAGGTGGTCGGGAAATCGCCGAGGGAATAGTTGCTAGGATAGGCGATATCCCACGCGTACCAATCGAAATTGGAAATGCCATCGACCCACTGGGTGATGTATTTGCGGGCAACGATACCGGCGCTGTTGACGGTCGCAATCATCCCGGGCATGAACTCGGAACCTTCGGTGTTCCAGACCGGTTTGGCCTGTTGATTGAAACGCTGAAGCATGTCTTTTACCGCGGCGTAAAAGGGGCGCTCGCTTTCGGGGCGGCCGGACGTGCCATAAGTATGGAAGGTCCAGATATCCACGAATTGGCCGGCTGCGCCCGGATAGGCCATGCCATAGGGGCTGGTCCAGGCGTTGGAACGATTCTCCAAAAAGTCCTCCAGCTTGTCCAAGCCGCTCACGGTGATATCAGGGGAGAGAATCTGGGCGGTCGGATCGACGGCCTGCACCGCGGTTCGGGTGGCTTTGGTGAGCGCTACCAGCTGAGGAATGCTCCCGGCGTAGAACGAACCGCTTCCGGTGGTGTTAAATTCATTCCAGATTTCCCAGTATTTGATGCGGCGAGTCTGGTTCCTGGGATCGGTCTTGGTTGCGTAATTCGAAGGATATCGCGCGACCGTATCCACGTAATTGGTCCAGTCGGCCAGATTCGCCGGCGGCTCGCGGGTGAGGGTGTGGCCACGCGGGGCAAGGGTATTGGTGCTGTCCGGCTTCGCCCAGAGAGGCGGCAGGCCCATCGTATAAACGATGGATGGGTTGGCGGTGTTATCGTAGGCTTTGTTAACCAGGCCATTCAGGCGCGTCATGCCCCAGGAGCCGGTTTGCCAGACGCCCTTACTGAGTTCCAAGTCACCCCAGGCCGTTCCCGTATCCCAAAGACGCAGGGTTTTCTGCCCCATGGCCGGCCATACAGGAAAGGCGCCATTATTGAGGTGAATTCCGAAGAATTGACCGGGGACCGGTCCTCTGGTCAGCGGAATGGTCGTGTCAGTGGCGTCGCTTTCCTCGGTAATCGCGGCGTCGTCGATCCATATAGTGGAAAGGTTGAGCTGCTTTACGGCGAAACTGACCTCGGTGTCGTGTTCCGTGCCGCCATAAAAAACCACCTCGTGCCAGGCGGTGTCATTCAAGGTGATCGTGCGCACCGCATACAGGGCGTAAAAGGGTGCATTCTGCCGCAGCTGAAAGCGAACCCGGGCGCCGGCGGCCAGTGCTTTTACCCAGACGGACATTTTGTAAATCTGCCCGCCACGCAATTCAAAGCCTTGGACCAGGCCGAAGGAACTCGGATTCAGATCGCCGCTGTCGCCGGCGACGACCTTCTGCGATTGAAGTCCGCTATGAATATTAGCCGGATTGGTTTCGATATCATGGACCGGGCTTGCACCGGAGGCGTAGCCATATTCCCACTGGCTGGCAATATCCCCATAGTTGTTATTGGAAAGGCCACCCAGGGCGCCGCGCTCGAAGTCGCCGTTGAGCAGCAGATTCTTCGGCGTCAGGGCCTGGCGCGCGATATCGATCAGGCTGTTGCCGACCGAGCCGATCGATCCGGCGACATCGCCCAAGGCGCCGTCGTAGATGCGGGCGTCGTCGATCAGGCCGGGAAAGCCGTGGGTGAGGGTGGAGTCGTTGCCCAAATAAAGATTGCCGTCGGCGGTATGCGCAAGGTTGCCCGATGCGCGGGTGTCGCCATTCGGCGTGATTGCCGTGGCGACCAAGGCCGGCTGGCCCGTGCGCGTGCCGCGATAAAACTTCACGCCGTTGCCGACCAATCCGGCAGTATAGCTCACCGCGACGAAGACCCAGTCTCCATCGGTCACGTTCGCGGCGGTGATAAACGGACTGCCGGTAGCTGCGATCAGGTTGCCGCCCACCGAAAAATTGAGGGTGCCGGAGCCGGAAAACCAGAGTTGTACCCGTTTGTCGGGGGAGCCATTCCACTCCAGAAGGTGCTGGCTGCCGGTCGGCACGGCGCTGGCTTTGATCCAGGCGCAGAAGGTGAAGCCGGGGAAATTCTGCCAGTTGGCGTCGTTGCCCTGTGGATTGATTACTACGCCATGGCTCGCGGCGGTGGCAATCACCAGGGCCCGGTCGTCGGCCGCAAGCGATGGACCCCGATCCGCGGACAAGCCGGTCGCCCCGGTATGGAGATCGGCGGAGTCGCCTCCTTGGCGCAAAGCCAGATGCGCACGCCGGGGGGACTTGTCCCAGGCGAAGACCTGCGGTTCGTCCGCAATCGCCGCCTCGTCGAACGACCAATGCGCCACCCGGTTCCACGTCGATGTTTTCGGTGTGAAAACGACCGCGACATCGTCGTAAAGAATGTCGATCATGGTCGTGTCCTGTCCCAACACCACACCCGTGAAAGTGGTTAAAAGCGGGGAGCTATCGGTGGCGGCCCAGGTGGCGGCGGTGTTGCCATCCATGATGGCGGTCAAAGTCATTGCGGTGTTGGAGGCTCGGCTGACTTTAAGGCTCATGGTATGAAGTGCAGTGTCGCTGACGGCCTTGGGGAAGCTGGTGGTCGCCAAGGTTGTGGTATTGCCGGAGGTGTCCAAGCCGTCCGTGTAGCGAACCCAGGCGCCCCCCATGATCCCCTGCGTGCCCAGCGTAAAAGCATAGGTCCCGGCGCTCGAACCGAGGCCGAAGCGGAGGCCCGTCGCGCTGGCCGTGGAGTTGGCGTAGATACGAAACCGCAAGGTCAGCTCCAACGTGTCACCCGGCAAAAGCGTGGTATTGGCAAACGTCGCGAGGGCGAGGGGCTTTGCGGCCGTGGCGTCCACCTGCAATGCGTTGCCGCCAAGCGTAGCGTCGGAGGCCACCGTGCCTGTGGCGTTCGCAAACGTCCAGGCGGCATCGTTGGCATCGGCTCCATTGTCGGCGCCTCCATCGGCGAAGGAGTCGCTGATCAGCGTGATCGGAGCGGCACGCAGCGGTGCCGTTAAAGCAAAAAAAACACCGGCCAGAAACAGGAATTGGCGGAAGCGCATGGGGGGCAATGGCCGAATGAACGGACGAACGGGCACGAGAGGATTATTTATCAAGAGACGATCGGTGATCGTCTCTCATTTCGTTTCAGCGACTTCGCATGGCTAGCGCGGCACGGCATGAAGCGGTTCAGGGAAAGCCCCGAACGGATGGAGCTCCGTCGTCGATACCCATCATTATATTAAATGATATAGGACCTGCGCCGGCATCGGGTTCGGCTGCTTCCAACCTCCGGCCTGCCTCCACGGGCTTGCCAAGCCGTCTCTCCGGAACCGGTTCCGGCCCTTATTTTCACGCACGGGGCCGGAGGGCCTCAAAGGCGTTGCAATAAAGCGACAGGCAACCGGGCTTGCCAGCCCGGTTGCCTGTTCCGACCGGCTTGTTTTAGTTTTTAGGGCCCCAGGGCTGCCGATGGTAATTACCACTCCAATTAGGGGAACCGGAGAATGCGATATCGCTGATTAACAGAGTTCGTATGGAGCCATCTGCAAACCCGATATTGGCCACTCCGTCGTGCCGATTGGCGGTCTTGAGGTCTCCGCTGTTGGAATAATAAAACTCCCGGGCGGTGATATCCGCGATCAGGTAAGTTTGCGCGGGCGCTTCGATTTTCGCCAGCGGTGTCCGGGTTTCCGGAAGCGAGCTGGTTCCGCTGCCAAAGGGAAGCTGCAACAAATTGCTGTTCGCCCCGTAGTCGGTCATGTGGCTGGCCGGAGCGGTGATGGTATATCCCGGATTTGCCGCCGGGCAGGAAAACACGCCGGGGGGCTTCATGCCGGCAACCAGCTTGGACCGTTGCTCGGGGCTTAGCAGGTAGTCGGCAATCAGGTAGGACCACGATCCGGCGGGCTGGCTATTATGCGGCAACAGCATCTTGTTGTCATTGGCATAGAGAAAGAAGCCCTGTGCCACCTGTCGCATATTACTTTTGCATTGGGCTAGTCGCGCGGTTTTGCGGACCTTGCCGATCACGGGGATCAAAATCGCGGCCAGAATACCAATAATGGCGATGACCGTGAGCAGTTCAATCAGGGTAAAACCGGAGCGGACCGACGGTTTCGAGAGGGGTATGGATAGTTTCATGGGGAATAAAACGCGTTGAAAACGAGCGCGCCGCGACGCGCAGTGCGCGCGAGGACGAGGTGAAGCAGGGGGGGATCTGGGAAGCTAAGCTGGCATCTCAGTCCAAAGCTTCAATCGCAGCACTCGGTGAAGCGCTTTAGTGTTCGTTCGATTGGTTTCCAAGTAACGGGCTTCGAACCACTCAGGGGTGCCGCCTGCGGGGACCTCGTCGCTTTCAAACGGGAAAAGGCGAATGCCCGGCGCTGGCCGCGAATGGAGCCCCTGGCAATACGGACCGACATTTGCTTCCAACGACTTGCAGAACGGGATCGCCATCGGGAAGATTAACCCACCGTTGCGATCTCCAGGCCGAGGAGCGCGGCGAGTTTTCGTAATTTGGGCATGATGTGGCCGATGCCGACCGCGCAGTGGTGTGCGGGGCCATGGGAGTTCCAGTCGTTGACGAAACGGCGTGCGCCGCAGGCGAAACGATAGCGGCTGTTGGTGTTGCCGATTTCCAAGATCGGCCCGGGAACCGACTCGCCCTCGGCGGCGAGCAATTTGAGACGGCCGTCCCGGGTTTGAACCACAGAAAGCAGCGTGACCGCGCCGCGCTTCACCGACATTTCGACCGAGAGGCCGCGCCCGACTTTGCCATGATAGACGGAAAGAGGGCGAACTTTCGTGCGTCCCTGCGCGATCGCGATGTGGCCCGGGCCATCGTGGCCCATCAGCACGACGTCGTCGTTGAAATCCATCGCATAATATTCGGTGAACGAACCACCCGCTCCAAACGCGTCCATGATCTTCATGGCCTGGGCATTTTTGATTTCCAACTCGCCCGCCACCGGTACGCCGCGCGCGGTGAGAAGCGAGTTGCCGAGGATGATCGAGGAAATCGCGTCCTCGTTCTCCACGTTGCCCGTGCCCATGTAATAGTAAGCGAGCGAACCGAGCCGGTGCTCCGCGACCAGGCGATCGAGCGCCACCGAAGTTCGCGCCGCGCGGGCAAGCTCCTCCACCGGGCTGTCCGGCTGGATGTCGAAGGCGCGATGGAACTCGGCCGTGCGCTCCGCGATCTGCGTCCCGGTGACCTCCCGGCGCAGCGCCGCCAGCTCGTCCACCTCGACGATTTCGATGTGTCCGCCGAAGTACGCGCATTGCTGCGTGAGGTCGGAATAGATATCGAGCATGCCGTTGTAGTAGTGGCCCATCACGCCGAGGCGGTTGTGTTCCATGACATGCGCCACCCGCGCGGCCTCGATCCACGCGTCGATTTCCGCCTCCGCTTCCGGATCGTCCTGCAACATGCCGGTGACCTGATGAAAGGGCACGCCGCAGCGTTGGAAGACATTGGCGATTTCGGGGACGGGACAGGCCCCGCAATGCGCCAGCCACTCGCCGGTCATCGCGGCGCGGTCGCCCATGCGGTTGAAGTTTGCGTAGTCGATCGACGGCGCCGGCTGGAGGTTCAGGATGATCACCGGCACCTTGGCGCGCCGGACCACCGGGAGAACGGTCGATGACAACGCGTAGGTCGTGACATGCAGGAAGATCAGGTCCACGTCGGCCTGCCGAAACGCATGGCCGGCGAGCATCGCCTTGTCGGGATTGTCCACCAGACCCAGGTTCACGATCTCGACGCCCGCCCGGCCGAGGCGGCCTGCGACGAGGTCCAGATGGCGCCGGAGTCGCGATTCGAGCCCCGGAAATTGGGGCCAGTAGGCGTCCAGGCCGATGCCGAAGAGTCCGATTTTAACCGTGTTCATGGGGAGGGGAGGATTGAGGGGGCGACTACGATACCTGAGAGCCGTCCCGGCGAGAATGGGAGTTGCGCCAAAGGCCATACGGGTTTTGCCAATCCGCGTGGCGCCCCATGGTGAAAGAGCCCATCTGATGATTAAGAAGCCCCGCTGTATTTGAGATACGCCAATCGCCACGGACCCATGAAAGACTATTTCCGCTATTTCCCGCCGGCCTCGCACGAAGAGGTTTGGGGCGGAAGCGTGACCGCGATCGGCCACACGCGGGTTCCACCCCATGGCCGCTATCCCTCGGCGCGCCATCCCGACGACCACCATTTCGTCTGGGAACGCGGCCGTGTTTTGCACGCGTATCAATTCGTCTTCATCAGCGAGGGCGCAGGGGTGCTGGAATCCGGCCGACCCGGACAGGGATTTGCGGTACGGGGTGGGCAGGCTTTTGTCCTTTTTCCCGGAATCTGGCACCGCTACGCTCCGGATGCCGAGGTGGGCTGGGTGGAGCATTGGCTGGAGTGCAAGGGCCGCGTTTACGACGCAGCCTGGCAGCGCGGTTTGCTGACGCCCGGTCGCCCCGTCATCGAGCCAGGCGCCGCCGCCCCGCTGCTCGAGGCCATCCTGCGCTGCCACGACTGGGCGCAACGCGACGTGGAGGGCGCGCCCGAGCTGCTTGCTTCGCTTGGCGTCCATGTGCTCGGGCTGCTGGTGCACGGTGCCGGCCAGGTGCCGGGCCCGCGCCGGGCCCTTGAGCGCAAACTGGAGAAGGCGCGCCGGCTTCTGATCGAGCGCTGCGATCAGCCGCTCGACCTGGCGTCACTCGCGAAAGAGCTGGGCATGGGCTATTCCCTCCTCCGCCAATCCTTCGGCCGACATTCGGGCCAGAGTGCCCGACGTTTCCACACCGAAGCCCGGCTGCGCAGGGCATGCGACCTGCTGGCCAATTCGAGCCTCTCCGTCAAAGAGATCGGCGATCTGCTGGGTTACTCGTCGGCGTTCCACTTCTCGGCCGGCTTCAAATCCGGCCGGGGTTGTTCGCCCAGCGAATGGCGGCGTCGACAGAGTCCGGCTTCCGCCGGCTGACGCGGCCGCCTTGGCCGCCAGCGGGCCCGGTCTGCAAAGGGATCCCTCGCACGGACTCTGCGCGCCGCTTACTCCGCGTTGCGGCGTCCGTGCATTCGCCGATAAGCGGCGGGCGGCACGCCGACGCGCGTCTTAAAAACCTTGGAGAAGTGAAAGCGGTCCGCGAAGCCCAGCCTCGCCGCGAGGTCGTCCACCGTCTCCCCGCCCCGGGCCAGTGCTTCCGCCGCCAGCGCCACGCGACGTTCTAAGGCATACTGGCCCGGACTCAGTCCCACCGCCTCCGCGAATCGCCGCAAAAATTGCCGCGTGCCCAGCCCGCAGGCCTGCGCCAGTTCCGCGTTCGTCGGTGCGGCCCCCGTCGCTTCCTCGATCAAGCGCAGCGCCGGCGCCACCACCGGCGGCAGCGCCAGCCACGCGGTCCATGCCGCACGTCCCTCCGCTGTCGCCAGCCCGCAGGCCACCGCCAGCGCCGCATGCGCCAGCGCCAGCGACCGCAGCCGCTGCGCCAGATCCGCCGCGCCGTGAGCCTGCCCCTCGCGCCACGCCGCCAGCGTCGCCGCGATTGCTTCCGTCGGAACCAATTCCACCGGAGAGGGAAACAGCTTCCGCAACAGCGCGGGAGGAAACCCAGCCACCTCGAAATGCAAAAAATCATGCCACACCCGTACCACGCCCTTCGCCAGCCTGGTCTTGAAACGCAGGCCCGCCGGCAGCAGGTAGACGGTCTCCGCGCGAAGCGCCAGGCGCCGTCCTTCCAACTCCACCTCCGCGCCCGCCTGGCGATTCACGTAAAGCCGCCAGAAAGGGCTGCATAGCTCGTGGCTCCACCTTGCGTCCAGCCATTGGCCATGCGCGAACACGACATCGAGCCGCACCGATCCCAGCAGCGCGTCCGCCGGCGGCGGCGGAATGTGTCCGGTTGTTACCATGACGCTTTTTGACATGAAAACGGCGCCCGATGCCATTCTGTTTCTCCGGGTTTGCGGCATGCTCGCCGGACCATGAAAGCCCCGTCGCCTTTCCCCCTCCGCCAGGTCCACCTCGATTTCCACACCTCGCCGCACATTCCCGACGTTGGCGTGGAGTTCGACGCCCGCGACTTCGCCCGGACCATCAAGCGCGCCCACATCGACAGCATCACGGTCTTCGCCAAGTGCCACCACGGCATGTGCTACTATCCCACCAGCAAGGGGACCACGCACCCCGCCCTCGGCGAACGCGACCTGCTCGGCGAGATGATCGAGGCACTCCACCGCGAGGGCATCCGCTGCCCCGTCTACACCACCGTTGCCTGGGAGGAAAACATTGCCGACCTTCGCCCCGGCTGGCGGCAGCTCAAGGCTGACGGGACCTTTGCCCGCTGCGGCAACGCCGATGCCACCAAGCCCGCCCATCCCGGCGGCTGGCGCTTCAACGACTGGGTTCACCCCGACTATCAGGATTATATCGAGGCTCACACCCGCGAGCTCTTCGTGCGTTATGGCAAACTCGATGGGATCTTCTACGACATCGTTTTCTTCGACCACCTCGCCCATCACTCCGACGCCTCCCGCGCCTATCGCGCCAGGCACGGCTTCGGCGCCGACGACCTGGAAACGTTCAAGCGCTTCGAAGCCCATGCTCAGGCGGGCTTCGCGGCCAGGTTTTCCAGGCTGATCCGCGGCTTGTCACCCGCCACCACGGTTTTCTACAACACACCCTTCGATGTGTTCATCGACGGTACTGGCGGCCGCCAGCGCATCGCCCACTGCTCGCACGTCGAGATCGAGTCCCTGCCCTCTGGTTTTTGGGGCTACCACCACTTCCCCCGCCTTGCGCGCGGCGCCGGCCGCTGGGGAAAACCGTGGATCGGCATGACCGGCCGCTTTCAAAAAATGTGGGGCGATTTCGGCGGCATCAAACCTCAGGCTGCGCTCGAGTATGAGTGCTTCCGTTCCCAGGCCCTCGGCGGGGGGAACTCCGTCGGCGACCAGTTGCCCCCGCGCGGCAGGCTCGATCCCGCCGCCTACGATCTCATCGGCGCGGTTTACGCCCAGTGCGAAGCCGCGGAGCCCTTCTACGCCGGCAGCGTCGATCTGCCTCAGATCGGCATCCTTTCCGCCAACCATCCCGGAAAAAACCTCGGCGAGACCGGAAAATCCGACGAAGGCGCGATCCAGATGTGCGAGGAATCCCACTACGAGGTCACGCTGCTCGACGAGCAGTCGGACCTGCGGCCCTTCGCCCTTCTCATCCTGCCCGACGACACCGTCGTCACGTCCAGGCTCCAGGCGAAGCTGAGGGCCTTTTACGCCAGGGGCGGACAACTCATTCTCTCGCATCTCGCCGGCCGCGATGCCGCCGGCGGGTGGGCGCTCGATTTTCTCCCGCTCGCATTCGCCGGTGCGGTGGAAAAATTCCCGACCTACTGGCGTGCGCGAAAGGCCTTCCTGCCCGGGCTCTGCGCCAGTGATCGCGTGTTTTACACCCAGGGCCTCAACGTGAAGCCCGGCCGGGGCGTCGAGGTGCTGGTGGATCGCGTGCTCCCGTATTTCAGGCGGACCGACCACACCTTCTCCTCGCACTTCCAGACCCCGCCTCTGGCGAAGGCCGACAAGTTTCCCGCCGTCATCGCGGGCAAAGGCTTCGTTTATTTCGCCGACCCGGTCTTCCGCGAATACCGTCAGGTCGGCAACCTCGCCGCCCGCGACGTTTGGCGCCGCGCCACGCACCGGCTCATCGGTCCCGCGCCGGTCGGCGAAGGGCTGTCCACCACCGTCGGCAGCGCCGCGCGCCGCCGCGGTCGTGATCTCATCGTCACGCTGCTCCACTACGTCCCGGTCCGCAAAGCCCTCGAACTCGACGTTTGCGAGGAGCGCATGAGCTTCGCCGGCGAAATACTCCGCCTGCCCGCCCGGGCAAAGGCGGTGCGGGTCTTCGGCACGGGCGAAGCACTTTCCCGCTCGCCCGGAGGCGAGGGTTGGCTGCTGCCCGCCGCCAAGGGCCGCCTGCTCCTTGAGGTCATGAATTTTTTCTAGCGCCGCCGGCCGGCGAAGGTGGACGCACCGGCGCGTTATTCGCTCAAGCCACTTTGCAGGAGGAGCCAGCGTCGGAGCTGTTTTTGGAAGGTGTTGGCAAGCGTATCGCCGGGGGTCACGAGCACGCCCCAGCCGCCGCGGCCCGGATTGATGGGGATCTCGCGCGGACTTTGCAGTTCGCACATGCGGCGGTCTTCGTGAAGGACGCCGATGGCGAACTCGACCTGCTTCTCCGCCGACGGGCCCTTGAAGCCGGGGGAAATCGCGACCGACCAAAAGCAGGTGCAGCTCTCGCGGGTGTTGGGGGAGGGGATGTGCACGAGCACACGTTCGTCGCCGTCGGCGAAGGTTTGCCGGATCGTGGTGAAGTTGGGCAAAAAAGAGCGCTGCAGGCGCCGGTGGGCGCTTTGCAGTTTGCCCTGCATCTCGTGCGTGGTTTCGAGGGCTGGGAAGGGCGCATCCATCTGGTATCCGCCGTCCGGATGCGTGGTGATCTTCATGTCGCGGATGCGCGGATCGGCGCAGAGCCCGAGGCTGGAGCTGTGCGCGAAGGCAAAATGGGTCATGTCGAGATAGTTTTCCACCTCGCGGCGCCAGCCGGCGGCGAAGCGCATCGGCGGGCCCATGACGTAGGTCCAGCGCGGGTTTTCGAACTCCGGCACGTCCGGCACTTCGTGCCGCCTCCCGTCGGCGAGCGCAGTATCCTCGAGCTTAACCCAGACATAGCCGTAGCGCTCCTGCACGCGGTAGCTGCGGAGGTGGGAGAGCGCGAGTTTCCCGGGGTTGGGCTCCGGCAGCGAAGGGATCGACTGGCAGGCGCCGTTTCCCGCAAATTCCCAACCGTGGTAGGGACACATCAGATGGCCGTGACGAAAGCTGCCTTGCGCGAGATCGGCGCCTTTGTGCGGGCAGTCGGCATCGGCGGCGAGGAGGCGGCCGTCGGGGAAACGGGCGACAACGAGGCGCGTTTCCAGCAGAGTGTAGCCGATGATCTTGCCCGCAGGCAGATCGGCGGAATTCGAGACGGGTTGCCAGGTGCTGCGGAGCGTGGATACGACGTGGTCTTCGGTGAGTTGCACGGGGGAAGGAAATTCCCGGTACCTTTAGCAGTCGGGGCGGCGTTTGTCTTCGCAAGGCGGGCATATTGGACTTGCCGATCGGGCGAATCGATGACGACTCATGGGCATGGTCTTTTCCCGCGCGCCTTCCCGATCGCGCCGCGTGGTGAAGCCGGCGGAGGTGCGTTTCACGCCTGCGGGCGTCTGCGTGCTTCAGAGCCGGCATGCGCGCGGCTTCCGGATGGCGCCGACCCGGCATGACTACCTCAAGGTGTTGCTGGTTTTCTCCGGGGAGGGTGACCTGATGTTGGACGGCGCGGAGTCCTCGACCTGTCCGCTGACGGCGGGCGAGCTCGTCGTGGTTCCGCCGGGTTGCGTGCACTGGCTCCGGGATCGCCGCCCCCTGGCGCTCTATGTCGTGTGTTTGCATCCGTCCGCGTTTGCCGCCGGCTATGCGGCGGCTTGTGGCGAATCAGGCAAAGCGCCGCGGATTCTGCGGTGTGTTCCGGCGGATTTTCTTGAGCAGGCGCGGCGCCTCCTGCACGAGCAGACTTCGGAGAGACCGGCGGCGGAGGCGATGACGCGCGGCCTGGCCTGGCAGTTTCTTGCCTCGCTTGCACGGCTGCCGGCGGCGGGTGGAAGAGCGAAGGCCGCGGCGTCCGCCTCCGATCCAACCGGCAGCCGCGAGCGAGTGCTCCGTGCGGCAGAGGAGTTGCGGTATGGATTTTACGAGAAGTGGAGCCTCGACGAGGCGGCCCGGCGGGCGGGTTTGGCCCGGCGGAGGTTTTCGCAGCTTTTCGCGGAGCTGCATGGGAAAACCTGGTGGGAGGCCTTGCAGGCGGTCCGGCTCGATCACGCTGAGAAGCTTCTTGGCGATGATCCGAGGCGGTCGGTGGCGGCGGTGGCTTTCGAGTGCGGCTATGGCGATTTGTCGGGGTTTTATCGCGCCTGGAAAAGTCGTCGTAAGCGGAGTCCGCAGGCCTGGCGTTTGCGTCGGGCCGGCGTGGATAAGCTGGAAAATGCGGAGAAGCGGACATCCTCGGCAAACCGGTCTGGGGGCCTCGTTGGCCCCCAGTCGCGTAACTTTCGCCCGACTGGGTGAGCGGTCGCGTTGCGTTTGTTTCGGAGCGGGAACAACGAAGTCGCTAGTACACAGTGGAAGCAGGGGATTTGTTTCCGTCTTTCACGAGGTTCGGGTCCAGGCAGGCGATCGGTCAGGCCGAGGCGTTTTCGTGCGGCATCTTTTGTCCTCGGTACGAGATGTTGAGGAAGCGACAGAGACGCTCCATCGCGTCCGGCTCACTTACATTCAGTTCGAGCAAGTCGTGCGGCCGATGGCGGAAATAGTCTCGGACGCAAGCGTTGTGAAATTCGTAGTGGCGGGTGTAGGTCTCGCGGTCGCGGAAGGCGCTCTCCTCGTCCACGCCATAAACGAGCTGATGGCGCCGCCAGAGCTCCCCCTTTCGCGAGGGATCGCCGCAATAGTCGAAGCCCGCCAGATCCTTCGCGGTCGGCGGAGCATCGAGCCGCAGCATGCGGCGGTTGAAGCGGAGCACGGAGTCGAACCATTCGTCCGCATCGCGGCGTATCGAAAGGATGAACTTCGCGCCTGGAAAGGCCTGGTCCAGGGCGGCATAGGTGAAGTTCAGGCTGAATGGCGTGTCTTGAAACGCATCGAAGCGGCGGCAGAAGCGGACGAGCTTTCCAAAGGAGCGGACCGCCCAATCCTCGGTCAGCAGTTCCGCCGGTTTTTGCGGCGCGACTTTGTAGCCCAGTTCACGGAGGGCGCGGGCGAGGGAGGTGGTTCCGGTTTTATTCCTGCCGATGCAGAATACCTTGGGGCGGGATTTTGAAAACAGAGGCATGACGGTACCAAAGGGTTGGACGGAAGTGAGCAGAGAGCGCCGACCGCGGTCGAAAAAGAGCCACGTGGCGCCGGTGGAAAAGGAGGCGTCCCGACGCTTAGCCCGAGCGAAAACGGATCTGAAGTCGGGTATCGGGAAACATTGCAGAATCCGATTTTTGAGTTCGCCTGGATTGTCAAGACACGGGGATAGCCTCGTTTCCCGCACGCCCCGACCGCGAATCCCGCGTTCTCCATCGGCGTGGCCGGATTTGTGATTGTGGCGGGCTTTGGTGATGGCCTATCCGCTTCCCGGATGACCAACGCCGAAGCACTTCCCCTGCCGCCTGCCGCCGACCTCGATGTCTTTCTCATCGGCATGCGGCGTTCAGGCATCCACGGCGTGATATCCTGGTTGTTGCCCCATTTTTCCGGAGTAACCCGCCTGGTTAACGATCCGCCATTCACGGCCGGACAGGGGCACGGTCCGTTCGAGGGCCAGCCTTTGCGCCACTATTTCACCCATGGCGGCAGGACCGCCGAGATCGTGCTGCCGCACGAGCGCGCAAGCCTCCTGGAGGAAGCGGTGAGGGAAACGTCCCGCCGCTTCGCAAGCCAGGCACCGGCGTGGCTGCGGCCGGTCGCGAGCAGCGTGCTGCGCAAATACCGCCGGCATGTGCAGGGAACGTTTTTGCGCCCGGCTGCCTTCCCCTACGAAGGCTCGGACAACTTCGTTCCGGTCAACACGAACCTCTTCGTGCTGGAGAACATCACGCCGGAGGAATTTGCCTCAGTCTACCCTCGGTGGCGGGCGGAGGATTACACGGATTTTCTCCGCATGCAGGGACTCGCGCCGTCCTCCCGGACAGTCATCCTGCTTCTCTTGCGCGATCCTTGGAATCAGCTTGCGAGCGTGATGAAGCTGGCGCCGCTGGCTCCGCCACGACCGGTGGCGCCCGAGGCTTTCAAAGCGACCTGGCTCGCCTACGCCCGGGAATTTGCGGGGCTGACGCGCTTGCTCCCGCCATACGGCGAGGTGGTGCCGGTGCTGTATTCTCATTGGTTTCGCCGCCCGGAATATCGGCGGGAGCTGGCGGCCCGCCTGGGCGTAAACGCGACGGACGCGGGCCTGCATGTGGTCTCGAGTTTCGGCGGTGGAAGCTCCTTCGATGGGCGCAGCCTCTCGGGCAAGGCACAGGAGATGAAGGTCGAGGAGCGGTGGAAGGCCTACGCGGACCATCCGTTGATGCGGGATATCTGCGGAGACGCGCAGGTGCGGACGCTCGCGCACGAACTCACCGGCCAGCCTGTTCCGGACTTGAAAGGCTAGGCCTGGCGCCGGAGGGCGTACGATTGAGTCTGCGCGACATCGGTCCTCCGCTTAATTTGACAGCGCCACGACAAGCCGGATTCGTTCTCGAAATGCGCGCCCCGACGAGTCCTCCCAGTATCTGCGTCCTGGAGTGGAATGTCCTCGGTCACCATTCCGCTTACCTGCGCTTCTACACCCGGGCCCTGCTGGAACTGGGCTGCCGGGTGACGGTGTTGTGTCCCGAACCGCAGGCTCTCGCGGTCTGGTGGGCCGGCGAAGGCGGGGTGTCGTCCGAGGTTCGTGCCCGTGGTCTTTGCCTCCCCATGCCTCCCCGGAACTACTCGCTGCGCGGCAAACGCTGGCGGCAGGCGTGGCGGCGCTGGCTGCATCGCCGCGCGGTGATCCGCACCGTGGCCCAGGCCGAGGCCCGCCAAGGCCGCGGGATCGATGCCGTGTTTTTTTCCTGCCTATACGAGAGGGAGGCGTCGATGGCATCCATGTTCGCGCGGGCGCTGGCGCGCCCGTGGGGCGGCCTCTACATGCAGGCGGAGTCCTACCACGCGGGGGCGGACAGGATGCGCGATCTCTGGCGTGTGCCCAGGTTGGCCGGGTTGCTTACGCTGGACGAGGAGATGGCGCCGGCCATCGAGCGCGACGTGGGCGCGCCGGTTCTGGTCGCCCCCGACCTGGTCGACACGAGCCGCCGGTCCGAGACCGGGGAAACACACGCGCGCGTGGATGCGTTTTGCGCCGGGCGGCCGCTGGTCGGGCTGCTCGGGCATCTTCAGCCGAGCAAGGGTGTGCTGACGCTGGCCCAGGCGGCGGTGCGGCCGGAACTCGAGGGGATTGCCTTTCTCCTCGCGGGCACGATTGCCTGGGACAAATTTTCCCGATCCGAGGTCGAGTTTCTGCGCCGGGTGCTCGACGCGAGGAATCGTATTCTGCTGCTGGAGGGAAATATTTCCGACGAGACCGGCTACAACGAACTCGTCGCGCGATGCGATCTGCTGTTCGCGGCCTACCACGATTTTCCGCACAGCAGCAACACGCTCGGCAAAGCGGCCGCGTTCGCGAAGCCCGTCGTCGTGAGCGACGGCCACCTGATGGCCCGGCGCGTGCGTGCCTACCGGCTGGGGGAGGTGGTGCCCCAGCGTGACGCCGCGGCCGTGGCGGAAGCGATCCTCCGACTGATTGGGCGCGAATCGGATGCGGGGAGGGGCGATCCGGAGCGGCTGCGCGAGGCGTATTTGCGCACGCACAGCGAGAAAGCCTTGCGCGACGTGCTGGCTCGCTGGCTCACCGGGCCGGTGCCGGGAAGGTGACGCCGCCTCTCTGCAAGGCTCACCGGAAGGTCTTGCAATAGAGCGCCAGCTTGGCGCCGAGGCCGATGTTAAGGCGGCAGATGGCCCGCCGGTAGCGGCCACGCGTGTAAGGAGCGCGATTATCCGGAAATTTCAGCTCGCGCGCCAGATGAGCGGGCAAGTCGCGTTCGCAAATGCCCACCCGTGCCGCGTAGGCCGAGCAGAGACGGGCAAGCCGGAAACGATCGCGGTAACAGGCGAGGGCGGGGCGGTGGTGGGCGAAGGCGTTGTCGCCGTGGATGCGATAGTTCACCGTCGGCTCCGGCAGGTGATAGGCAATCGCTCCGCTCAGCGAAGCGCCGTAGACGAGGCAATCGTCGGCGCGGATGCGCCAGTCGCCATCGAAGGATGGATCGAGATCGACCGCCTGAAGGGCGAAGTCGCGTCGCAGGCCAATGGCGGAGGTGAGGGTGCCGATGCGCACCCGAAAGGCTGCGACCAGCCCGATCGATGGCCCCACGCGCCCGGCCGGCCAGGCGATGCGATAGACCGGTGGGCCGCTGGTCTCGCGATGTCCGACGTAAACGGCACCGACGTCGGAATCCGACTCAAGCACGTGATCGAGGGCGGCAAGGTGTCCAGGTGCCCAAGTGTCGTCTGCGTCGAGAAAAACGCACCAGTCCCCGGTCGCGAGACGAATGCCGGTGCGCAAGGCCGAAAGCTGACCGCCGTTGGGTTGGGCGAGGATACGAAGGCCGGGCGTGGCGGCCCTCAGGGTTTCGAGCACGGCCAGGGAGTTGTCGCATGAACCGTCGTCCACCACGATGATTTCATGCGCAGGAAGGCTTTGGCCGACGACGGAGGCTATCGCTTCGGGCAGGAAGCGGCCATAGTTGTAGTTGTCGATGATGACGCTGAACTTCATCGGCTAGACGAGTTGCGGGGAGGTGGACCGTCGGCGTTGAGCAAAGAATCGGGCATAGACATCGGCGCCGGTGTGAGCCCTCGACGAAACAACGGGAGATCAGCAGGCGAATCGGAATGCCGGAGAGTCAGGCGCTCACGCCGTGCCGCAAGAAACGCGGCCTGACATTTCGGTCAGGAGAAGGCGAGAAAGTCAGGGCGGCACGGAAACTCGCCCTTCATCGCTTTGGCCTCTCGGCCCGAGACTCCTCGCGGCCGGACGGATCGGCGCGCCCGGGATGGCGCGTGCGCCAGGGTTTTCCTTCTCGCCGTACCTTCTCGGCCGCATGCGGGAAGCGCAGGGCGTCGCCACCTGCCTGCCATGTTCATAGGCAGCATCGCCGCGCCCTGTCCGATGTAACCTTGGTCGATATAGGCGAGCTGACCGTGCGCGTTTCGGCCCGTGAGATTTTCGATCACGCAATCATGCGCGGTGGCGGCGAAGTTAAGGGCAGCGAAGTTAAGTCCGCCTGGGCCACGCCACGATCGTCCCGGCCGGTTGCCTGCGCGGAGGCATCGATGCCTGTGCCGGCTCGCGCAGGGGCAGGGCGCTTACGGTGAAGCGAAGTTCTTCGCTTCGACGGTCCAGTTGGGATCCCGGCGGAGCAGGCTATTCTCGGCGAGGAACATCTTCGCCGCATCCTGGTTTCCCTTGAGTTGCCAGTCGAGCCAGAGCAGCGCGACGTGCGTGAACTCGCCCCCATGAGGCAGGTGATAGGTCCCGCCGTGACCGACGTCCAGGTTGGTCATGACTATCGGCACATGATTCACGCGCGCGAAATCGTCCATGGCGTTTGTGTACGCGATATCGGATGGTCCGCCCATGATGTACAAGACCGGGGCATGGAACCTCATCAGGTCATCCTTGGTGAGTGCGGGCATGCCTCCCAGGTTCGAGCGCGCTGGTAGAATACCGCTGTTGCACACGATGGTCGTGGTGATGCGAGGATCGCCAGAGATCTCGATTGCCTGAAGCCCGCCGCAAGACATCCCCATCGCGGCCACCTTCGCGGTGTCGATTTTTCCAAAGAAGACGCTGCGTTCATCCGTGCTTTGTGCCACGATCCAATTCAGGGCATCGAGAAGCTGCCCTGCCTGGGTCGGCTGCCGGGAGGTCTGGTCGCGCTGCTCAATCTGGTCCAACAGGCCGATGCCAAGTACGACGTAGCCCTGTGAAGCGATTTCATTGAGGAAATTTTTGTGCTCCTGCGTGGTGTTGGCGCAGGCCCCGTTTCCCCAGAGGAGAATCGGCAGCTTCCGGTTGCCCGCAAATTCACCGAGTTCGCGCGGGCGGTAGATGGTGATGCCCGGCAGAGCGTGGTTCGCCGTGACGATTGCCGGATGAGGGCCGGTCCCGCCATTCTCCAAGACCACCCACGCACGTTCGTTTTCATCACGCGAGGCCAGCGTCGAGCTCGGGGCTTCGAGCAGGCGATAGGCTTGGTCGAGGAAACGAGGATACATCGGCTCCGCCCCGTACATGTTGATGTAGAACAAGGCGACCAAGTCGTGAGCTGGATCAACGAGGTAGGCGGTGCCTAACATGCCGCCCCAGGAAAAAGCCGAATCCGAGACGGCCGGCACCGGTTTTTTGTCCCGGTGCAGCTCGAACCCGAGGCCGAACTGGAAGCCCTTTTCCGCACCGCTGTCCTGTGGAAGCCGATTGATCGTGGTCATCCGTTCCACGGTCTCCGGTTTGAGAATCCGGTGGCCGTTGAACTCACCTTTGTTGAGCAGCATCTGGCAAAACTTGGCGTAGTCTTCGATCGGTCCGTTCAGTCCGATCGCGCCTTCGGTGTAAGTTTGCGCGGTACCGACGGCGCCTTCGCTGTAGATGTTCAGGCCCGGTACCAGTTTTCCGTTGGCGACGCGGTATGCTTTGACGAATCGCGTCAGGGCTTCCGGATCGTAGTACCAGTCCGTGTCATACATGCCCAGCGGAAGGAGCACCTTCTGTCTGACGTATTCACGCAGCGGCTGCCCCGAAATGCGTTCGATCAGGTAGCCGAGCATGTTCGTGCTGACGTGATAGTCCCACTGCGTGCCCGGATCGAAACCCAGCGGGTATTTCGCCAGCGCCTGCATTTCTTCCGCGAGGTATTTCGCCTGGTAATTACCGCCTCCGGTATGCTGGCCGGAGGGCGCTTGCGGCGGGACCGCGCCGCCGAATCCGGCAGGGGCCTCGGCTGGCTTGTGTTCAGCGCGCTTGATATCACGCACCAGCCCGCTGCCGAGACCGGAGGTATGGCTCATCAGGTGCACGAAGGTCATCGGTGTGCTGGCTGGCCGGGTTTCGAAACTGCCGTCCGCGTGCACGGCGGTTACCACCCGATCGGGAATCGTCGAGAAATACTTGGAGACCGGATCGTCGATGGCGACGAGCCCCTGCTCCACGAGCGTCATAAAGGCCACGGTCGTGATGGCCTTCGTCTGCGAGAATAGGACGTAGTAGTCATCCGGCGTGGCCGGCAGCCGATTTTCGACGTCCTTCCAACCGAAGGCCTTTTTATAAACGACATCACCTCCCTTTGCGACGAACCCGACGACGCAGTTCAGCTTTTGGGCGTCGACGAAAGATTGGAGCAAGGCGTCCATTTTCCCGACGGCCTCGGACCTGATGTCTGGCGCCTGAGCGCCAGCTGCAAAGCTGAAGCGCTGGGCTCCGGCCTCAGCGAGGCCATCGGCGACAAATGCGCCGAGGAGGAGGGCGGCGGCGGCGGTGGCGATTTTTGGCAGTTTCATGGACGGGCCTGGGTGCGGCGAGGCGGGGTAAATCGATTTGGGGGAAGCGCGATTTTTCGTAGCTCAGCCGCCGCGAGACGCCGTCGGTCTTGGCCGGCGTGTGGATTTTGGCGTCTCGCCATTCTCGGAGGCAGCATGAGATCGCATGCACGCGGTGACTTTCCCGAGGAGCCGAGTCAGTTCAGCCATCTCCGTTTCGGAAAGCGCCTCACCGTAGATTCGCATAACCGCGCGATGGCGGATGTGGAGTTTTGCGCAGAGCTCGTGCCCGTTCCGGGTCAAACCGATGAGTCGGGATCGTCCGTCTTCGGGATTGCGGGTCCGTTGAATTCGTCCGTCGCGCTCCAGCGTGTCCAACAACCCCGTCAAGGTGCCGTTGGGCAGGTGCGTCCGCTCGACGAGCTGATTTACGGTGCAATCGCCCAATTCCTCCACCGCGTGCAGCACGCTCGCCAGGCCGGGCGCCAAACTCTCCGAACCCGCGGCGTGCAAGGTCTGGTCGTTGAAACGGCGAAAGCTTAGCGACGCCCTCGCAAAGCAGAAGGGCAAGTCTTCCAGAATGGAGCGGGTTTGGGGCCCAGACGGGGCTGGCGACATTATTTCGAATTCGAAATAAATGGTGTCGCTGTCAATTCCGTTCCGGGATGCGAACGTCCCAATCTCGGGCCTGACATAAGCGCCTGCACTTCATGGCTGCGATTGAACGACATCGGCGGTGGACGCTCCGGCGGCGAGACGCGTGAACTCAGGGATTCGACGCGCTAATGTTGTGGCCACGAAGAGCCCGGGGTTATGAAAAGGCCGTCGCATGCGTTTGTTTTGGCCATGGCTCCTCGTGATTTTGCTCGGTTCTCCGTCGATGGCCGGGGGGCTGCATCGCGAGTCGCGAGTGGGCGACTGGATATGGACGGACACGACGCAAGATCGGCAAGAGTGCCATTTCGTGCGTGTGATCGAGCTGCCGGAGGGGAGCGGGGTGGAGTCGGCGCTTTTGCGCATCACGGCCGATAATTTTTACCGCGTTTACCTGGACGGCCATTTCATCGGCCAAGGCAGCGACTGGCGCGTGTTGACCGAGTATGACATCACGCAGTTGCTCACGCGGGGCCGCCACGTGCTGGCGGTGAGCGTGGTGAACGATTTCGACTTCGGCGGTTTGCTCGCCGGGCTGCGCATCCGCTTGCGCGATGGCGGGGAGATCGAGATTCCGACGGACGCGAGCTGGGACCTGGTTCCGGAGGGCGCGCCCGGCTCGCCCGTTCCGAAGCTCGACGCGACGGCGAAAAAAGCGCGGGTGATCCGGCGCTTCGATACTTGGATGCGCCCCCGGGTCTACGAAGCCCCGGTCTCGGTGCCGGAAGTGAAATCGTTTTGGCAGCAGCGCTGGTTCCAGGTCTCGCTGATCGTGGCGAGCGTCGTTGGGATGCTCGGGGGGCTGTTTCTTTCCGGCATGCTGGTGTTAAAGCTCCAATCGGAGCGGGTGGTCCGCCGCGAACGGGCGCGAATCGCGAGCGACCTGCACGACAATCTCGGTGGCGGCCTGACGCAGCTGGTTCTGCTCGGCGAGGCGGTCCGGCGCGAATTGGGCGGTGAAGTCTGCCCCTCCGGGGAAAAGCTGAAGCGTCTCTGCGAACAAGCGCGCGCGATGGGCCGGAACATGAAGGAGACGGTCTGGCTCATTAACTCGCAGCGCGACACGGTGAGCGAGCTAGCCTCCTATCTGGCGCACTACGCGGAGACCTTTTTTCGCGACACGCCGATCCGGTGTCGTTTCGCGATCGAAGAGGACCTGCCCGATGCTCCCTGCGGCCTCGGTGTCCGTCGCAATCTGCTCCTGGGGGTGAAGGAAGCGTTCAACAACGCGCTCCGGCACTCCGGCGCGAGCGAGATCGAATTGGTGGTCGAGCGGCGGCGCGGCCTGTTGCGGATCGCGGTCCAGGACGACGGAAGGGGCTTCGAAATCGGAGCGGCTACCCAGGGCGAAGGGCTCCGCAACTTCGAGCTCCGGGCGCGCGAGGCGGGCGGGAAGCTCGCGTTGCGGACCGGCCCGGGCGCGGGGACCTCGGTCGAGTTTTTAATTCCGCTCGCGAAGCCCGCCCGCTGGGGCGGATAAGGGAAATCGGCCCGACGAGGCGGGGCGCATGGGGCGGCTCCTCGGGCGGCGCGCATCCCGCGTCTGGGGATATTGGCAAAATCCGCGCCGCCTGATAGATTGAGGGCCTTGGATCGCGCCACGCAGCAGTGGCCTGCCGCATGTCCCGCTCCTCGCATACTCCCGATTCCTCCGCCCGCCCGCCCGCCGAGGCCGTCGCGTCGGGCGTTTGCCGCGTGGCCGTGGTCGAGGACGTCGAGGGCATCCGGGCCGAACTGGTTCAACTGATCGACTCACTCGCGGGCTTTGTCTGCGTGCAGACCTGCGGCAGCGCGGAGGAGGCGTTGAAGATGCTTCCCGCGCTGGTTCCCGACGTCGTCCTTATGGACATCTACCTGCCCCGCATGTCCGGCATCGAGTGCACCCTGCGGCTCAAGGACAGCCTTCCTTCGTGCCAGATCGTCATGCTCACGTCCTCCGACGAGGAGGAACTGGTCTTTCGCGCGCTCGAAGCCGGAGCCGATGGGTATCTGCTCAAAGACTCCGCGCCGGAGGACCTCCGCCAGGGCCTGCTCGATGTGAGGCGCGGCGGCGTGCCCATGACGAGCGGCATCGCCCGCCGGGTGGTGCAGTTTTTCCGACAACGCACCAAGGGCTCGGATGAACTCCGGCGGCTGAGCCAACGCGAGAGTGAGGTGCTGGGGCTGATCGCGCGCGGGCTGAGCACGAAAGAAGTCGGAGAACGGCTCTCGCTCACCGTCGAAACGATTCGGACTTACGTGAAAAACATCTACGAGAAGATGCACGTCCGCTCGCGGGCGGAGGCAGTCGCCAAATACTTCGAGGGCTTGGGCACCGACAGACCAGGCGCCCGGCGGGAAAGGTGAAGCCCCAGGCCGGGCAGGGTAGGGCGCATCCCTTGTTTGGGGATATTGGGGGGAGGGGAGAAACCTGTTAAGATGCGCGGGCCGCAGGCTGCAACAGGCCAGCCGTGTTTTCCTTACCCCCATGAGTTCTCTCCTCCCGTCGCCGCGCCACGCCCTTCGTATCGCCACCGCTCTCGCCGCGGCGGTTTTCGCCCACGCTTCTCCCGCCGCTCCCGCGACGATTTCCGTGCGCGCCGGCCAACCGGGACATGCGGTTTCGCCCCTGCTGTGGGGAATCTTTTTCGAGGACATCAATCTATCAGCCGACGGCGGACTTTATCCGGAACTCGTCCGCAACCGCTCTTTCGAGGGCGACGACGGCCTGCGTTTCTGGAAGTTCGCCTCCGCGACCGGGTCCACCGGACCTGCCGCGTCCACGACCGGAGCTGCCGCGGCGGCCGCGCCCTCTCCGTCCATCGACGAGACCCGCCCGCTGAATGCCTTTAACCGCCGCAGCCTGCAGGTCCACCCGGACGCCGTGGGCTGCGTGCTGGAAAACCCCGGCTACTGGGGCATGAACTTTGTCGCCGGCGAGGCCTATGCCTTCCGGGTCGCCGCCCGCGTGGCCGACGATTTCAAGGGCGCTCTCCGCGTCGAACTCTGCGACGCCAGCGGGGCCGTGATCGCCTCTGGCGAACTGTCCGGCTTCGGCAAGGATTGGAAGCAGCACAGTCTGACGCTTACGCCCGCCAAGTCGGATCCGCACGGAAAACTGAGACTCGTCGTCCCTGGCGACAGGTCCGGCAAGGCCGTCCTGTTCCTCGACATGATCTCGCTCATGCCGGTGAAAACCTGGAAAGGCCACGGCCTGCGCGAGGATCTCGCTGAGGCGATGAACGCGTTGAAGCCGGCCATTTTCCGCTTCCCGGGCGGTTGCTGGGTGGAGGGCGAGAACATCGCCCGCTCCTACCAATGGAAGTCCACCATCGGCGACATCGCCTCCCGCACGCAGCTGGAAAACATCTGGAATTACAACGCCACGCACGGCCTCGGCTATCATGAGTATCTCCAACTGGCCGAAGACCTCGGTGCAGAGCCAGTCTTCTGCATCAACGTCGGCATGTCGCACCGCGAGTCCGTGCCGCTCGACCGCATGGGCGCGTGGGTGCAGGACGCGCTCGACGCCATCGAATACGCCAACGGCCCGGCGGACTCCGTGTGGGGCTCGCTGCGCGCCAAGAACGGCCATCCCGCGCCTTTCAATCTCCGCATCATGGAGATCGGCAACGAAAATGGCGGCCCCGATTACGCCCAGCGCTGGCCGCTTTTCGTGAAGGCGATCAAGGCGAAGCATCCCGGGATCACCCTCATCGCGAATCAGTGGTTCAACTCCCACCCGAAGGATCCCATGCCGGAGGTCGTGGACGAGCATTACTACGACACGCCCGAAGGGCTCATGCGCCGCGCGACGCTCTACGACGGTTACGACCGCAAGGGACCGAATATCTTCGTCGGCGAATACGCGGCCACCAAACGCGTCGGTCTCGGCAACCTCCGCGCCGCGATAGGCGAGGCCGCCTTCATGACCGGCATGGAGCGCAATTCCGACGTCGTGACGATGGCCGCCTACGCGCCGCTGTTCACCAACGTCCACCACCGTTCCTGGAGTCCCGATCTCATCAACTTCGACAGCGCGGGCTGGTATGGCCTTCCGAGCTACCACGTGCAGCAGCTCTTCAGCCACCACACCGGCGACCTTACGCTGCCGGTAGAGGTCCGATGTGCCGAGCTTCCCGTGGAAGATCCGCGCGGCCGGGTCGGCCTCGGCACCTGGAACACCCAGGCCGAATTCAAGGACCTCAAGGTCACCGCGCCCGACGGCAAGGTGCTCTACGCGTCGGATTTTGCCGGCAGGGGCACCGAAGGCTGGACCTTTCTGGGCGAGGGCGAATGGAGCGTGAAGGATGGCATGTTGCGCCAGACCGCTGAAAAACCGAAACTTCGCGCGCTGGTCGGCGACCCCTCCTGGGCGGACTACACCGTCGAGTTGAAAGCTCGGAAGCTCGCCGGCCGCGAAGGCTTCCTGGTTCTCTTTCATAACAGGTACGACGAGGACCGCACCGCTTGGAATCTGGGCGGCTGGGACAATAAGTATGACGCCTTGGTCCTCGCCGATTCCGACGAACGCAAGGAAGGCGCGATCGAGACCGGCCGTTGGTATGACTTGCGCGTCCAACTCGACGGCGAACACGTCCGCTGCTGGCTCGACGGGAAGCTCGTTCACGATTTCCGCCGCCCGAACCTGACCGTCAAGGCGGTCTATGCCAGCGCGACGCGTGACACCGCCGCCGGCGAGATCATCCTCAAGGTGGTCAACACCGCTTCGGGCCCGACCGAGACCACGATCGATCTCGAAGGCGTCGCCAAGCTCTCCGGCCCGGCGCGCGCCACCGTGCTCACCTCGAAAAATCCAGACGACGAAAATTCCCTCGTGGAGCCGCGCAAGGTCGCGCCGCGCACCGAGGAGCTGACGCTACCGGGCACGCGCTTCACCCGCAGCTTCCCCGGCAACTCGCTTACCGTGCTGCGGATCCCTGTCGCGAAGTAAGTCCGGCGGCGCCGCTTCGGCCGTTTCGATACCCACGATGCATCGCTTGCCCCCAAAATCCTTTGTCCTGCTCTTGTTGGTCTTTGCGGGAGGCGCGGTCGCGGAGCCGGCCCCAACCATCCTGACGAACAACGTCGTGGAGCTGCGCGAGACGCTCTCGCCGCAGGGCTTCGTGCATCCGGGCATCAGTTGCAACGCCACGACCCTGGCCGTCATGCGGGAGAAGGTGCTCCAGGGCGTTTCTCCGTGGGTCGACTACTTCGAGGGCATGCGCCGTACCCGTTTCTCCGACTTGCAGGAGCGTCCGCGCCTTGTCCGCCAAATCACGGACGACGGTGGCATCGGCGCGTTTGCCCACGATGCGCAGCTGGCCTGGGCGCTCACCATCCTCTATGTCGTCACCGGCGACGAGAACTACCGCAAGACGCCGCTGGAGATCGTCCGCTGGTATGGCTCTCGCACGGAGGAGAGTTTTTTCCCGCGGTATTTCACGGACAGCCACATCAAGATCGGCAAATACGTCTATACCCTGTGCAGCGCGGTGGACATCCTGCGGGCGAGCGCGCCGAAGGATGCGCGGCTCGCGGTGACCCCGGCGATGGTGGATGCGCTGCAGAAGTACTGCCTCTTCCCGATCCGGAGGAACTGCATCGAGCGCAACGACTACTTCATGAACCAGCATTCCTACGCGATCATGGGCTATCTCGCGGCCACGATCCTCGGGGATGAGGTCGGAGGCTATAGGCAGGCAGTGGAATGGACCACCGCCAACGCCACGACTCCGAATCAGGGACGCAACGGCTCCATCAAGGAGCAGATCCGCCTGGTCACGCGTAACGACAAGACCGGCGAACCCGTGGAGCCGCGTCTGCAACTGGTGGAAATGGGACGGGACCAGCCCCACGCGGGCGGCAACATCGACAACCTGTTGATGATGGCGAAGACCATCGACTTTCAGCGGACGAAGGTGCACCCGGTCCGCGGGACGGTCGTCGCGGCAAACGCGGGCGTGTCGCCCATGCATTTCTTGGACGACCGCCTGCCCAAAGGCGCGGCCTTGTTCGCCAAATATAACATCGGTTACGGGCTGGAGCCGTGGGTGTCCGTCTTTTCCGAGACCGATTCCCGGCATCCGGACTACCTGGCCAGATACGACCAGGTCAGCTACTTCGGCCGGGGCTCGATCGGCGGAAACGGAACCGCGGCCGCCTACCATTATTACAAGGCGATCGGTCTCGATCTGGAGACGGGGCCGCTGCGGTATATCAAGGTGGCTTACGACGCCACCGCCGTCGGCCGGGAACGGCTCGTGCGGTCGGGCAGATACCTCGATCAGATCCACAATTACGCCTTCGATTTCTGGATCGGCCTGCCCGCCTCCGCGTCGGACGCCACGCCTGTCCCGGAGAAAGCGAAGCGCGCCCTGGCGGCCCAGCTTCCTCCGCTGCAAGTCGTGCGCGACGGGGTGCCGGTGGAGGGCGGCCAGTTCGAGTTTCAATTCGTGGACCTGTCCGCCCACGCCGCGCCCGGCGACCGTTATCCCGGTTCGCCTGACGACAAGCCCCTGCAAGTCCGGCGCGATGCCGATGGGACGGGCCATGTGCGCATGGCGCTCGCCGGCGGGCGGCCGCGCACGATGGTGGTGACGGGCCGCTTCCAGCGCGGCGCCGGCCTGCGCGTGCGCTCCGATTCCTTCGTGAAGCTGGGCTTTTATCGCGACGAGGATTTCAGCCGGCGGGGCTGCCTCCAGGAACTCTACGTTCCCGACACCCGGGGCGAATGGAGCCAGGTGATCGCGGATTTCGAGGGCAACGGACTCCTCTACATCCAGGCCACGCCCCTGGCCGGCCCGGCGGCCATCGATTTCGATCGCATCGAGACGGACACGTCGCTCATCCGCCCCCTCACCTTCGGCGTGGCGGGTGACGTGTTGCCGATCCTTTCGTTTGTCGGCGCCCGTATCGAACAGACGCTCGCTCCCGACGGAGCGCCGGCCTCCGTGGTCTGCGATGCCTTGAATCTTCCCGCCGGTGCGAAATTCGATCCGGCAGGCGGAACCCTTTTGTGGTCTCCCGCCACGGGGCAGGAAGGCGATCATGCGCTCTATGTCACCGCGCGCGACGGCGGCACGATGCGGACCCTGCGCGTGGACATCCACGTGGCCCGCGACCTGCAGGCGGCGTTGGATTTCGTGGCCAGCACCTACGATCCGGCGCAGCGTTACGTGTCGGCGACCGAGCAGGCTTTCAAGGCGGCGCTGGCGGCTCGCGATCTGGCGGCCTTGCAGCGGGCCGTGGCCGGATTGGAACTCCTGACGCCACGTTTGCCCGACGGCACCCTGGACTACCGAAAAATCTGCTCCTGCACGGATGGTGGCGGCGACAAGATGGCCGACAACAACCCGTTCACCTGGGGCGGTCTCTGGGGCTTCGACAAGAACGTCACGATGGATTTCGGGGTCGGTTTCAAGGTGCGTGCCGATGCCTTCCGCCTCCAGGCTCGCGACGGCTTCCCGAGCCGAGTGGCGGACGCCGTGGTGTATGGCTCGAACGACCGCAAACACTGGACGCTGCTGACCAAAAACAAGGCCGTGAGCTCCCCCGATTTGCAGACCCTGGCGGTCAGGGAGGAGGAGCGGACCAAGGCCTGTCGCTATCTTCGCCTCTTCATGCCGGCCAAAACCTATAAAATTTTCGAGATCTCGGAGCTGCGCATCGTTGGCGAGCGCATCGAGGACCAGAGCCCGGATTATCGCCTGGCGTATATCTCGGGGTATGGCGACGGCACCTTCCGTCCTGAGCAGAAGCTCACCAAAGCCGAGGCCGTCTCGCTGCTGGCCGGTCTGGTGGACGACTACACCGACAAGGGTGCCTACGACTGCGCCTTCGTCGATGTGCCCCGGGGTGCGCCCTTCTTCGACGATGTCGCCTATATGTCGGGCAAGGGTTTCGTCTCCGCGGACGGGGAAAACCGCTTCCATCCGAACGCTCCCGTCTCGCGAGGGGAACTGGCCGCGATCATGGCGCGCATGCAGGGCTTGAGAGGGAATGACGGCCCCGCACTGAAAGACGTGCGTGCCGACGCTCCGCAGGCCGCCGAGATCCGACGCGTGGCACGGGAGGGGTGGTTAGTCGCGGACAAACGCGGCGCGTTCCGCCCGGAGGCCCCGGTGACCCGCGTGGAGTTCGTCGTCGCCGCAAACCGGATGACCGGACGGACAGCGGCCGAGCAGCCGAGCGAGGGCCTGCCGAGCTTCCTGGACGTGGACGCTTCGTATTGGGCTTACGCCGATATCATGAGGGCCGCCACCACCTATCCGCTCCCCCCGGCTCCGCCACTCGCGACGTCCGCGGTGCCCCTTACCGTGTCGCGAGCGCCGGTCGCAAACTAAGCGCGTCAACCAAGTCCGCTCTCTTTTCTTCCGCCTCCGCTGCCGGCCCTCTTTCTCTCCAAAACATGGTCCCTCGTTTGCCTCTTATCGGCTTTCTCCTGCTCGCGCTGTTCGTTGGCCAGGCCGGCTTGGCCTTTGCCGGGGACTTCGTTCATCCGGGCGGTTTGCACGCACAGGCGGACCTCGACCGCATGAAAGCCAAGGTGGCCGCGGGCGAGAGCCCCTGGATCGAAGGCTGGAACGCGCTCATCCAGGATCCGAAGGCGCGCAGCGACTACAAGCCCGGGCCGCACCGGCACATGATCAGCCGCCAGCGGGCACAAAACGACGCCAATGCCGCCTATCTGAACGCCCTGCGCTGGATCATCGCCGGCGACACCACGCACGCCGACTGCGCCGTGCGCATCCTCAACGCGTGGTCCGAGACGGTGGCAGAGATTCCCAAGGGCGACAACCAGCCGGGCCTGAGCGGCATCCCCGTCGGCACCTTCGCCATCGCGGCGGAGCTGATGCGTTCCTACTCCGGCTGGTCCGCCGCCGACCAGGCGCGGTTCAAGCGGATGCTCCTGGATTTCATGTATCCGGTTTGTCACGACTTTCTCGTCCGTCACAACGGCGCGAGGGCGGATCACTACTGGGCCAACTGGGACACCTGCAACATGCGGGCGATCATCGCCATCGGCGTCTTCTGCGACGACCGTGCGAAGTTCGACGAGGCCGTCGAATATTTCAAAACCGGCCGCGGCAACGGCTCGCTCCGCAACGCCGCCCCCTTCCGCTTCGAGGGCGGCCTCGTTCAGTGGCAGGAGAGCGGCCGCGACTACGCCCACGTCATGGGCGGCCAGGGCCTGCTCGTGGAAATGTGCCAGATCGCCTGGAACCAGGGCCTCGACCTCTTCGGCTACGACGACAACCGCCTCCTCGGCGCCGCCGAACACACCGCACAATACACCCTTTGGAAGGGAGCGCCCTACACGTTCTACAACAACTCGGATGACGTGAAGCAGTTCTACCTTTCGGAGAACTACCACGGCCGCCTCGACGCTTCGCACTTCGAACTGGTCTACAACCACTACGTCGTTCGCCAGGGGCTGAAGGCGCCGCACGTTCGGCTCCTCGCCTCGCTGCGCCGCCCGGAGCCGGGCGAGATCGACGTCCTCGGTTACGGCACGCTCACCTACACGCTCGACGCCAAAGCTTCTCCCTTGCCGTCCGAGCCGCCGCCGACGCCGCGTGAGGTGGTTGCGATTCCAGGGCTGCAACGCGTCGAGCTGCGCTGGTCGCCCTCCGGGGCCTACCGCGCGCACGGCTACGCGGTCGCACGCGCCACTTCCCCAGGCGGCCCCTACACCCCCCTTTACTCGACCAATCGCTGGACGACACCCTCCTACGTGGACGGCGCGGTCGAGCCCGGCCGCACTTACTACTACACCGTCGCCGCGCTCGGCAACGCAGGCAAAAGTATCCCCTCCGCGCCCGTGAGCGCTACGCCGGCCGAGGGAGGGCCGCTGCCGCCCGCCAGCCGCCGCGTCTCTGCCGAGGGCACGCTTCACTCCAAGGCTGCGGGCAACTCCTTCCTCGTGCCCGCCACGGGCCGCGAGCTGGACGGCAGCTTCGCCGGCCAGCCCGTTGACGGCGACTTCTGCGTCACCGCCCGGCTGGCGGACTGGCAGGGCCCAGTCGGCATGATGGGGCTGATGGCCCGGGAGCCGGATGCGGACAAGCCCCGCGCCCTGGCGGTAACCTTGGGCGAAGTCGGCGGCCGCCTCGCGCGCTTCCGGGTACGGATCGACGGCAAGACCACCGCCCAGCGCGGCTGCGACTACACCTGGATGCCCGTCTGGCTTCGCCTCCGGCGCGTGGGCGACGAGTTCACCGCCTTCCAGTCGTCCGACGGCATCGAGTGGTTCGAGATCGGCAGAAGCGTGGTTCCGCTCCCACGCGGCATGCTGGCCGGCCTGCTCGTGAGCACCGGCGGAACCCCGCCCGGACGAAAAGCGACCGATTCTCCCCGAGGCATTTTCGACCACGTCACGATCGAGACGCAGCCGCCGGCTCCGCCCGCCGCTCCCGTTGCGCTTACCGCGACCTGGCTCGACGAGGGCGTGGTTCGCTTGGACTGGAAAAATCCCACCGGAAACTCGCAAAGCGGCCTGAAGATCGAGGCCTCGCTCGATGGAGCTCCTTTCTACGAAATCGCCGATCTCGCCGCCGGCCCTTCTCGTTTCGAAAACACCGGCATCGAGCGCCCGGCCGCCCTGCGTTACCGTGTCCGCGCCTACAACACCGGAGGCTACTCGGGCTATTCGAACATTGTTCCGGGCGCCGCCGCGCCCGCATCCCGATGACGCAGGCGCCCTGCGTCCACCCCGCTTGCGCCCTGTTCATTTCGATCTTATGAAACACCCGTCCACTCTTTCGTTGTCCGTCCTGGCCTTCGTTTTGGCCGCGTTGTTTTCGTCGGCCCGGGCCGGAACGCCGTCCGGCGCGCCCTCGCCGCTTTTCCCGCATCCCGAGCGCATCCGCTACGACGGTCACTGCCTCCAGATCGAAGGCAGGGACTTCTTTCTCTCCTCCGCGGCCTTCCACTACTACCGGACTCCGCAAGAGCTGTGGCGCGATCGCTTTCAGAAGATCAAGGACGCCGGGTTCAACGCGGTCGAAACCTACGTCCCATGGAACTGGCACGAACGCGACCTGCCTTCCGGCCTCGGCGATTTTTCCAAGGTCGACCTTTCCGAGTTCGAGGCCTGGCTGAAGATGGCGCACGAAGAGTTCGGCTTCTACACTATTGTACGCCCCGGTCCCTTCATCTGCGCGGAGTGGGGCGGGGGCGGCTACCCGCGCTGGCTGGCCAAGTTCAATCCTTGGACGGGCAAGGAATTCTGGCTCCGCAGCGGTGACGACGCGCACATCGCCTGGAGCGTCCATTGGTATGAGGCCGTGTGCAGGATCTTCGCCCGCGAGCAGATCACCCGAAAGCCGAAGGGCGCGAAGGGCATTATCCTCGTCCAGATCGAGAACGAATACGACCACTACACGGCCTCCGCCGCCGATAAAACGAAGCTGCTGCGCGCTCTCCATGGCGCGGTGAAAAAATCCGGCGTCGAAGTGCCCGTCTTTACCTGCCGCACCGAGCAGACCCGCGGCAGCGCCGACCCCGTGTTCTCGCAGGTATTCGACTGCGACAACCTCTACGTCCCGCTCGATGGCGCCCCCGGCTGCGCGCAGCGCATGGTCTCCCTGCGCGCCCAGCAGCCGAATGCCCCCGCCTTCGTCACCGAGCTACAAGGCGGCTGGTTTTCCCTGGTCGGCGAGCGCCTGAGCGAGGAGAATTACTCCGACGCGCGGCACTTCAATGCGATCCATTGGATGTCCCTGCTCGGCGGCGCCACCGGGCTAAATCCCTACATGTTCACCGGCGGCACCCACTTCGGCGGCTGGGGGGCGCGCGGGCAGACTACCACCTACGATTACAACGCCGCCATCCGCGAATGGGGCACCCTCAGCCCTAAATACTACGTCGCGAAGGGCGTGAACGAATTCGTCCACGACCACGCCTCGCGCCTCGTCCGCGCCGAAGGGGGGCCCTGCGAACTCCAAGGCGCGCCCGCCTCGCTCTTTGGCGGCGTCCGCGTCGCGCCCGACGGCACCCGCTTCGTCTTTCTCCACAACACCGACGCCGAGAAGCCCATCTCGGGCAAAGTCACCGTCGTTCCCGGCAAAATCACCCGACCCGACGGTCCGATCTACAACTTCGATCAGGAGGGAAACCGCGTGCTCGTCCGCGCCGGCGGGGCCGGCGCGGGCGCTGCCACGATCCCGCCCTTCGAGGTGGATTACGCCCTCGCCGATCTCGGCGCCAAGGTACTTGTCATTCCGCCCGGCAAGACCGCCGCCGAAGGTGTCTGGTATCCGAAGACGCAGGACATCCCGCCCGCCCCGCGCCTGCCCGCGCCGCAGCGCATTCTCTCCGCGCTCAAACGCCTCGATCCGCCCGATGCCCGCTGGGAGGCGTTGCCCGAGGGCAAGTCGCTGCCCGAACTCGGCGTGAGCGACCAGCGTCACGTGCTCTACCGCTCTCGCTTTTCGCTCGCGGAAAACGACGTTCCCCGGTTCGGCCGGCTGCTCGTCAACTCCTTCAGCCGCGATATCGTCACCGCTCAGGTCAATGGCCGCCTCGCCGGCCGCCTATACCCGGACGAGGCCTACGCCGCCGCTGCGACGCGCAACAAGAAGCTCTCCTTTGCGCGGATTCGTCCCGACGAGTTCGACAACCGCTTCGACGTCGCCGGCCTCCTGCGCGCGGGGGAAAACGAGATCGTGCTGCTTTACGAAAACATCGGCCACGAGCACGGCTATATTCCGATGGAGGAGTTGAGCGGCATCCGGCACGCCGGCCTGGGCCTTGCCGACGATGAGGCGGCGATCGCCCGGCCGCTCGACTGGCAGATTGCCCTCGAACTCGGGGGCGTCTCCGCCGGCTGGATACGCCCCGATTATTCGCCGCAAGGCTGGGAAAAGGTGTCGCTCGACACGGAGCGTGCCATCCCCCGCAAAGGCAACGGCATCCAACCCCAGGGGCGGCGCGACGGATTGCTCACCTGGTATCGTATCGAATTCGAGCTGCCCGAGCCCGCGTCTCCTGCGGCGGCCTCGATTCCGTGGCGGCTCCTGCTCGACGCCTCCGGCAACGGTTTCATGTGGCTCAATGGTCACGACATCGGCCGCCATTGGGAGCTCGGGCCGCAGCGCGAGTATTACCTGCCCGAGTGCTGGCTGAATTTCGGCGCAGGCCGCCAAAACGTGCTCGTGCTAGGCCTGCGCCAGACGATCAACGGCGCCGAGCTGCGTGCCGCCGAGGTTTCGCCCTATCCGATCGTTCCCGCCTCCATGCCCCGCGTTTCCGCCCAAGTCGAAAAATCGCCCCGGTCCGTCGGGAAGACCGAGTGACCGTAGCCCGTGGCCCTGCCGGCAGGGTAAGAACGAAAACCTCGCGCGGCGCCGGCACGCCTTGTCCGGCCGTCTCCGGGGTCTGGCAAGGCGACGCCGCGTCATGCCAAAATCGGAAACCTGCGAACCTGCAGGCCGGGTCTTTGGTCTGGAGGCCCGGCAATATGCTCCACCTGGAGCGGCGTCTCATTATGACGCTGATGTAGGCCGGCCAGTGGCCAGGCTGCCCGGCCGCCGGCCTGGCCTACAGTTCCTTGCGGATTTCTATCCGCCGGAATGCAAATGGCATCAGAATTTCACGGTAAGCGCCTTGCCGGTGTAGCGGGCGGAACGGGCGGTGGCGACTGCGGCTTCGGCGGGGCCGGCGGTGGCCGCATCGGTGGCGAGGACGACCCGGAACTCGCGCTCGGCGATCAGGCCGGGGAAGGAGCCCTGGCGTTTGCCGACGGAGAGGGCGCGGGCCTTGTCGTCCCAGCGTAGTTCGACCGTGGCGCGCTGGCCTTTCTCGTAGGCGTAGGTTTCGCCATCGTCCTCGTAGAGCGTGAAGACGGCGTCGGCGCCGGGGTAGACGCGGATCTCGCAAGGGGCGTCGGGTTTTTCGCCGGCGTATTGGACGACCGGGCCCATGGGGACGATGGAGCCGGCGCGCACGAAGAGCGGGAAGCGGTCGAGCGGGCAGGCCGTGCTCACGCCAACGCCGCCTTCATGGCGCGCGTTGGTCCAGAAGTCATACCAATCGGCGCCGGCGGGGAGGTAAGTCTCGACGGCGTTATCGACACCACCGGCGCCGGAGGCGAGCTGGCTCGGGGTTCGCCAGCCGAGGCGGAGGCCCCGGTCGTGGCTGCCCTGGTAGTAGTCGATCTTGAAGGCGAGGCGCTGGCCTTTTTTGAGGACGATCTTGGAGCCCTTGAAACGCATGGCGGCATCGCGCCAGTCCTCGGCGGCGAGGTTGCCATCGAGCCAGAGGCGGAAGCCGTCGTCGCCTCCGACGCTGATCTCGTGTTCGCCATCCTCGGCGGCTACGATCACGCCTTCCCAGCGGCCGGAGAAGTTGTCCAGGCCGCGCAGGCCGGCGGGCGGCTCGGCGAGGGGCGGCCCCGGCCAGGTGTAGTCGACCTTCGGGTCGACGGACTTGCCGACGGGTTTGTCGAAATTGCGGCCCTCGAAGTATTGGACGGCCACGCCGGGGCTGCCATCGGGGGTTTGGAGGAACTCGGCGGGAATGGCGGGAGGGGGCGGCGTGCCGGCGCGGTAGATGGCGCGGGTAACGGGGTGGACGAGAAAGGAGCGGCCGAAGAGAAAGTGGTCGTCGAGCTTGCGGGCCTTCGGGTCGTCGGGGAAATCCATGGGGATGCCGCGCATCATCGTGTAGCCCCGGTCGGTGCTCAGCCAGGCCAGGCCGTAGATGTAGGGGAGCAGCCGATACCGGAGCCGCGCGGCGGAAAGGAGCGAATTGTAGAACTCCGGGTCGCTGTCGCGGAAACGATAGGGCTCGCGTTCGATGGCGGTGCCGTGGATGCGATAGACGGGGTTGAAGGCGGCGAATTGGTGCCAGCGGGCGAAGAGTTCGCGGTATTCGGCGTTGCTGTTCCCGCCGGTGCGGTAGTTGCCCGGGATGAAGAAGCCGCCGGTGTCCTGCGTCCAGTAAGGCTGGCCGGCCATGGCGACGTTGAGTCCGCCGGCGATCTGGTTGCGGAAGGTGTCCCAGCTTGCGGTGGTGTCGCCGGACCAGGCGAGGGCGGCGTAACGTTGCTGGCCGTTCCATGCGGACCGGGTGAGGGTGAGGACGCGTTTGTCGGAGCTGGCGCGCTGGCCCTCGTAGGTGCCCTGCGTGGTGACGAGGCTGTAGGCGTTGAGGGTGCGGGTGTAGTCGCCGAGGGCGTTGTTTCCGAGGCCCTTGATGTCGGCCTCGACGCGCTTCGCGTCGTGGCAGGCGGTGCCGACCTCGACCTCGGTGCCGTCCATCCAGAGGGCGTCGATGCCGACGTCGAGCAGGCCTTTCTTGATATGTTTGAAATAGATCGCGCGGCCTTCGGGGCTGAAGGCGTCGTAGATTCGGGCTTTTTTCGAGATCCAGTGGAGGGGCGGGTGGCGGAGGCCCTTGGCATCGAGTTCGTGGGCGAGCTCCGTATCGTTGCCGACCGAGGGCCAGATGGAGATCATCACCTTGGCCTTGTTTTCGTGAATCTCGCGGATGGCGGCGGCGGGATCGGGGAAGCGTTCCTTGTTCCAGGTCATACCGCTCCAGGTGCCGTCCTTGTCGCCGCCCCAGTATTGCCAGTCCTGCACGATATAATCGAGGGGGAAGCCGTCCTGGCGAAAACGTTTCACGACGCCGACGAGCTCTTGCTGGGTCTTGTAGCGCTCCTTGCTCATGAAGAGGCCGAAGGCGGCCTTGGGGAACATGGGCGCGGGGCCGGTGAGGCGGCGGTAGCCGGCGATGACGCCGTCCATGGTTTCGCCGGCGACCAGGTAGTAGTCCACGCCGGCGGGGGAGCTCTCGGACCAGAAGGTGGCGCCGGAGGCGTCGTCCTTGAAGGTGCTCTTGGAGGCGGCGTCCCAGAGGATGCCATAGCGCTTGGTCGAGAGCAGGAAGGGGATCACGATTCCGATGTTGGTCTGGACCATCAGGACTTCCCTGCCGCGGTAGTCCATGTAGCGCTGGTTGTATTGGCCCAGACCGTACAACGATTCGTCCGGAGCGAGAGAGAAGGTCTGGCGGGCCTCGTAGGTGGGGGCGCCGGAGATGCTGAGTTCGCGGATGTCGCCCGGGCGGGCGGGGGCCTCGCGGGTGATCGCTGAGCCGTCGGGGCGGAGGAAGGCGAGGGCGCCGGTCTTTTTGTCGGCGCGGACGAGAAGGGCGGAACTGGAGACGTCGAGATATTCGGGGGATTCTTTGACGCGGAGGCGGGCGTCGCCGGCGGGGCGGACGACGACCAGGCTGGGGTAGGCGGTATGCGGGCGGCCGAGGTTGGCGTTGACGCGCACGATGTCGGGGCCGTGGAAGAGGATGTTTTTCACCGTTCCGCCGATGCGGATTTGCACGCCATGCTCGAGGCGGACGTAGGCGAAGGTGTTCGCGTCGGCGCGAGCGAGCGCGGGGGTAAAAGAAAGCTGGCCGGCGGAGTCGAGGCCGGTGGGCGCGGCGAGGGCCGGCAGGGCGAGGACGGGCAGGAGGGCGAACAGGAGGGAGCGGGGGGAGCGACGGAGTGAAATCATCGGGACGATCTGAAGGAGGGAAGGGGCCGCGGCCGCCAGAGAGACGGCCACGGTCGAGGGCGACGAGGAAGGCAGAATCAGCGGCGGGAGGCGCCGTGGCGAGATCCGCGGCGCAGGCCGACGGCGACGAGGCCGACGAGGCCGGCAATCGTGGCGAAGGCGGAGGGCTCGGGGACTGCGGTGACGGAGTCGAAGGTGGTGCCCCAGCGGATCTCGTCCCAGGCGGCGGAATTGCCGTCGTAATCGGAGAGGGTAAGACGGTCCCAGGTGAGGGTCTTGCCGGTGACCGTGGTGCCGCCGACGGTGGGATCGCCGGTGCCGAGCGTGGGATCGACCCAGACGGTGACGGAGTCCTGGCCGGCGGTGGCGGAGAGGTTGAACTTCACGACCAGAAGGCGGACGGCGGTGCTGGCGGCCACGCCGGTGTCGGTGTATGCATTGTCTACCCCGAAGTTATATTGGGTGCCGGAGAGGCTGCCGTTGGTGGTGATGCCGATGTCGAAGTTGCGGTTGGCGTCGGTGGTGCTCGTGTTGTAGAGGGACAGCATCTGGTAGGTCGTGGCACCGGATTGCTGGCCGCTCTGGAAGAGGAAGCTGAGATAGAGCGTGCTGGCGGTGGTGTCGGTAACGGCCAAGGTGCTGTCCAATACACGATAGACGCGACCGCTGTCGCCGGATTCGATTTCAGCGCCGCCCGGGTTAACGGGCACGGTGACCTTGTCCCCGCTCGAGCCAAGGTAGAGCGGATCGGAGTAGGTGAGTGATCCCGCGCTGACGACGGGCCGGGCGGTGCCGAAGTCGATGCCGGTCCAGTTGCCGGTGTAGCCGGACACGATGGGGCTCGGGCTGGTGATTTGTATCTGCTGATCGATGGTGTATCCGGTGAAGGATTCGTGGCTGAGGAGGGTGGCGTGGGCCACTGAGCCGCCGACGGCGGTGATCGCGAGGAGAATGCCCAGGTTGTAGGGCAGGATTTTGGTATTCATTGGGTTGTGCTAGATGTTCGGGGCCGCCTGGCTTGCTCGGAGCAAGTGGGACCCGCGCGAGAAGCGAAACCGAGGCCTCGAACCCGACATCGATTTCGGGAAAATCTTTTCGGCCTTTTCGTTTCGAAGCCGGCGGCGCAAGAGCGGCCGCGCGCCACTGCCTTCTCTTACGAGGAACCCGATTCCGCTCGTGCCTCGGCGGCGAGGACCTGCCCCGCCTCCCGGACGAGGACGCGGGCGTTGATCCAGTCGAACCAAAAGCCTTCGCGGCCGCCGTTCCTAGAGAGGGTGCTGTCGGGGCGGGAAGCGGAGATGGTGCGCGCCTCCGCCAAGGCACGGTTGGCCGCGTCGAGTCGGCCAAGTCGGTCGAGGGAGAGGGCGAGGATGGCCAGCGTAGCGGCCCGGCGCGGAGGATTTTCTATGCGATAGGCGAGGCAGCGTTCGGCCCATTCGATAGCAAGGGCCGGGTGCCCGCGCCGGTATTCGAAGAGGGCGAGGGAAAAGGCGCTCCAAGCCGACATGTGGGCGTCGCGGTCGGCGGAGGGGCCGGCGGGGGAAAGATTGCCGCGGACGAGGTCCGCCAAGGGCGCCAGTTGTTCGAGAATCCCGGCGTCGGCGGGTTTGAGGAGGGCTGCCTTGATCACCTGCTCGGCGACCACGACGTTTCCGGTTTTTCCGAAGCGCTGCAGCGTCAGTTCGCGGAAATGTCGATAACGGTCCTCGTCGCCGGCCTCGCAAATGGTGGCGACGGCGGGGACGAAATCCCGCGAAATGCCGTCGGTGTCGGCGTCGTCGCAGTGCGCGATGGCGATCCCGAAGGCGTGGTAGCGGCCGGCGGCCTCGGGCCAGCGGCCGGCGAGGGCGTGCCAGGTGCCGAGCGTGCCCATGACGTTGGCACACTCCAAGGAGGAGGGAATGACGGCAATGGGCGGCGTGCCGACGAGTGCGTCCGCGGCGGCTGTGTTGCCATGGGACAAAAGCACGGCGGCCTCCGAGATGCGTTCGCGGACTTCCGCGCGCTGGCGCAGGTCGGCCTCGACGGTACGGGCTTGTTCGGCCTCCTGGCGAAGGCGCACCTGCTCGCGGCGGGCCTCGCGTTCGCGCAGGAAGAGCCAGGTGGAGGCGCCGAAGCCGGCGCTCAGGGCGAAGGCGACTATGGTGCCGGTGACGAACACGCTGCGGTTGCGGCGCACCAGTTTGCCCAGGCGGTAGAGCTTCCCGCCGGGATGGGCGGAGACCGTTTCGTGCGCGAGCCAGCGGGCGACATCCGCGGCGAGCGCGTTGGCTGTCTGGTAGCGCAGTTGCCGATCCGTCGCCACGGCACGGAGCACGATCCAATCCAGGTCCTGCCGTAACAGGGGGATGAGCTTCCGTGCGGAGACACCACGCCGGGAGGCCACCATCGTGAGGACTTCCTGGGAGAATTCGGCGGCCAGGGCGGAAGGGGGGCGCGGTTGTTCAACCGTCCGGAACAGCGAGGCGGGTCCGCTGCGGGTGGACGCGCCTGGGGTATCGAAAGGCGGACGTCCGGCGAGCAGTTCGCAAAGGAGGACGCCGAGGCTGTAAACGTCGCTGCGAGTGTCGATATCGGTGCCGTCGCCCGCGGCCTGCTCGGGACTCATGTAGGCGGGGGTGCCGGCCGGGCGAAGCCCGGCGACGGCGGGATCCTCGCTGGAAACGGCATCGGCAGGCCGGGCGATGCCGAAGTCGATAAGCTTGGGGACGGAGTGGCCGTCCTGGAGGGTGACGAGAATGTTGGAGGGTTTGATGTCGCGGTGGATGACGCCCTTCTGGTGGGCATGCTGCACCGCGTGGCAGATACGGACGAAGAGATCGAGCCGGCGCGGAAGATCGAGCCGGTGCTCGTCGCAGTAGTCGGTGATCCGCGTTCCCTGGACCCACTCCATGACGAAGTAGGGCAGGCCCGAGGGCGTGGCGCCGGCCTCGAGCACGCGCGCGATGTTGGGGTGATCCATCAGGGCCAGGGCGCGGCGCTCCATCTCGAACGCGGCGAGGCCGACGGGGCTGTCCATCCCCGGACGTATGATCTTCAACGCCACATGGCGCCGCACCGGTTCCAACTGCTCGGCCTTGTAAACCACTCCACAGCCGCCTTCGCCGAGCCGGTGCAGGAGCTTGTAGTGGTCGATGACCAAGCTTCGGTCGGAGGAGAAAGGGGCGCCGGTGCCGGATTCTCCCGGCTGGGGCAGCACGAACTCGGCCTGCGGTGCGAAGTCGAAGAACTTGTCGGCGGCCTCGTCCAAGGCGAGCAGGCGCGCGAGCCGGATTTTAAGCGCCGGCGAAGCCGCGCATTGCGCCTCGAGAAAAGCCTCCCGTTCGGCCGTGGAGACCAGCCGTTTCGCTTGCTCGAAGAGTTCGTCGGCGCTCCGGCGGGCGGGGTTTGGCGGCTCGTCCGGCGGGTTCATTGCATTTCCTTGATGAGGGCGAAGAGGCAGGTCCGGGCATAGTGCCAGCGCCGCTCGATCGTGCGCTCCGTCAGGCCGAGGCTGAGCGCGATCTCGCGATTGGTGAAGCCGCCGAAGAACTTCAGGGTGACGATACGGGCGTTTTCAGGATCTTCGTTCGCGAAGCGGGCGAGCGCCTCGTCGATCAGGAGCACGCGGTCGTCGGTTGGAATTTCCGCCACGTCGATCGCCTGGGAGAGGCGAAGGTGGCCGTGTTTGAGGCTCGAACGCCGACGGGCGCGGTCGACGAGGATGTGGCGCATCGCCCGGGCAGCGGCGCGAAAGAAGTGCTCCCGGTCATTCCACGCGCGCTTGTCCCGGCTCGCGAGCCGGAGCCATGCCTCGTGCACGAGCGCGGTGGCCTGGAGCGTCAGGCCGGGGCTCTCGGCCGCGACGCAGGCGGTGGCGAGTCGGCGCAACTCGTCGTAGACGAGAGGCAGAAGTTCGTCGGGCGCCTCCTTGTCGCCGCGCGCAAGCGCGTCGAGAAACTGGGTGAGTTCAGACATGCGCGAGCGAGGGCATGGGAGAAGGTGGCCGGGGCGCGGGGATGCCAGCGCAGAGGCTGGAGGATGTCAGGACCCTGTTAGGGGCCCGGCGCATGAATTCAATCCCGGGCTTGGGCGAAGTGGCCGAAGGATGCACCGACGTGACGGCGGGTGGGGCGCGCGGTCGAGCTCCGCGCTCCGGGGGCGATTAAAAATTCTTTGGATCGGATGTCGGGTTGGAGGTCCTCGTTTCGCTTCTCCCGCGGACCCGCTCGGTCTGTCCCTGCCGCACCGAGTCCCCCCCAGCTTTCGAAAAAAATGAATATGAAGCATTTCTCCAGATGCGCGTGCGCCCTCTTCGCGCTTGCCGCCGCCGGCGGCTCCGTCGTCCGCGCGGACCTGCTCAGCACCGAATCCTTTTCAGGCTTCGCCGTCGGGAAGCAGATTCAAAACACCAGCCCCAGCCCCGCCGTGTCCGGCTACACGGGCAACTGGACCGGCATCGATTTCGGCACCGCCAAGCCTACGGCATTTTCGGGCTCCCTCGTCTATTCCGATCCCCGGTACCTGGGCACGAGCGGCGACAAGGCCGGTGTTCTCCCCAACACTTCCGGAGGCGAGATCACCGCCAACAACAGCGGCCGCGTTTACCGCCTGTTCGACAATCCTCTGAAGGTCACCGACTCCACCGTCGGCATCCGCTACCTTAGTTTCCTCTTTGTGAGCGGACAGCAAACGGGCGCTACGACATATCAGATGTTGTCGCTCTACGATGGCGGCACCGCCGACGCCGCGCGCAATTTCGATATCGGCGTCACGACCAACGGCGGCCTCACCGGGGCCCAATACGATTTCGGAGTGGATAACGGCTACACCAACACCGGTGTGACGGCCACCTCCGCCGTGCGCCTCGTCGTCGTCAAATTCAGCCTTTCCGCCACGGCCAACCAGGACTCCGTCACCGTCTGGATCGATCCCGTGCTCGGGTCCGGCGAGCCCGCCGGGGGGACCACCGTCACCGGCAAGAACGTCACCTTCGACCGCCTCGCTCTTTCCGACTACGACGGCAATTCCGCCGCCTGGGACGAGATCCGTTGGGCCACCACCTTCGACGAGGCTACACTCGGCCCCGTGCCGCCGACGGTCGCCCCTGCCCCCGGCACCTTTGTCCAGGATGCGCACGGCGTGACCCTGGAAACCGCCACGGGCTTCACCCGCGTGGAGGTCTGGGCGCCGGGGATTTTCCGCGTCGTGCACGCCCCGCTTTCCGGGGTGCCCGCCTTTTCCAGCCTGACCGTGAACACCTCGCCCGCGACGACGTCGTGGACTCTGAACAACGACGCGGGCTGGCTCTCGCTGGGCACCGCCAAGGGCTCGGCGCGGATGGAGATCGCCAGCGGCCGCGTGATCTTTTCCGGCGCGGGCTCGGTCACCCTGTTCGAGGAGACTCCCGACGGCACCAGCCTCCAGCCCACGGCCATCGGCTCCTTCTCCGAGCCGAGCCGGATCGTGCGACAAAACTTCACCCTGCCGGCCGGCGAGGCGATTTACGGCTTCGGCCAGCACCAGGACGGCGCCATGAACCAGGTCGGCCGCGTCGTGACCCTCCTCCAGGAGAACATGAAGGTCGGGGTGCCCGTGTGGCTCTCCAACAAAGGCTACGCCGTCCTTTGGGACAATCCCGCCGTCACCACCGCCGACATCGGAGCCGGCACCCCCGGGACGCTCTCGGTCAGTTCCGAGGCGGGCAAGGCCGTGGACTACTATTTTTTCGCCGGCCCGAGCCCGGATCAGGCCATCGCCGGCTACCGCGCGCTCACCGGCTCCGCGCCGATGTTCGGCAAGTGGGCCTGGGGTTTCTGGCAATCGAAGGAGCGCTATCAAAGCGCGCAGGAACTGATCGACGTGGCGGACCAGTATCGCGCGCGTTCCATCCCGATCGATGGCATCATCCAAGACTGGCAATACTGGCCCTCGCTCAACCAGAGCGCGGCGAGCGGCGGCTGGGGGGCCCACGAATTCGACCCGACCCGCTACCCCGATCCCGCCGCGCTCACTGCCGCCCTGCGCACCCGCAACATCCACACGCTGATCTCCGTCTGGGCGAAGTTCGACGTCACCAATTCCGGCGTCAGCATCCCGAATCTCCAGGCCCTCGATGCGATCGGCGGCGCCTACTCCCCTGCGATTCCCTATGTGTATCCGGCCGGTCAGGGAAAATGGTATGACCCCTTCAACGCCGCCGCGCGCCAGATCTACTGGGGCCAGCTCTCGCAAAAGATCTTCGCCCGCGGCTGGGATGGCTGGTGGCTCGACGCCTCCGAGGCGGAACTGAGCGGCAATTGGGGCGAGTTCCGCAACTTCGAGACCGCGCTGGGCTCCGGCGCCAAGTTCTTCAACGCCTACCCGCTCATGCACACGAGTGCGGTTTATACCGGCCAGCGCACGGAGACCTCGCAAAAACGGGCCATCATCCTCACCCGCTCCGCCTACGCCGGCCAGCAGCGCAACGCGGCGGTCACCTGGTCGGGCGACATCAACGGCCAGACTCCAGGCGGCTGGTCCGTCTTCGCCAAACAGATCCCGGCCGGCCTCAACTTCGTGTCCACGGGCATCCCTTACTGGAACACCGACATCGGCGGCTTCGGCAGCGGCGATCCCGCCAGCGCCGCCTACGCGGAGCTCTTCACCCGCTGGCTCCAATACGGCGCTTTCTGCCCGATGTTCCGCGTCCACGGCACCCATTACGCGAAGGAAGTCTGGCGTTTTCCCGCCGCGACCCAGCCCATCCTGGTCGATTACATCAAGCTCCGGTATCAGCTTCTTCCCTACATCTATTCGGTCGCATGGAAGGTCACCGACGAAGGCTACACGATGATGCGGCCGCTCGTGATGGATTTCCCGGCCGACAGCCAGGCGGCCGACATTCCCGATCAGTTCATGTTCGGTCCGGCGCTGCTCGCGAATCCCGTCACCACCGCCGGCGCGGGCACCCGCCAGGTCTACCTGCCCGCCGGCGCGACCTGGTATGATTTCTGGACAGGCGACAGCCAGGCCGGGGGCGGCACCATCACCGCTGCCGCGCCCATCCAGACGATCCCGCTTTACGTCCGCGCCGGCTCCATCCTGCCCATGGGCCCCACCGTGCAACACACGGCCGAGGCCGCCGGCTTCATCGAGCTGCGCGTCTACCCCGGCGCCGACGGCTCCTTCAACCTCTACGACGACGAAGGCGACAACTACGGTTACGAGTCCGGCGTCCGCTCCACGATTCCGCTCTCTTGGGACGACGCCGCCGAGGTCCTCACCATCGGCGCGCGCGTGGGCTCCTTCCCCGGCATGGCCGCCGGCCGCGTCTTCCGCGTCGTCTTCGCTCGCAGCGGGCGCGGCGCGGGCCTGGTCACGGGCCAACTCCCCGACGTGGTGGTAAACTACGACGGTACGGCCGTGAACGTCGCGATGCCGCCGCCCCCCGAATTGCCGCCCGCCCCGGCCGGTCTCGCCGTCGGCCTCTCCGCCGACCGTCCCCTCCTCACATGGAGCGCCGTGCCCGCCGAGGGCGAGGTCCTTTACGGGGTGCGCCGTGCCGCGCAGGCGGGCGGCATCTACTCGACCATCGCCGACAATCTCGCCGACACGCAGTTCCTCGACTCTGGCGCGCTTCCCGGGACGAGCTACCACTATGTGGTCTTCGCCCGCAGCGTCGCCGGTGCGGGCCCCGTCTCCGCCTCCGTCATGGCGACGGCTGGCGGAAACTCCCTGCAGGCTCATTTGAGCTTCAACGAGGCGGGCGGCGCCACGGCCGCGGACGCCACCGGCAATGCCCGTCACGGCACTCTGGTCAACGGCCCGACCCGCGCCGCGGGCCAGGGCGGCAGCGCCGTGTCTCTCGACGGCGCCGACGACCACGTAAGCCTCCCGGCGGGCGTCGTCGGCTCGCTCAACAACTTCACCATCGCGTTCTGGACCAAGCTCGACGCCGTCGCCGACGGCGCGCGGCTTTTCGATTTCGGAACGGGCACGACGAACTATATACGCCTGACGGCCCGCGACGGGTCGACCGGCACCCTCCGCTTTGCCATCACCACCGCGGGCGCCGCCGCGGAGCAAGGTGTCGATGGCTCCGGGCCTTTGCCCGCCGGTGCCTGGACCCATGTCGCGATCACGGTCGGCCAGGGGCTCGGCGTCCTCTACGTCAACGGTGTGGAGACGGGGCGAAACGCCGCGCTCAACCTCACGCCGGTCGACTTGGGCACCACGACCCAGAACTGGATCGGACGCTCTCAATCGGCGGGCGATCCGTACCTCGGCGGCCAGGTGGACGACTTTCGCATCTATGGCGGCGCGCTCTCCGCGGGCGAGGTACAGGCCCTGGCCAACGGGGCGGCCGGCGCGCTCCGGGCCTCGTGGAGCAGCCAGGACATCGGCTCGACCGCGCTCGCCGGAGCCGCCGCCTCCTCCGTACCCGAGGGCCGCGTTTCCCTCACGGCATCGGGCACCGATATCTTCGGCGCGTCGGACAATTTCCACTACGCCTATCGCGCATGGACCGGCGACGGCGCGCTCATCGCGCGGGTCTCCGGTGTCACGGCCACCGACCCCTGGACCAAGGTCGGGCTCATGTTTCGCGAATCCCCCGCCGCCAACGCCCCGAACATCCTGCTGGCCGTGACGCCCTCCAACGGTTGCACCGTGCAATACCGCTCGAGCGCGGGCGGAACCACGAACTGGAGCGCCGTGTCCGGGATCACCGCGCCCCAGTGGCTGCGATTGGTCCGGGCGGGGAACGTCTTTACTTCCTATCGCTCGGCCGACGGCGTCACCTGGAGCCAGGTCGGCTCGCCGGTCACGCTCGCGCTGCCCTCGGCAGTTTATCTTGGTCTTGCGCTTACCTCGCACAACAACGCCGCGCTGGCCGCAGCCCAATTCGACGAAATCGCCATCGCCGACCCCACGCTGGCTCCCCCGGCGGACCTGTCTGCGAGCTACGTTGCCGGGCAGGCCACACTCACCTGGCAAAGCGCCGCCGACGCCCAGGCCTACAACGTGAAACGCGCCGTCTCCGTCGCGGGCCCCTTCATTGCGATCGCCCGCGGTGTCGCGACCACGAGCCACGCCGATTCCGTCGCGGCCGACGGCGCGACCTACTACTACGTCGTCTCCTCGGCGAATGGCGATCGCGAAGGCCCGGACTCGGCGCCCGTCTCCGTCGCGGCGCTTACCGCCTATCAGCAGTGGAAGCTGAACGCCGGCTTCGCGCTCGACACTCCCGACACCGCGACGCCCGACGGCGACGGCCTCCCCATTATTTTGAAGTACGCGCTCAACCTGCCGCTCGGCGCGCCCGGGCCGGCGTCCGCGCAGTTCAGTCACTCCGAAGGAGGGGCCCTCCTTTTTGCTTTCGAGCGCCGGAGCCCGGCGCCCGTCACTTATGTGGTCCAGTCGTCCGCGGATCTGGCGACTTGGACCGACATCGCCACCTGCCCGGCCGGCAGCGATGCCTGGAGCGGCGCGGCGACGGTGGCGGAGCAAGGCTCCGGGGGCAGCCGGGCGGTGGCGGTATCGGTTTCCCTGTCCGGGCAATCGCGCCAGTTCCTGCGTGTCCGCGTCATTTATTGAGCGGATTCGACCGGGCTGATTCTGGCACGATTGAGCCGAACGCTTCCGAGATCCCTTCGCTTTCGCTCCGGCGTGGTCCCCGGACTTGGCGCGGGACTCGGAGACGAGACCCTTTTTGAGTCGGAGCTTTGGGCCCGCTTTCTGTTGGCTTGGCCCCGGGGCCGAAAGGACTAGGGTCGGCGCGGTGACGCGGTTTTGTTTCTTAGTGTGGATGTGTCTAGGTTGGTCGGGTCTGGTTCTGGCGAACCCGCTCCCGGCGTGGACGGAGATTCCCGTGGCCAGGGATCTACTCGTCCGCACCTGGGAGATCGACGACGGGCTGCCGCACAATCGCGTCCTGAGCATCGCGCAGACCGCCGACGGCTATCTTTGGTTCGCGACTTTCTACGGACTCGTGCGCTTCGACGGCGTGCGTTTCACGCCGTTCTGGGAACGGATCTCCACGACGGAGGAGCGGGACCAGGTCGACGCGGTGCTGGCATCCCGCGACGGCGCGCTTTGGATAGGGACGGGCCGCGGAGGGGTGGGGCGCTGGCGGTCCGGGCGTTTCGAGATCATCGTGCCGGAGTCGCCGCAGGGGGAGCCGATCAACGCCTTCGCCGAGGACGCGGAGGGCGCCGTCTGGTTCGGCGCGGGCGGGGCGCCGCGGGTGGGCCGTTGGCGCGAGGGAAAAGTTGCCTGGTTTTCCCGGGACGACGGTCTCAGCACGGCGCGCAGAGCCGGAACCCGCACGAAGGTCGTCGCGACCCGGGCGGGCCGCCTGTGGTTTGCCAACACGGATGCCTGCGGCTGGTTTGACGGACGGCGCTTCACTCCGGTCGAGCCCGAGGGCGCGCCCTACGTCCATCTGGCGGCGGCCGCGAAGGGGGATGTTTGGGTGGTCCGCGGGGTTTCCCTGCTGCGCTACCACGCGGACGGGAGCAAGGAGGTCGTCGTGGAGGACGTGGGGACCGTGTCCGTGCATACTCTGTTCGAGGACTCCTTGGGGGCGCTTTGGATCGGAACGAACAACGCGGGCCTGATCCGCTACCGCGACGGCGACGTTTCCCGGGTGCCCGTGGAGAGCGCGGTGGTCTCCTTGTTCGAGGACGACGAGGGCGCGCTCTGGGCGGGCACGCAGTCCGGCGGGGTGCTTTGTCTGCGCCCCAGGCGCCTTCACCTGCGGACGCCGGCGGACGGGCTGCGGGACGCCGACACGTATTCGATTTGCGAGGACGCCGGGGGCCGGCTCTGGCTGTCGGGACGAAATCGCATGCTGATGCGCGGCGACGACGCCCGGAACCGTTCATTCTCCCCGATACCGGGCTGGGACAGCGAGTGGCCGACCATGACGGTGAGCCGCGCCCCGGAGGGAGGGATGTGGCTGGGCACGCTGGGCGGTCTGGTGCGCTGGCAGGATGGCCAGCTGCGGCGCGAGGCTTTCCGGGAGCCGCTCACCGCCCTGCTAACCGATCGGGCGGGGGACCTGTGGATGGCGACCACCGGCGGCGCGCTGTTTATCCGCCGAGGCGAGGACTATGCGTCCGTCGAGATGCCGGAGGGGAAGCCGCGGCTCATCGCCCTCGCGGAGGACGCGGCGGGGCGGATCTGGGCGGGCGGCCTGGACGGGCATGTGTTCGTGCGCAAAGAGGGTAAATTCGAGCCGGTCGCGCTGCCGGGCGTCCGTCCGGGGGACCCGGTTCGCTTCATCATTCCGGACGGCCCGGAAACGGTGTGGATCGGCGTGCACAAACGTGGACTTTATCGGTGGTGCGAGGGGCGGGTTTCACGCTTGTCGGAGGGCGCGGGCCTGCCGAGCGAGGACGTCCGGGCAATCGCCCCCGGCGATTTCGACGACCTATGGATCGGCACCGCGGAGGGACTGTTTCAGGTGTCGCGCCCTAGCTTGGATGCGGTGTTGGACGGGCGGGAGTCCACGCTGCCGGTGCGCGCCTATGGACGCGAGGACGGCATGCCCAGCGCCGAGTTCGCGCTCGGCTTTCGCGGAGCGACGACGCGCACCCGCAACGGCCACCTGTGGTTTGCCACCGCGCGCGGGGCGCTCGACATCGATTTGCGCTCCCTGGTGGACAAGCCGGTGGCGCGGCGGGTCTGGATCGAGGAGGTCTGGAGCGGGGACGCCTTGATCGCGCGAGGTGGCCCCGCCACGGGTCCGCTCGAGTTGCCGCCGCGCGCGGCCCGCCTGAAGATAAACTACTCCCTGCCCCGGGCCGGGAATGCGGAGCGTCTGCGCTTCCGCTATCGTCTGTTGGGTATTGGCGACGATGGCTGGGCGGAAAACGGGCGCCTCCGGTCGGCGGTTTTTCCTCGCCTGCCGGCGGGGGCCTACCGTTTCGAGGTCATGGCGGGGCTGGATGACGGCACTTGGCTGCCGGAGAGTGCGGGGCTGGATTTCACGGTGCGGGCGGCCTGGTGGGAGACCACGGCCGCCCGCATCGGCATGATCCTGTCGGGGATCGGTGCGGTGGCCTGCGTGGTGCGGGGGCTGGTCTTGTGGCGCGTAAAGGCGAGGATCCGCCGCCTGCGGCAATCGCGAGAACTCGAGCGCGAGCGCGCCCGGATCGCGCGCGACATGCACGATGAGCTCGGCGCGAACCTGACCCATATCGAGATGATCAGCGAATTCGCGGACGAGGAGGCCCCCGAAGTCGCGCGCGAGCGTCTGCGGGAGGTTGCCTCCATCGCGCGCCAGACGGTGGACTCGCTCGACGAGATCGTCTGGGCGGTAAATCCCCGTTACGACACTCTGCGGGCATTGGTGGAGTATCTGGGCATGTTCGCAGCCTCGTTTCTGGCCTCGGCGAAGATCAGGTGCAAAATCGAACTGCCTGGGGAGCTTCCGCCCTGGCCCTTGTCGGCCGGCGTCCGTTACCACCTCTTCCTGGCCGTGAAGGAATCCCTTAACAACGCAGCCAAACACGCCGGCGCCGTTCTGGTTCGTTTGCAGGTGGCGTGGGACGGGGAGCGTCTGCGCATCGTCGTGGCGGACGACGGATGCGGTTTCGACGTCGATGTCGCCTCCAAGGCGGGGGCGAACGGGTTGCTCAATCTGCGCGAGCGCATGGCCGAACTCCACGGCGAATGCCGGATCGAAAGCGGCCCGGGTCAGGGAACGCGGGTGGTTTTGGAATTGCCGCTTTCGCCGGAGCGATCCGGCCTAGGAGCCTAATCGGCATGATCCGCATTCGCCTCGTAGAAGACCACCGTCCCACGCGCGAGACCCTGCTGAAAATGTTGCGGCTCGCGCCGGACATCGTGTGTCTCGGCGCCCACGAGAATGCCGAGGAAGCGGAGCGCGAGATCGCCAGCTGCCCGCCGGACGTCGTGCTGATGGACATCAATCTTCCCGGCCGCAGCGGCATCGAATCGGTGGCGCGGATCAAACGCGCTCATCGCGGAGTGGAGTGCATCATGCTCACGACCTACGAGGACACCGAGCTGATCTTCGAGGCCCTCCGGGCGGGAGCCAGCGGCTACCTGCTGAAACGCAGCGCGCGGCACGAACTGATCCCGGCGATTCGCGACGTGCAACGCGGGGGTGCGCCCATGTCGATCAAGATCGCACGTCGCGTGGTCTCCCATTTCCACCAGATCCGGGAGCCGGCGAACGAGATGGAGACGCTCACGAAGCGCGAGAGCGAGATTCTGGAAAACCTGGCCTGCGGGCTTTCCTACAAGGAAATCGGGGAGCAACTCGGTCTTAGCCGGCATACGGTGAATACTCACTTGCGCCATATTTACGAAAAACTCCACGTTCAGACACGGACCGAGGCGGTGGTGAGATTTCTCAAAAAGTGAAGGGACGAAAGAGGTTGAGGGACTAAGTCCTTCACGGAAGGCGCAGACGAGGTGGCGCGGGCGTTCCGAACCGGCATCGCGAATTCAAGTGATACCGCGAAAACGGCGGCTGTGGTCTAATCACGCCGTAACCCACGCCGCTCCCGCCCTGCTTTGGTCTCCTTGACCGCCGAGTTGGGGCGATGGATGCGGGCCCACCTGATCCCCATGGTCCAACCTTTTGAAAATCGAGCGGCAGAAGACGACGTCCCTGCGTCTCCCGTTGAAAGGCGGGTGACCATACGCGACATCGCCGAAAGAACCGGCGTCTCGCACGTGACCGTCTCGTATGCCCTGCGTGGCATGTCGCGGGTGTCGACGGCCCTGCGGGAACGTATATGCGAGGAAGCCCGTAAAATGGGCTATCGTCCCGATCCCATGCTGCGGGCGCTAAGCACCTACCGGCGGGCTCACCACCGGGAGAACCGCATACAGTCTGCTTTGGCTTGGCTGAGTTGCTGGGATCTGCCGGAGGCGATGCACACCCGAAAGGAATTCCACGCGTATTGGCTGGGGGTGAAAACCGTCGCGGAGAATAACGGTTATCGGCTGGAATCTCTGGCGCCGAACGAACGGCTTTCGGTGGGCCGCATCCAGCAGATCATGCGGGCGCGGAATATACGGGGAGTGTTGATCCCGCCGCCCCAGAGCACATTTTCCCAGGACCTGAACGGCTTCGATTGGAGCAAATTCGCGGTGGTGAAGTTTGGCCACGCTTTCGACCGGTTGCGCGTCAACCTCGTGACCAGTGCACATACCTACAACGCCGCGCTGGCCGTCCGGAAAATGATGGAGCGCGGGTATCGCCGGGTGGGTTTTGTGAGCAGCGAATACTTGATCCGTCGCACGCTGTTCCTGAGCGGGGTCTTGACGGCGCAGTCGGATATCCCGGAGCTGGATCGCGTGCCTTTCCTCAGTCTTACGGAGACCGACGTGAAAAGCGGCGATTCCGAGCGGCTGCGCGCGTGGATCGAGAGGGAGAAACCGGACGCGATCCTGAGCAATTTAAGCGAAGTGCCGGCGATGATTCGCAAGGCGGGTTACGATATCCCGGGCGACATCGGCTTTGCCGCGTTGAGTGTCCACGATGGCAACGCCGACGCAGGCATCGACCAGAAGCCGTTCGAGATTGGCAAAGCGGCGTGCGAATTGGTCGTTTCTCTCATCCTGTATGGCGGCTGGGGGTATCCCGAGGCGCCGCGGGAAGTATTGATCGAGGGCGCTTGGGTGGATGGCTCCATGCTGCCGGTGCGCAGACCCGCGAAAGTGGGATAGGGAAGGACGCGGCTTCGCCAGGCGGACCCGGCCTCCAAGGCCCTTCGCGAACGTCGACGGCTCCACAGGGGCGCGCTTATCGCGCTTCTGGCCGGGGGCGTGTTTCTCCACGCTTCGGTGGCCCCGTGACATTTGGAGAGAAAATGTCCCGCAAGATGAAGAGCCTAACAAAGTAAACTGCCGGAAGGGTGGCGGGCAGGGGGGGCCGGGCGCTACCAGAAGATAAACCGGCCCGCCTTTTTGCGAGACCCGGAAGCCCCCCCTGTCTTCCTCCATGATTTTGCCTTCGACTACAAGCCCTGCCGAGTCTTTCGCCGAGGTGTCCGTTCGCGAAACGGCACGATCCAGGCCCAAGGCGGCCTTCCTTCTCGATTCAGCCAGTCATCGGCTGATTTACGGCCCCGAGGAAATGGCGGAGTTGCGGCGCCTGACGGACCTGAACGAGACAGTGATCCCGTTTCGTGATTGGGCGAGATATCCGGAGATCCTGGCTGATGCAGAGGTCCTGTTTTCGGGTTGGAGCGCGCCGCTGATGGACGAAAATTTTTTGCGGACTGCTCCGAAACTACGCGCCGTTTTCTACGGCGCCGGTTCCGTGCGCTATTTCTTGACCCCGGCGTTTTGGGAGCGAGACATCGTCATTACCAGCGCGGCCTCGGCCAACGCCACGCCCGTTGCCGAATACACGGTCGCGACCGTGCTCCTGAGCCTGCGCGATTTTTGGAACCGGGCGGCGCAGGCCAAGGTGGGGAAGGGCTGGGGAGATCACACGCGGGCGATTCCGGGGTCCTTCCGTGCCACCGTGGGACTCCTGTCCTTCGGCGCGATCGGGCGCGCAGTGGCCCGCCATCTCAAGGCTTTCGACGTGCGTGTCCTCGTTTACTGCCCCTACTTGCAGCAGACCGAAGCCGCTGCGGCCGGAGTGCAGCGCGTGAGCTTGGACGAGTTGTTCGAAGCCTCGGACGTCGTGTCGATCCACACGCCGGTCCTGCCCGAGACGATCGGAATGGTGAACGGACGTCTGGTGTCTTCGATGAAAATGGGAGCGTCTTTGATCAATACCGCCCGGGGCGTTATCGTGAACCAGCCCGAATTGGTGACGGTTTTGCGCCGGCGTCCCGATTTGCACGCCGTACTCGACGTGACCGATCCCGAACCGCCGCAGGCGGATGATCCGCTCCTCAGTCTGCCGAACGTGACCGTCACCTCGCACATTGCCGGCTCGCACGGGCGCGATTGCCAGCGCATGGGCCACTACATGGTCGAGGAGCTGAAGAACTACCTGGCAGGCCGGCCTCTTCGCTGGCAGGTGACGCGCGAAGCGCTGGAGCGCATGGCCTGAGATCGGCGGGGGCGCGGTCTGGCGATCGTTCCCGTCACCGCGGCTGCTTGGACCGAGCGGGTCCGAGGGCTGATCGGCGGCCGTTCGATCACCGGCGCTCCGCGGCGGAAATATATCGGCGGGCAGAAGAGGCGTTCCAACGCCCGTTCAACGTCAGGGGCATCGGCCTGGCCGGCGATTTTTTCGCCTACAATGGCGACGGCGCCGCCCAACCCCTTGCTCCAGGAGCCTAGCGCCCCGTCATTTTTTCCGAATACGCATACGTGATCGCGGAGGTTTGGGTCCAATCGATCTCGGTTGGGCTGATCTTCGATCCCGTCCTCGACCCGAGCCACAGGTGAATTTTCGGTCCCGAGCTAACTGGATAAAGCGGGAAAGCCATCGGCTCCCATCCGCGCTTCGGCCTCTCTTGGCACGTTCTAAACTCCCTCTTTCACCAGCCACGCCTCCGGGCACCGTCCAGGTGTTTTTACCCGGCGGCACCGGGGGCGTGGCTGTAAAGACGTTTAACCCCGAAGACCCAACCTCTCGTTTCCCCCAACCGTCCACCTCCATGAAATCCTCGCACGTCCAGCGTCATCCCATCGCAAGCAACAAGCTTTTCGCCGCCATGGCGGCACTCACCTTTGCCGCCGCTCCTGCCGTCCACGCCGCCAGCGACAGCTGGGACGGCTCGACCGATGCCATCTGGGCGACTGGCACCAACTGGTCGCTGGACACCACCGCCCCTGGCGCGGGTGAAACGGCCACCTTCAACGGCGCCGGCAACGGCAACACCACCATCGACCTCGGCGCCGGCGTGACCGTCGGCACCGTCCTTTTCGACACCGCCTCGGCCGCGGCCTATACGATCGGTTCGGGCGCGGTCGGCAGCCAGACGCTGACGCTCAGTACCTTGAACAGTGGTCTTACCCTGAACTCCACCGTGGCCGCCAACCAGCTCGTCAACGCGAACATCGCGCTCGCCACCACCGGAAATTACAATTTCACCAACAACAGCCTGACGAATACGCTGACCGTTGCGGGCGGCATCAGCGCCAGCACCACGGGCAACAAGACGCTCACTGTGACTGGCAGTGGAAATACGATCATTTCCGGCGCGATCACCAACGGCAGCGGCACGGCGGTGGCGGTGACCAAGAGCGGCACCGGTGCTGTGACGCTTTCCGGAGCGAACACCTTCACGGGCTCGATCACCGTCGCGGGCGGCACGCTGACCCTTTCTAACACCGTCGGCACGAACACGAGCAACGGCAATTTCAGGGTGGGCACGGTGACCAACACGCCGGCGATCCTCAACATCACCCCCAGCACGAACATCACCAACCGCTTCAATCTGTTCGTCGGTGACGCCGGCGCGGGCACGGGCGGTGGTGCCGTTTACCAGAGCGGCGGCACGCTTACCCTGACGCAGGTGGCGAGCATCGATAACCTCCGCATCGGCTCGAACGCCGGCGGCTACGGCTACTACAAACTTTCCGCCGGCTCGCTGACCGCCAATGAAGCGGGTATCGGCGCCAGCCTTGCCAATACGGTAGGTGTGATGGATGTGTCGGGCGGCTCTTTCACCTCGAACGGTTGGATCGTTCTCGGTCGCGGATCCCAGACGAGCTCCGGCCTGCTGAACGTGACCGGAGGCACGGTGGAGTTCAGCAAGGTCAATGGCGCCGCGGATGCCAACAATTCACGCTTGGGTCTGCAGTGGGGTAACAGCAGCGGCGCGCAATCGGTGGTCAACATCGCCAACGGCTCCGTCACCGGCGACGATTACATCGACCTCGCGGTCACCAACACTGCCGGCACGCTGGGGGCGATCAACCTGCTCTCAGGCGGTCTCTTGCAGGGCTCGCGCGTCACCGCCGCCGCCGCCAATCCCACGGCTCTCCTCAATTTCAACGGCGGCACGCTGAGGGCGCATACCACCAACGCCGGCGTGAACTTCATGACCAGCGGCAACATCGACGCGGTCACTGTCTATAGTGGTGGCGGTACGATCGACAACAACGGCACCAATATCACGGTCGGCAGGCCGCTCGCCGCCGCGAGCGGCAACGGCGTGACCTCGATCGCGGTCACCGATGGCGGCTCGGGATACATTGGCGCTCCCATGGTGAAGATCTCCGGCGGCACCGGTAACACGGCGACCGGCTACGCGGTGATGGTGGACGACGGCACCGGCAAGGGCACCTACAGGGTCAGCAGTATCGTCATCACCAACCCCGGCACTTACTCGGTGGATCCCACGACGGTGACGCTCAGCGGCGGCGGCACTTCGACCACCGCTACACTCGGCGCCATCACGACCGGCGCCAACTCGACCACCGGCGGCATGAGCTTCACCGGTTCCGGCACGACCACCCTTTCGGGAGTCAACACCTACACTGGCGATACCACCATCGGCGCGGGCAGCACCTTGGCGCTCGCCTCGACCGGCAGCATCGCCAACAGCGCGGCCATCATCGCCAACGGCACGTTCAACGTTACCGCGGTCACCGGCTTCGCCATCGGCGCCAGCCAGACGCTCAAGGGTTCCGGCACCGTTACGGGCGCCACCACGGTCAACGGCACGCTCGCTCCGGGCAACTCGCCCGGCGTGATCACCTTCTCCGGCGACTTGAGCCTCGGCGCCAGCTCGACTTCGGTTTTCGAGATCAACGGGCTCACCCGCGGCACCGAGTATGATGGCGTCGATGTCGGGGGCGCCCTGTCCTACGGCGGCACGATGAGCCTTGTCTTCGACGCCCCCATCAACGCCGGCACCTACGACCTCTTCGGCGGCTTCAGCGGCCAGTCTGGCACCTTTGCCGCCGTCAGCGTGGGCGGCAGCTTCGCACAGGCGCTCAACGCTCCCGCCAATATCACCGGCAGCGGTTGGAGCGCCTCCAGCCCCAGTTGGAGCTACGTCTTCGACAACGCCACCGGCGATCTGGTGATCAGCGCGGTCCCCGAACCCTCGACCTTCGCTGCCCTCGCCGGCCTCGCTGGTCTCGGCGCGGTCGTCGCTCGTCGCCGTCGCCGCGTCTCCACCTAACCGGTCTGCTCCGCGACATTCGCGAACGGTCTCCGGGCACAAGCAAAAGCAAGACGAGGGCGGGACTGCCAAGTCCCGCCCTCTTTTGTTGGGCGCCCGGGCAGGACGCACGCGCTTGTCTACGGCGCGGATGGGATTTGCGGGAACGAAGAGGCTTTGAAATTCAGAGTCTCTGTCGCGGCTAAATTTCCAAGGGACCGCAGGAAAGCGAGACGGGCAAGGAGGCCGTCGCGCTTCGGATGTCCAGATTCCGCGAACTTATGGAATGACGATTCGATAAAAACGTCTGCTCTGCGCGGCGCCGTCGGTGTCGGTGACCACGATGCTGTCTGTTACCGAGGATGGTATTGCCGCTCCCCCCGTCCCTCGCGTCCACGAGGCGGCCTGAAGCGCGCCGCCGAGCAGAAAAGATATCAGGAAAACGGATAGGAGCCGGGACGGGCGAACGGACAAGGGTTGTTCATGGAGGCGGGAAGAGGACCGGCCCGCCCGCGGGCCGTTTTTCGGGCCGGACGGGGGAGGGCGCGGTTCAGGGGAGGGTGTTCACGTCAACCCGGAGCGGATGGCGTCCGGAACGGGCGCCGATGCGGACCTCGAGCTTGAGAGGGGAACCAGCCGGGGCGAGGCCCTCGGGAAGGGAGAAGGCGACGGTGGTCGTCGCGTAGGGGGCGAGGGAGGGCAGCGAAGCGGTGAAGACGGGCGGGTTGTCGCCCTTTTCGCGAAGGCTTAGGACAACGTCGGTCTCGGGGGAGGCGACGAGGCCGAAGTTGTCCACCTCGACGACGAGCTGCCGCCGGCCGTCGGCGACCGGGGCCACGCGTACCGTCCCGTGCGGACTGAGGAGCGCGTAGTCTTCCGGCTCGCCCGGCAGGGCGGAGTAACCCAGCACGAGGCCCCCCTTGCGGTCGCGGCCCAGGAGCTTGGCCGTTCCGTCCGTGTCCACGAAGCCGCAATCCTTGGCCGCGAAGGTGGCGATGAACCAACCGTTGTTGACAGAGGTGGAAAGCGGCGAGGCGGCGCGGCCGAAGTCAACCTTGGCGGGGGCGCCGAAGCGCAGGGTGGAAGAGTCGACGTCTCTCGCGGGGTCGAAGCCTTCGCCCGCGCCGAGGGCCACGAGGTAGCGGTCGCCCTGCTTTTGGATTTTCACGGTGCGCGGCGTCACGAGAGGAACGCCGAGAGCCTTGGAGCTGTGGATATCGTTGGGGCGATCCTGGTCCTTGGGCACGTCGATGACGGCGAAATACATGCAGGTGGCGCGGCCGAGCGGATCTTGGAACACGCGAGGGCGTTCGATCTTGAACCAGTCCTCGACGCGGCCGTCCGGGTGGCGGATCACGCCGGGGCCGTAGGCGAGGCCCTGGTCCCAGTCCCAGGTGAGGCCGTCGCGCGAGCGCAGGTAGTAGGCGGCGCGGCCGAACCAGTCGTTGACGATGAGGTTGTATTGCACGTCGTCCTTCCAGACCACGGGATCCTCGAAGCGGGCGCGGCTGACGGGCGGATAGACGCTGCGGTTGCTGACACGGCGGTAGGGCTCGTGGTTGCCGTCCTTGCTGATCCAGATATCGCCGCCGCGGTTGACCATGAGGTAGCTGCCGTCGGCACGGCGGGCGAAGGTGGCGTTGGTCATGTCCACGCCCTTGCGACCGCGGTCGTCGAAGGAGAGTTTTCCCTTCGTCCACGGGCCTTCGAGGGTGGGGCCTCGGTAGCAGCCGCCGATGATGTAGAGGATCCAGGTGCCGTCCTTGGCCTGATAGGCGGTGACGTTGTGGCCCTTCCCGATTTCCTGGACGATTTTGAAGGGGCCGGTGGGGCTGTCGCCGACGGCGCGCACGAGGTCGGAGTGGGGCCATTCGAAGTGACCCTTGGGCGCATTCTCGGGCCAGCGCACCACGAAGTTGTGGTATTTGCCGTCGGGACCTTGAACGACGGAGGTGCACCAGTAGGAGTATCGGGCGTCCTCGACGCCATTGGCGACGTCGCGCGGTTTGACGGTATCGGCGCCCCAGACGTCGGAGCGGAGCGGGGCGTTGGGCTTCATCGGCAGGAAACGGTCGATGAACGCGCCGCCGGGGACGAGGCCCTCCGGAACGACGTAGGTGGACTGGCCGTGTTCGGCGGCGTGGAGGGGGGAGAGCAGTGGCATCAGGGCCGCCGCGACGAGGTAGAACGACGGAGGAAGTCTCACGGCGGCGAGGATAGGCGGGCGGCGAAGTTCTCCACCAGACGAAGATGCCGGGAAGGAGCCTTGGTGAAATGGGTAGTCAGGGATTTTTCGTCGCCCGGGATCGTGGCGGCGACGCCACTGGCTCCGTTGGGGGATCGGGCGGCGACACTTGGCGAGCCTCTGTCGCCTGGAGGTCCGGCTCCGCTCCGATTGAGGATTCGGACTTATCGGAGGCGGGTATGGGGGCGGACACCCGCGACTTCGGCGGAGGCACGCTCGCGAAGGCTATCGTCGGCGAGGGACCGCGCCCAAAGGTCTGCGGCTTCCGTGTCTTGGAGCGCCCATTGGTGAACAACCGAGATGATCGCTTCGTTGCGGGCGGGACCGGCCGGTATGTCGGCGACGACAAGGCGCGCGGCAGCGAGGGGATCGGTTTGGGCGCGGAGGTAGGCGAAATGGGCCAAGGTGTTGTCGCGCCAGGCGTCGGCCTCTTGTGTTTTGGTCCAGTCGTGAGCCGCGTCGAAATCACGCGAGGCCCATTGCATGAGGAGGCTGGTGAGCAGTCCGGGATCGTCTGCGGTGAGATTGTTTTTCAGGGCGAATTCCATGGCTGCGAGCGGATCGCGCTCGGCCAAGGTCAGGCACCCGCGCTCGAGCTGGATGCGGGGCGAGATGGGGGGCTCGGCGGAAGGGGCGGACGAAACGACGGGCGGGGCGGCGGGGCGGGAAAGGGATAGGGGAGGGGCAGGCGACGCGGGCGGGCGGGGCGCGGCGGTCCGGTATGCAAGGAGGCCCAGTGCGCAGGCGAGAGCGACTCCGGCGGCAACACTCTGGGCTGGGCTCATGATTGGGCAAGAGAGCCCCACGCTCCGGGGAAGGAGCGCGGGGCGGTGGGAGCGGGATGCGTTAAGGAACGGTGGACATCCGCCACTGCTGGTTGTCGCCGCCACCGTAGGGCCACTGGATGAGGCCCGCTCCGTCGGCAGTGCTGCCGCTGCTGACGTCGATGGCCTTGCCGCTGTTCACGTTCACGACCTTGAAGAAGCCGTCGCCCGAGGGCGTGACGGTCCACTTCTGGCAGTTATTGTTGTTCGAGGGCCAGATCTGCACGACCGCGCCGTCGGCGGTGGAGGCGCCCGTGACTTCGAGCAGCTTGCCGCTGGCGACGCCGGTCAATTTATACTGGCCGCCGCCGAGGTGCACGAGGTCCCACTTCTGGTCGTTGCCGCCGTTCCACCCCCATTGGACGGCATCGGTGCCGTCGGCAGTGCCGCCGTTGACGAGGTCGATGACCTTGTTGCTCTTGCGGCTGACGAGGCGGTAACGGCTATCGGGAATCGTGCGGCCGGTGTCGGACCACAGGCCGAGTTCGGAAAGCGCCGTGCCGCCGGCGCCGTTGTTGGCGGTGATGTCGAGTCGGTAGAAGCGGTAGGCAGTCGTGTTGGCGATGGTGTAGACGTTCATCGCCATCCGGAGGCGGAAGGTCTGGTTGCTCTGGGAGTTGAGGGTGGTCCAGGTGGAGCCGTCCTGGGAGCCCAGGAAGGTCCAGCTCTTCGGGTCGCGCTCCAGCACGTCGGCCACGCTAATCGTGTAACGTTTGACGACCTGCGCATTGCCCGCGCCGAAGTCATACTGAATCCAGCCTGTGGGCGAGTTGTAGCCGAACCACTTGGAGCCCGGATCGCGGTCGAAGGCCTTGTCGGAACCCTCGAGGGCGGAGTCTTGGTTGAAGCTGGCCGTCGAGGTGCCGCTGAAGGCGAGATTGGCCCACTGCGGAATCAGCTGGCTATGAGAGCCGCCGAACAGCGGTGAATCGCCGCTGGTGCCGGCGGAGTTTTTCGCGCGGGCCCTGTAGTAGTAGTTGGTGCCGGCGGTCACGGCCGTGTCCACGTAGCTCGTGCCGGTGAGGTTGGCGGCGAGGACAGTGTAGCCGCTGCCGATGCTGGTGGAGCGGAGCAGGTCGTAGGAAGTGGCGCCGAAGGAAGGAAGCCAGCGCACGGTCACCGCCTTGCCGGAGGCGGTGGCGATCAGGGCCGCGGGGGCGGCCGGAGTCGTCACAAGGCCGCCCGTCCCGCCGGTGAAGGCCACGTTGGCGAAGGTGGCGGTGGTGGCCGTCGTATTTCCACTGCAGACGAACAGCCCGATGTAGAGCGTGGACGGGAGGCTTCCGTAATACGAACTGAGCACGGCGGCCCAGCTGGTGCCATCCTGCGAAGCGAAGGTGGTGATCAGGCCACCCCTGCGTTCGACCTTGAGCCAGTAAGGCATGCCGGGAGGAAGGTCGTGCGAGCGATCGTCTCGTCCAGTTGCTCCCCAGTTTTCGGTCCAGCCACGCATGTGGGCTTCGAACTTGGTGGGGGATGCAGGCAGGATACCCACCCAGGCGCGTTTCGAAAAGGCGCCGGTGAGCGTGTCGCGGATCATCAGGCCCGCCTTGCCGTTGTTGGATCCTGAATACGTACACGAGGTGATCTTAGCGACGATGGCGCAGTCGCCGGTCATCTGCCGGTAAGCGAACTGGCAGTCGTCGGTCGTATCGTTCCAGACTCCGTTCCCGAGTCCGGCCATCGTCCATACGCCGTTCGCGTAAGCGGCGCTGCGGCCCGCGGTCTGGGTGCCGAGGGTGGTCAGGGTCAGGCCGCTCGAGGCCAGGGAAACCGCCGGGAAACTGGCTGGCGTCAGGGTGGCGGTGGTGAAGTCGGCGGTCTTGGCATACATGAAGTTTCCGCCATCGACGGGCTGTTCTTCGAGTTTCCGGTCGATCCAGGGCGTGGGCAGGTTCTTGCGGTTCTTGTAGGCGTTCTGGAGGAGATAAAAGGCCCCGCGGTTGGCGGTGTAAGCGTAGGGATTATTGGCGAAGTAGTGGTAATCGATGGTGCCGAAGGGCACGAAGGGATTGTCGGTGGTGAAGGTGTTGCGGGCGTAGTACTCGCCGCAGGCGAGCAGCCGGTTATCCAACTCCGAGTAGAGGTCGATGCCCTGCTTCCAGGCGACTTCGGCGACGAAGGTCAGGCCGCTGAGGGTGCCCTGGCCATGGCCCAGGTCGCGACCCGTCTCTCCGATTTCGCCGATCGGCAGGGTGTTCGGAAGACCGCCGGCGTGATCGGTGCGGAAGAGGTTGACGATCTGGTTGAACCTGGCGGTGTCGTCGCAGAAAGCGGAGATGGCGATGCCGGACGCCATGTAGAGAGCGCCCTTGTTGGCGGGACCAAGCACGTTCCCCGAGGCAAGGGAGGCCGGCCAAAGCACGTTCGAGAAGTAGTTTTTGACCGCGGTCGTGTCGGCGGCCGTCCAGCCGGACCAGGTGCCGCGCAGGATGCTGGCGCCGCCACCGTAACAGACGGCGTAATCGCCAAGATCGAGGCCGGACTCGTTGCCGGTGAAGCTGGTGTGCGTGTTGGCCCACGCGATGAGGATGTCGCGGGCCTTCTGCGCATAGGCGGCGTTGCCGGTGAAGTGCCACATGCGTGCGAGATTATACACGGCGACCATGTCGTTCCGCCATGCGCCGAGGTATTGATCGTAAGCCCCCGCCCGGCTGACATTCGCGAAGGGGCCTTGCATGGTGTAGGTGAGCTGGGAATGCCCGTCGCCCGAGAGCACGGCGTAGCCCTGTTTCCAAGGCTGCTGATTGAGGTTGGCCTTGATGGTGTTCAGCTCCTCGAGAGTGTTCGGGATGCAAGGATGGGTGTAGGCGTGGGCTGAGGCGGAAAGGCCGACAAGGGCCGCAAACAAGCAGGTGGCGCGTGCCTTCACGGCACGGCCAAGGACGGAGATATGCATGGGGGTAGGGGCGGAAACACCGATGCTCGACCGGGGACGTCGCTCGCGTGTTCGCGTGCTTTTCTTGCGCGCGGCACGGCGCGGCGGCAACGCGGCGGGTTGTTTGTCCTGTTAGTGGGGCCGAGAGCGGCGTACGAGCTCGGGCGGTCCAGATGGAGCCAAGCTGCAGCGCGTCAGCACGATCGAGCTGGCCGATGGCCTGCGTTTCGATCCTCGGCGATTTCGAATTTATTTGGCGCGTTTCGGCGGGAATCTTCGCCTTTAGCATGCGTCTCCGCTCGCGCCTTGGCGCATGCGAAAAGAAACGCCGCGTCCCGAGAGGGCGCGGCGCGGTTTGTTTCGAGGGCGGTCAGCCGGGGACGCGCCAGGTCAGGGCACGAGGGGCATCAGCCATTGCTGGTTGCTGGCTCCGATGTCGTTATACTGGAGGATGGCCGCTCCATCGGCGGTTGAGTTATTCTGGATGTCGAGCGACTTGCCGCTGTTGACGTTCAGGACCTTGAAGAAGCCGTCGGCCGAAGGCCTGATGGTCCACTTCTGGCAGTTGTTGTCGTTCGAGGGCCAGATCTGGACGACTGCGCCGTTGTTACCGGAAGCGCCTGCGATCTCGAGCAATTTGCCGCTGGCCACGCCGGTCAGCTTATACTGGCCGTTGCCGAGATACACGAGGTCCCACTTCTGGTCGTTGCCGCCGTTCCAGCCCCACTGAATCGCGTCGGTGCCGTCGGCGGTGCCGCCGTTGAAGAGGTCGATCACCTTATTGCTTAGACGACTTGCGAATGTATAGCGGCCGTCGGGAACGGTGCGGCCGGTGTCGCCCCACAGGCCGAGCTCGGAGAGCTGCACGCCCACCTCTCCGCTGTTGGCGGTGATGTTAAGCCGGTAGTAACGGTAGGCGGTGGTGTTTCCGATCGGATACACATTCTGCTGATACCGAACGGCGAAGGTCTGGCCGCTCTTCGAGTCGAGGGTCGTCCAAGTGGTGCCGTCTTGTGAGCCTTGGAACTGCCAGTCTTTCGGATCGCGCGCGGGCACGTCGTTGGCGCTGCTCACCGTGTAGCGCTTGACGGTCTGCGCGTTGTTCGCACCGAAGTCATACTGCACCCATCCCGTGGGAGCCATGTTGTTGTTGAACCACTTGGAGCCCGGGTTGCCGTCAAAGGCGTAAACGCCTTCCTGCCCGGTGATGTGCGCGCTGTCCGCGCCCGTGCCACCGAAGGCGAGGTTGACCATCGGAGTGGCCAGCAGAGAGCCGTAGAACTGCGGCGAATTGCCGCTGGTGCCGGCGGAGTTTTTCGCCCGGACCACATAATAGTAGGTCGTGCCTGCGGCCGGTGTCGTGTCCATGTAGCTGGTCTTGTCGGCGGCAATGTTGCTGGCGACGGCGGTATAGCCGCTGCCAGAGGTGGTGGAGCGGAGCACGTCATAGCCGGTGGCGCCGAAGGACGGCAGCCAGCGCACGGTGATGGCCTTGTTTGAGCCGGAAGCCCAGATGGCGGCTGGGGCCGCGGGAGTCGTCACCAAGCCGCCTGTGCCGCCGGTGAAGGCCACATTGTCGAAGGTGACGGTGGTGGTCGTCGTCGCCGAGCCGCTCGTGATGAACAGGCCGACATAAGTAGTGGCCCCCAGATTGCCGAAGTAGGAACTGACATTGGGCGACCAACTGGTGCCATCGGGTGAAGTGTAGGCTGTGATCACGAGACCTCTGCGTTCCACTTTGACCCAGTAAGGCGCGCCGGAAGTCAGATCCGTCGACTGCGTGACTCTGCCGGCCCAGATTTCCGTCGCGCCCGCCAGGCGGCTTTGCACGTGATTGTTGCCTGTGGCGGTGTCGGGTATGACCGCCGCCCAGCCGCGCTGCGAAACAGGGGCGGTGTTATTGTCGCGAATCATCACCCCTGCCTTGACGGAACCTGTTACTGCCTGGGCCGAGGCGACTCGGGCCACGATGGCGCAGTCACCGGTCATCTGCTTGTAAGCAAACTGGCAGTCGTCGTTGGCGGCGGTCCAGACATCGACTCCAGCGCCGGTCATCGTCCATGTGCCATTCGCATAGGAGAGGCTGCGACCTGCGGAATTGTTGCCAAGGGTGGTCAGCGTCAAGCCGCTCGAGGCCAAGGAAACCGCCGGGCGAACAATGGCCGCCGGCGGAGTGGCGGTGCTGAAGTCTGCCGCCCTGGGATACATAACGTTCAGCAGATTCACGTCCTGTTGCTGGAGGTTCTTGTCAATCCAAGGAGTGGGGAGCCCTTTACGGTTTTTGTAGGCGTTCTGGAGCATGTAAAAGGCGGCCCGATTGCCGGTGTAACCAATCATGTTTGGATTGGCTGTGTAGAGGGCATCCACGGTGCCGTAGTCCACGAACGGATTATCGGTAAACATGGAGTTGCGGGCGTAGTATTCACCGCAGGCCAGGAGCCGGTTGTCCCATTCGGAATAGAGGTCGATGCCTTGTTTCCAGGCGCATTCGGCGATGAAGACCTTGCCAAGGAGGCCACCGTAGCCGTGGCCCGCGTCACGGCCCGTCTCGCCCATTTGGCCGGTAGGCAGAGTGTTGGGCAGGCCGGCGCCCGGGTAGGTGCGGAAAAGGTCAAGGACGTGGTCGAACTTGGCGGTGTCATCGCAGAAAAGGGCGATGGCCATGCCAGCCTCCATGTTCAGGTCGCCTTTATTGGCGGGACCTTCGATGTTCCCCGCGGCCGCGATCTTGGGCCAGTAAACATTCAGGAAGAGGTTTTTGACCGCGGCCGTGTCGGCGGCGGTCCACCCCGGCCAGGTGCCGCGCAGGATGCTCGCGCCGCCGCCATAAGCGTAAGCGGCGTCGCCGAGCGCAAGACCCGCTTGATCGCCTCCCATGTTCGTCTGCGTGTTGGCCCACGCGAGGAGAATGTCATGCGCTTTCTGGGCGTAGGCGTTGTTGCCGGTGTAATACCACAGCTGCGCATAATTAAAGATGGCACCCATGTCTTTTCCCCAAGCGCCGAGGTTCAGGTCGGGACTGCGTGTGACCTCCGCATACGCCTGGACCACGTAATTGGGGTTCCACGTGGCCAAGAGCTGGGCATAGCCGGTTTTCCAAGGCTCTCGGTTCAGGTTGGCCTTGATGAAATCGAGGTCCTGAGTGGTGGCGGGAATGCAGGGGTGGGTGAAGGCGCGGGCTTCGGGCTGGCCGAGCGCGAGCAGGAGCAGGGATGCTCCGAGGGTGAGAACTGCGTCTATGCGTTTCATGTGTTGGGGTGGAGTTCGCCGTAGGCGAGGTATCGCCCGGTGCGGGCGAAACGGGGTAGGCTCCGATGGAGCGGGGTGGGGTTGTCGGCTACAGGCCAGGGTTGGGGTTCGACGGGAAAAGCGCCGTCGGTTGCCAAAATCCGCCACGTTTTTAGAAGACCGTCTCGTTGCGCACCTTCCGGTGGCACGGCAGTCCGCCCCTGCCACGCCCAGGCACTCGATTCCCCGCGGCGTATTAACAGGGTGATACGGGTCCGAAATGCGCTTGGCTTGGCAAACGGCGGTTTGGCCGCAAACCATCGGCTCGCCCCGCCCCATGCCTCCCGATTCCCCGCGAAACGATGTCACTCTGCTGCTGGAAGCCGTCGCGCGCGGCGAGGCGCTGGCGAGCGAGCGACTTCTGCCTCTCGTATACGACGAGTTGCGCGGACTCGCGGCGGCGCGCATGGCCTCGGAATCGGCCGGGCACACGCTCCAACCCACTGCGCTGGTGCACGAGGCCTGGCTGCGCCTGTCCGGCCCCGGCGAACGCCGCTGGCAGGATCGCGCCCACTTCTTTCGCGTGGCCGCCCTGGCCATGCGGCGCATCCTCGTGGACCACGCGCGCCAAAAGGCCCGCCTCAAACGCGGCGCCAATCCCACGCGCATCGATCTCGTCGACATCGACCTCGCCGCCACCGCGCCCGACGAGCGCGTGCTCCTCGTGGACCAGGCGCTCACCCGCCTCGAGCAGCTCGACCCCGAGGGCGCGCGCGTGGTCACCCTGAAGTTCTTCGGCAACTACACCGCCAGCGAGATCGCCGGCATCCTGGATGTCGGCGAACGCACCGTCGAGCGGCGGTGGAATTACGCCCGGGCCCGTCTGATGCAGCTCATCAAGGAGTCCTCGGCATGAACGACGAGCGCGACGGGGAGATCGAGCGGACGCTGTTCGAGGCCGCCCTCGAATTGAGCGATCCGGCGCTGCGCGAAGCCTTCCTCGACAAAACCTGCGCCGCCGATCCCGCGCTGCGCGCGCGCCTCGGCGCGCTGCTCGCCGCGCACGTCGAAGCCGCGACGTTTTTCGATTTCGTCCCGCCCGTTCCGTCCTCCCTGCCCGCCGCGTCCGGTTCCGACGCAGCCGCACCTCGGTCCGGGGAACCCGCCGATCCCCCCGCCGATCCATCCGAGGCGGGCCCGGCGACGACCGGGGCGGACCCCGCGCGCATCGGCCGCTACCGCATCGTCCGCCGGCTGGGGGAGGGCGGTTGCGGCGTGGTTTACCTCGCCGAACAGGAGGAGCCGGTTCGCCGTCAGGTCGCGCTCAAGATCATCCGTCTCGGCATGGACACCGAGCGTGTCATCGCCCGCTTCGCGCTGGAGCGGCAGGCCTTGGCGATGATGAACCACCCGCACATCGCGCGCGTGTTCGATGCCGGCGCGACCGACGCGGGCCGGCCCTTTTTCGCCATGGAGCTCGTGGCCGGCGAGCGCATCACCACCTATTGCGACACCCGGCGCTTGTCCGTGCGCGAGCGTCTGGATTTGTTCATTCAGGTCTGCCTGGCGGTGCAGCACGCCCACCAGAAGGGAATCCTTCACCGTGACCTCAAGCCGTCCAACGTGCTCGTAACTCTTCAGGACGGCGTCGCGATGCCCAAGATCATCGACTTCGGCGTCGCCAAGGCGGTTTCCAGCCAGGCCGCCGACGAGCCGAGCGTCACCCTCGCGGCGGACCAATTCGTCGGGACGCCCGCCTACATGAGCCCCGAGCAGGCGGAGCCCGGTCGTGCCGACGTGGATACGCGCGCCGACATCTACAGCCTGGGCGCGCTGCTTTACGAGTTGCTCACCGGCCGGCCGCCCTTCGACTCGAAGCAGCTCATCGACGCCGGCCTCGACGCCCTGCGCCGCACCTTGCGCGAGGTCGATTCGCCCGCGCCGTCGGTCCTTTTGAGAAGCTTGCCCACCGCCGATTTGGCGGAGATTGCCGCCCGCTGCCGTTGCGCGCCCTCTACGATTATCGCGACGCTGCGACGCGATTTGGACTGGGTCGTGATGCACGCGTTGGAAAAAGACCGGCAACGGCGCTACTCCACCGCGCAAGGGCTGGCGGCCGACCTGCGCCGCTATCTGGATGACGAACCCGTGATCGCGCGGCCGCCGGGCGGATTTTATCGATTGGGGAAGCTGGTGCGTCGCCACCGCGTCGCTTTCGCCGCCGGCGCTGCGATTCTCGCCACGCTCCTCGGCGGGCTCGGCGCCTCCACCTGGCTCTACCTGCGCGAACGCGCCGCCCTGCGCGAACAGACGCGACTGCGCGCCATCGCCGAAGATGCAGAGAAGATCTCCAACGCGGTTTTTCTCACCCGGGAAAACCGCATGGAGGAGGCCAACGCTCTCCTCTCCGCGCTGCGCCATCCGCCCGACCGCCCCACCTTCGAGGGACTCACCGCCTATCGCGCGATCGGCGAATGGCTGGCGGTCCGGCAACGCTGGGCCGAAGCGGCGGACCGCTTCGCGGTCGTGGATCGCGTCGGCCGGCTCGACGCCTGGGGATCTGCCTCCGTGGATCACCAAGCCTACGGCGTGGCCTTGCTTATGGGCGACAAGCTCGCCGACTACGAGGCCTTCCGCCACGATCAGGTCGAACGCGTCGCCACCGTCGAGAACGTCGACGCGGTCGGCCGTGTGCTTAAGATTTGCCTGCTGCGATCGGCCGACGCGCCTTTGCAGCAACGTTTGCGCCCCCTCGGCGAACGTGTCGAACGCTGGTTCTACGGACTTCCCAAGCCTCTCCACGGATGGGCCTCCCTCCCGGTATCCCTCTGGCGATACCGTCAGGGCGACATCCCCCGGGCCCGCCTGGCGGCTGCCATGGGCTACGACGAGAAGCTCCATTCGTCGGCGATTACCGCCAGCAAACGCGTCCTGCTCGCCCTCTGCGCCTTGAGCGAAGGGGATCGGGGCACCGCCGCCGCCCTGCTCACCATCGCCCGGTTGGATATTGCGGCCAAATTCTCCCGCGGATTAGCCGGGGGCAGGGCCAGCGACGGCTATTGGTATGACTGGGCCTTTGCCAAGCTGCTTTTGGACGAGGCGGAGGCGCTTACCGACGCCGCGCAGAGTCCCTCCCATTGACCTTCGGATGCCCCGAAACTCCATGCCGGGGTAAAAGAGGTGGCGGGTTTTTCCAGGGGGCGACGCTTCTCCGGGCGAACCAGTGTAAAAGTTTCGCCACACTGCCCTCCCTAAATCCGAACTCATGCGCCCCCTCCTTGCCTCTCTCCCTCTCTTATTTACCTCCGGCCTGTCGGCGATCGCCGCCCTCGGCCCGATTCCCAGCGACCTCAAGCCCGCGGTCATCGTTTCCACGACCGCCGAGCCCGTCGCGCCCGGCAAGTTCCAGCCCACCTGGGAATCACTCTCTCAATACGAAGTCCCCGAATGGGTCCGTGACCGCAAGTTCGGCATCTGGGCCCACTGGGGCCCGCAATGCCAGCCCGAGGCCGGCGACTGGTATGCGCGTCACATGTATGTGGAAGGCCACGGGCAAAACAAAGCGCACGTGGCGAAATACGGCCATCCCTCCGAATTCGGCTTCAAGGACGTGATCAACGAATGGAAGGCCGAGAAGTGGGAGCCCGAGAAACTCGTGGCCCTCTACAAGCGTGTCGGCGCCCAATACTTTTTCGCGATGGCCAACCACCACGACAACTTCGACATGTGGGACTCCAAGTATCAGCCGTGGAACTCTGTCGCCGTCGGTCCCAAGCAAAACATCATCGGCGGCTGGGCCAAGGCCGCCAGGGCCCAGGGCTTGCCCTTCGGTATCAGCCTCCACGCCTCCCACGCCTGGTCTTGGTATGAAACCGCCCAAGGCGCGGACAAAAACGGGCCCAAAGCCGGCGTGCCCTACGACGGCAAGCTCACCAAGGCCGACGGCAAGGGCAAGTGGTGGGACGGCCTCGATCCCCAGGATCTCTACGCCCAGGATCACAAGCCCGCCCCGAATTTCGGGAACGCCCACGCGATTCACGCGCGGTGGCATTGGAGCGGCGTCACCCAGCCTGACCAGGCTTACTGCGAGAAATTCTACAACCGCACCATGGACCTGATTAACAAATATCAGCCCGACCTGCTTTACTTCGACGACACCGCGCTGCCCCTCTGGCCCGTTTCCGACGCCGGCCTCAAGATCGCCGCCCACTTCTACAACACCAACCTCAAGCGCCCGGGCGTCGGCGCCGGCGCGCTCTTCGGCAAGCTCCTCACCGAGGACCAGCGCAAGGCCATCGTCTGGGACATCGAGCGCGCCATGTCCGGCTCCATTCGCCCCTACGTCTGGCAGACCGACACCTGCATCGGCTACTGGCACTACGACCGTAGCGTTTACGACCGGGGTCTCTACAAGAGCGCCAAGACCGTCGTCCACATGCTCGCCGACATCGTGAGCAAAAACGGCAACCTCCTGCTCAACGTCCCCGTCCGCGGCGACGGCTCCATCGACGACAAGGAAGTCGCGGTCCTTGAGGGCATCGCCGCTTGGATGGAAGTGAACAAAGAGTCCATCTTCGCCACCCGCCCCTGGAAAACCTTCGGCGAAGGCCCCGCCAGCGACGGCAACTCCGCTTCCGGCAACCTGAAGGAAGGCAAGCCCTTCACCGCCGAGGACGTCCGCTACACCGTCTCCAAGGATGGCAAGACCCTCTACGCCATCGTCTGCGGTCTGCCCTCCGGCCCCGTCGCCCTCAAATCCCTTGGCGAAAGCGCCTCCCTGCTCGACCGCTCCGTCGACAAGATCGAACAACTCGGCGCGGCCGGGCCTCTGGTGTGGACCCTTGGCGCCGACGCGCTCACCGTCACCCCCGCCTCCGCCAAGCCCGCCTCCGACGCCGCTGTCGTCTTCAAGATCACGCTCAAGTAATCCCTCACTGCGCTGTCCGGTTGGCGCGCCGCCGGACAGCGGCACCGTTTACGACGTAGGCCGCCTGCTTGCAAGCGCGGTTCCGGTTCGGAGCGTTATTCTCGCGGGCAAACAAGGCGGGCGCGCATTGTCCTCGGGGAATTTTACCGACCGCCGGTCCCTTCCTTTTTAATCAGGTCTTCCACGGCAGGCTGTTTCCATCGACCCATTTTCCGTGAATCAGAACCTCGCGGCAAATCGGCGGGATTCCAACCGCGCTTTCGTTGATGAGGGATATCAGCTGAAGCACGCCGACCCGGCCGATCTCCTTCGGGTTCTGGTCGATTCCCGCGTCGGCATTGCCATCGAGCACGCTGGCGACCGCGAGCGCGACGTCTTCCGGAACACGATAGCCGCCGCGTTTCAACTGGCCCGCCAAGTCGAAACTGTCCGCCAAAATCGCGTCGGGTTTGGTGTCCCGAAACCAAGCGTGAAATCTGCGGTCGTGCGCCCCCGGCTTCGTCTCGGGCAGAGGATCGAACAGCAGCGGGGGAACCCGCTGCAAGGTCTCGTCCATCGCGGATGCCTGCGCCCAGTAGTAGCCGGCGCCGAAAAAGCGCTCCCAGCACGAGGTGCCTACGAACCCAATACGTTTGTAGCCTCGGGCGCGAATCGCGTCGAAAGCCAGGCGGGTGTTGGCCATCTGGTCGGCGGCCACGCAATGGATGGAAGGCCCCTGGGCCGGCCGGCCCAGGCGAACCAAAGAAAACCGCCCCCAGTCGAAGGATTCCCAGTCTGTCGGCAAGGGGCCCGGCGAAAGGAGGAGCCCGCGTATGCCGCGGGCTTGGATAATTTTTCCGATCCGCGCCAAGGAACGCCCGTCCTTGGCGCGAAATTCCTCCAGCCGGTAGCCGCATTTTTCCGCGCAGGCGGCGGCGCCCTTCCAGTAGAGGTCGAATTCTTTGAAACGCCGCAACCGGTCCGGTTCCGGCCAGAAGTTCAGCCAGCCGAGTTCCGCCTGAATGGGTTTTCCACCCGCTGCGCTCCGGGACCGGGCTAGAATCGCGGCCGCGGGATTCGGACGGTAGCCCATCTCGGCGGCCACTCGCTCTATTTCACGGCGACGCGCCGCCGAGATCTTCGGGCTCCCTTTCAACGCACGCCAGACGGTGACATGGGAAACCCCGAGATGTCGGGCGACATCGCGCAGGGTCGCACCGCCCTGCGCGTGGCGCTGCGACGAAGATACGGGCGAGGACGACGAATCGGGCATCGAAAGAAGCCTTATCCGAGGAGCATTTAACACGAAGGGCAACCGGTTACACAAATGAGTCCGCCTTCATGGTAGTGTCTCCGCCCCTGGCGCCCAACATGACCTCTCTGAAGTGAGCTGCGAATTGCCGGACTCACTGCCGCCCCAAGTCACCCCACCCATGCGCCCACTCTTTCAAACCAATCATGAAAATCTCCCCGGTCATTTTCGCCGTCACGCTCCTCCTGTCCCCGTTCACGGTCGTCCTGGCATCCGTCAACGCGGTGAAGCCATCGCCCGCCGGGGCCGAATTCGAGCTGGACGACGGGCTTCTGCAGATCGAGTTCGTGACCGACCGCATCGCCCGCGTTCGCTCCACGAAGAATCCGGAGTTCTCCAAGACGCCCAGCCTCATGCGCGTTCCCGTGAACGAGAAACCGGGCAAGATTGTCGTCAAGGACACCGCCGGTTCCGCGCAGGTCGAACTCCGCTCCGCCAAGCTCACCGTCCGCGTGAACCGGGCGACCGGCGCGGTTTTCTACTTTGACTCGAAGGGTAAACCTCTCGGCGCCGAGGACGCCGCACAGCCGCGTTGGCTTGAACGAACCGAGGTCATCAAGTCCGTCGCCGATCCCGCCTCGGTGAAGAAAGTGCAAACCGTGGACGGCGAGCGCCAGATCGCCGGCAAATACATCCAGAAAAGAGACCGCGACGCGTGGAAGGGTGGAGTCAAATTTCGCTTTGCCGACGACGAGGCGCTTTACGGACTCGGCTTCGACGAAACCTCCGACCTCAACCTGCGCGGCAAGACCAAGCGGCTCTACCAGCACAACCTGCGCATCCTGGTCCCCTCGCTGGTCTCCACGCGCGGCTACGGCCTGCTCTTCGACGCCTATTCCGCGATGACCTTCAAGGACGGGCCGCAGGGCGGCTCCATGGACTTCGATGTGATCGACGACCTCGACTATTATTTCATCGCCGGCTCCGGCATGGATGGGGCGGTCGCGGGCTATCGCCAGCTCACCGGCGCGGCGACGATGCTGCCTCGTTGGTCCTTCGGCTATGTGCAATCGAAGGAACGCTACCGGTCGCAGGACGAGCTCGTCTCGACGGTGAAGGAATTCCGCCAGCGCAAGATCCCGCTCGATGTCATCGTGCAAGACTGGAACTACTGGATCCGCGGCCAGTGGGGCGGCGATCCCGATCCGGAATCCTACCCCGACATCGCCGCGATGGCCCAGGCGATCCACGATCAGAACGCCCGCGTGATGATCTCGATCTGGCCGAACCCCAGCCCGAAATCCACGGCCGGCAAGGCCCTCGCCGAGGGCGGCGACACGCTCGCCGGCACGCCCTTTTTCAACGCCTTCGATCCGAAGTCCCGCGAGGTTTACTGGAACTCCATCTGGCAAATCCTTGGCCGTCACGGCATCGACGCGTGGTGGTGCGACTCGACCGAGCCGGAAACGGCCGACTGGGACGGCAAGACCCGCCCGGCGAATGCGGATGAGAAAAACATCGCTGCCCTCGCCAAGATCATGGATCCGCAGCTCCTCAACGCCTACGCGCTCGAAGCCTCGACCGGCCTCTACGAAAACTCGCGCAAATCGTCTCCCGATCGCCGCGTGCTGAACCTCACCCGCTCCGGCTACGCCGGCAGCCAGCGCACCGGCTCGGTGCTCTGGACCGGCGATATCACGGCCAGCTGGGAGACCCTCGCCAAGGAAGTGGCCTCGGTGCAGAGCATCAGCGCTGCCGGCCACCCCTATATCACGACGGACACCGGCGCCTTCTTCGTGGCCAAGAAGCCGCGGTGGTTCTGGAGCGGCCGGTTCGACAAGGGCGTGGAAGACCTCGGCTACCGCGAACTCTACACCCGCTGGCTGCAGTTCAGCGCCTTCCTGCCGATGTTCCGTAGTCACGGGACGGATACGCCGCGCGAACCCTGGCGCTTCGGCGAACCCGGCACGCCGTTCTACGACGCCATCATCGCAACCATCGACTTCCGCTACCGCCTGCTGCCGCACCTTTATTCCGTGAACGGACGCGTCTCCCGGAAAAACGCCTCTTGGATTCGTCCCGTCGCCTTCGCATTCCCCGAGGATGTGAAGACCCACGACCTGAAAACCCAGTTCATGGTCGGCGATGAGCTTATGCTCGCGCCCGTGCTCACGCCCATGCTCTACGGCCCCGGATCGGCTCCCGTGATCGACGCCGCCAAAACCGTGGATGTCTACCTGCCCGAGGATTCCTCGTGGATCGACTTCTGGAGCGGCCGCCCGCAGTCCGGCGGACAGACCATCAAGGCCGAAGCTCCTCTGTCGCGAGTCCCTCTCTTCGTGAAAGCCGGCGCGATCCTGCCGCTCGGCCCTCGCGTGCAATACTCGGGCGAGAGCCCCGCCGCTCCCATCGAGCTGCGCGTTTACCCGGGAGCCGACGGCGTGTATCAATTCTACGAGGACGCCGGCGAGGGCTGGGACTATGAAAAGGGCGGATTTTCGGTGATGCCGATCACTTGGAACGACAAGAGACGCACGCTTACGATCGATAATCTCCGCGGAAACTTCCCCGGGATGAACGCGAATCGCGTGTTCAAGGTCGTCGTGGTGACTCCCGACCAGGCCACCGGCCTCGAACCCGCGACCAAGACCACCGAGCTGCGCTACAACGGCCGCAAGGTTTCGCTCCGCCTTTGAACAACCTGTCGCGTGCGGCCGGGGTGACACTCCCGCCGCACGCGCCGCCCAAATCAAATCCTTTGCAGTCCCGTCCGCCATGCCCATATCCCTCCGATTTTGCCTGGGTGCCGCCACCGGCCTTCTGTCGTCTTTCATGGCTGGCGCGGCCACGCCCGCCGACACGGCTCCGACCGTCCCGTCCGCTCTGATGGTGGACGCATCCCAGGTGCGACTGCTCCCGGGCAGCCCTTTTTTTGAGCGGCAGGAATTGCATCGCACTGGCTACGTCGGCCGGCTCGATCCCGACCGCCTGCTCTTCGACTACCGCAAGCTCGCCGGCCTGCCCCAAGCCGCCGGGATCACCGCCGGCTACGGCGGCTGGGATGGCGGGTTCATCCGGGGACACATGGCCGGCCATTACCTCTCCGCCGCCTCCCGGATGGCGGCCGCCACCGGTGACGATTCCTTTCGCAAGAAAGCCCTCTACCTCGTCGCCGAGCTGGCCGAATGTCAGCGGGCCTTGAACCAGGACGGCTATCTCGCCGCCTTCCCGTCCATCGCCCTCGACTGGCAGGAAGGAACCTCCAAAAACTCGGGAGGCGTGGTCGTGCCCTACTACACGATCCACAAGATCATGGCCGGCCTCGTGGACGCCCATCGTTACCTCGGCGACAAGCAGGCGCTGGACGTCGCCCTGAAAATATCCGCCTATCTCCAGAAACGCCTCTGCGCCCTGCCGCCGGACCAGATCGAGCGCATGTTTCGCACGGATCTCAGCCGCAATCCGCAAACCGAATTCGGCGGCATGGCCGACGTGCTCACCGAGTTGTATTCGGTTACCGGCGACAAAAAGCAGCTCCAACTCGCCGCCCTCTTCAACCGGCCTTGGCTGATCGATCCGCTCGCCGCCAACGAGGATCGCCTGAAATCCCTCCACGCCAACACCCACCTCGCCCAGCTGGCCGGCATCGCCCGCCACGCCAACGTCACCGGCGACGCCACCAACGCCCGCGCCTCGGAAAACGCCTGGGCGATCATCACCCGCCACCACTCCTTCACCATCGGAGGCAATTCCTACAAGGAGTGGTTCGACGGTCCGGACGTCGAGGCCGGCCCGTCCATCGACGGCGGCAAACGTCTCCCGTCCACGACCGCCGAGAGTTGCAACACCCAAAACATGCTGAAGCTCACCGCTCGCCTCATCGAGCGCGCGCCGGACCGCGCCGACTACGCCGATTACTTCGAGCGCGCCCTCTGCAACCACCTCCTTGCCACCGTCGCCCCCGACACCGGTGCGATGACTTATTTCACCCCGCTGCACGGCGACTTCCGAACCTACCTCGACGGCACCCACTGCTGCGTCGGCTCGGGCATCGAAAACACCGCCCGCTACAACGAGGGCATCTACTTCCAAGGTCCCGGCCACCTCTGGGTGAATCTCTACATCCCGTCCGCGCTCGACTGGACCGTCCAGGGCCTCGCGATCGAACAGGAAGGGTTTCCTCCCTTCACCGACACCGTTCGCCTGACCGTCACCCGCGCCGCCCGTCCCGCCGAGGCCACGCTGCACTTTCGCGTCCCCGGCTGGCTGTCCGGCCCTGTCGCGCTGTCCGTCAACGGCGAGCCGCAGGCCGCCACCGCCACGCTTTCCGGCCACCTTTCCGTGAAACGCGTCTGGCGGACCGGCGACGTCGTCACTCTCACGCTGCCCGCCGCGCTCCGGCTCGAACGGGCCAAGGACGCCCCCTCCATGGTCTCCGTTTTCTACGGCCCCGTCCTCCTCGCCGGTCGTCTCGGCCGCGAAGGCATGCCCAACGACTTCGCCGACAAAGACGCCTACCTCAAACTTTCGCCCTCGCCCGTGCCGGCCATCGTCAACGCTTCCGCCGATCCCGCCGATTGGTTGACCCTCGCCGATGCCGCCACCCTGACCTTCAAGGCGCACGACGCCGGCCCCGCCACCGGCATCGTGTTCCAGCCTCTCTACGCCGTGCACCACGAGCGTTACTCGGCCTATTGGGAACTCGCGAACACCGCCGGCCAGGCGTCGCCGAGCGCGCCCGTGGAAGACTCTGCGCGCAAGGAGGATGCCTCGGCGGTCGATCGCGTCATCATCGGTGATGACGCCTCCGAGCGCGCCCATGACCTCTCGGCGGAGCGGAGCGAGACCGGACGCGTAGCCGACCACGCCTGGCGAGATGCCGCCCCGAACGGGGCTTTCTCCTATGTGCTCGCGCTGCCAACCACGCCCAAGCCCGCCCTGATTTGTACCTACTGGGGAAGCGACCGCGACCGCAGCTTCGATGTCGTGGTTAATGGCGTCGTCGTCGCCACTCAGACCCTCGATGGCCGCTACCCGGGCAAAACCTTCGAGGTCGCCTACGCGCTTCCGCCCGAGGCGCTCACCGGCCAGCAAAACCTCACCATTCGTTTTCAAGGCACGGGCCAAGGTCGGGTCGGTGGCCTCCTGGGGCTTCGCCTCCAAGCAACCCACCGCTGATGCTGTTCACCACCCGCGAAAGCCGCGTTCCGCAACGCGCCAAGCCCGAGTCCGACGCCGCCATCGTCTTCAAGATCACGCGCGACTGACCGGCCCGCGCGCGGTCGATCATCAGCCCGCCGAACGCGGCGGGCTTTTTTTGGAATCGTGGCGGGATTTGTCGGCAAACGGCGCTTTTCCCGCGAGTTCATATGGACATCACCAGCCCCCGCCTGTCTTTCCGCCTCGAACGAATCGCCTGCACCGTCGCGCCGCATGGCCGAAACCGCGCATCGGGCTAATAGGATAGCCAGCCCCCTTGGTCGCTAGCGAGCCATGCCGGTCCTCATGATCCAAATAGGTGCATTACACGCACCGAGTTCCTGATCGGACGTTTTCCATTTCCCTCCCCCATGCGCATCCCCTCCCTTGTCCGTGCCGTCATCGCACGCGTCGTCTGCCTGCTCGCGGCCTTCGTCGGCCTTTCCGGCCAGGCCCGAGCCTTCATCCACCCTTGCATTCCGACGACCACGCAGGATTTGGACTACATCAAGGCCAACCTGAATCAGGAGCCTTGGAAAACCGGCTACGCCCAGCTCCTGGCCACATGGGATCCCAATTACACGCCTCAGCCTTATGCGACCGTCACGCGCAATCCCAACCTAAACCTCGGCGCATGGTCGAAAGACCTGGGCACCGTCTGGAATTATGCACGGTTGTGGTATTTCACCGGCAACCCCGCCTACGCCCAGAAAGCGCACGACATTCTCCTCGCGTGGGCGAACACGCAGACGAACATGGGCGGCAATGAAGCCGGCCTCGCGCTCGGCGATCTGGCCATGGCTTATGGCGGCGGCGCCAGCATCCTGCGCGGCACCTGGCCGGGATGGACGGCCGCCGACACGACCGCGGTCAAAAACCTCTTCCTGAATGTTTACTGGCCCAGAATCGCGCCCGCGGGGAACATCCAGGGTCCCGCCAATAAAGGCTCGCTGAACATGATGGCGGGCATGGCCATCGCCCTTTTCTGCGATGACACCGCCAAGTTCAACCACGTTTTGGACCTTTACCGCACCTATCCGGGTTCGGGTCTGGCCAACACGCTGCATACCGGAGAAATGGGTGAAACGGGTCGTGACGCGGGCCATGCCTACGGTGACCTCCTTGGCAAAGCCTTCATCGCCGAATGCGCTTGGAAACAAGGCATCGACCTCTTTTCCGAATGGGACAATCGGCTCCTGGCCGTCGGCGAATACTACTGCCGCAACATCTTCGAGACCGACAATCCCTTCGTGCACTACGGCACCGTGGATTACCTCTACACCGAGAATGCGGAGGGGCCTTACGGCGCCAATCGCGCGGCTCTTTATATCATCCAAAATGCCTACAAGAATCGAAAGGGCATCCCGACCCCGTGGATCGATCGGAAACTCCCGGAGCAGTGGGTGGATACCTACAACTGGATGTTTGCCAGGACGGCAGACTTCAGCACCGCCGCTCCGCCCGCGGCCATTGTTCGCCCAGCGGTTTCCTTGGCATCGAGCGGCCTGACCTTGACCACCCTTGGCAATAATTCCGCAGGCCGCAGCGTTTCTTACGCCGACGGCGTCTGGACGATGACCGGAGCGGGAGTCGATGTCTGGGGGGAAGTCACTGACGACTGCCAGTTCGCTTATCAAACCATGACCGGTGACTGCGCCATGGTTGCCCGGGTTACCTCGGTCCAATCGATAAACGGCGCCACCAAGGCGGGGGTGATGATTCGCGACAATCTTTCCGCCGCGGTTTCGCAGCGCGGGTTTACTTCGGTGATACCCAACACCCCCACTCAGGTGCAAAGCCGCCTGAAGGGTGATACGGAACGCTGGGCCGGGAGGGTCGCGCAGACGACCACCCTGCCTGATCCCGGCATGCCTTACTGGGTCAAAATCGAACGCAGAGGCTTCCTGCTTACCTCCTACACTTCGCAAGATGGCACCAGTTGGTCGCCCAATGTCAGTAACTACTTCGCCAATCTGCCCGCCACCCTCTACATCGGCCTGTTCACGGTGAGTGGGTCGGCGACCGTCACCACCACCGCGACCTTCGACCACGTGGCCTTCACCGGCGGCACGGGCGGCTTGGTGACGATTCCGGCGGCTCCGGCCGCCCTGCTCGCCTCCGGTTCCAGCAAGGTCATCACCCTGCGTTGGCTGCCTTCCTTCGATGCCACCGCCTATGACGTGCTCCGCTCCACCACCTCGGGCAGCGGCTACACCGTCATCGCCAGCGACCTGCCCGCCGACAAGCCCAGCTACGTGGACACGACGCCGACCGCAGGCACCACCTACTACTATGTGGTCCAGGCGAAAAACTCCGCCGGCACCAGTGGTAATTCGCCCGAGTTCTACGGCTCTCTGCTGTCTGGAGCGATGGTCAACCTCGCCTTCGGCGGCACCCCGACGGCAAGCTTCAATCAGGACTCTGCCATCGAAGGCGCCAACAAAGCCTTCGACAGCCACGGAGGCTCCAAGTGGTATGGCTACAACTCGCCGGCCAACTGGCTCCAGTATGACTTCGGGGCAGGCAACGCGCAGGTGGTCAAACGCTACACCATCAGCGTCGCCGACGTGGCCACTCGCGATCCGAAAGACTGGACCTTCCTCGGCTCCCAAGACGGCTCCACCTGGACCATTCTGGACACTCAGAGCGGCCAGACCTTCCCCAACCGGCTGCGGAACATCTACGACCTCGGCAACACCACCGCCTACCGCTACTACCGGCTCGACATCACCGCCAGCAATGGCGCGGGCGGCGTGGCCGTCGGAGATCTCGGCCTCTGGTCCGACACCGGCCGCGTCGTTCCCGACAGCACCTACTGCCTCGTCAGCCGCAATGCCAACAAGGTCATGGACGTGACGAGCGGCACCGATGGTGCGCAGGCCGTGCAGCAGGCCTTCGCGGGCGACGACACCCAGCAGTGGACCCTCGCCTGGCAGGGCAGCGGCGTGTATCGCGCCACCAACGTCGCCGCCGCCAAGGCGCTCGACAACGGCGGCAGCTCCGACGCGGGCGCCAATCTGGTCATCCAGCCTTCGAGCGGAGCCACCAGCCAGCTTTGGACGCTTACCCCCGACGGCGATGGCTTCTTCCACATTACTTCCGCCAACAGCGGCTTGGTTGCCGACGTCGACAGCGGCTCGACCGCCGATGGCGCGAGCATCGTTCAATCCGCCTACAGCGGCGCCGGCAGTCAGCAATGGCGGGTATCCATCGCCGTCGCACCGCTGCCGCCTCCGCCCACTCCGACCGGCCTGACTGCCTCGGCGGTCTCCATCAGCCAGATCAACCTGTCGTGGACGGCCAGCCCCGGCGCGATCAGCTACACCATCAAGCGGGCGGCTGTCAGTGGCGGACCTTACACGACCGTTGCCCTGAGTGTGAATACACCTAACTACTCGGACACCGGTCTGCTCAGCAGCACGACTTATTATTATGTCGTGTCGGCGGTGAACGGCGGCGGTGAGAGCGCCGATTCCGCAGAGGCCGGCGCCACGACCCTGAGCGCCCCGCCGGCCGCCCCGACGGATCTGACCGCGACCCTCGGCCAGAATCAGGTCACCTTGAATTGGACGGCTCCCCCCGCGGCAACGAGCTACACCGTGAAGCGCGCGACCGCCAGCGGCGGTCCCTACACCACGGTGGCCGAAGGCATCACGGGCGCGACCTACACCGACCCGGGCCTCAGCAACGGCGTCACCTACTACTACGTCGTCAGCGCCGCCAACGTCAATGGCACCAGCCCCGACTCCGCCGAAGTCTCCGCGGTCCCGAGCAACTTGGTCGTCCACCTCAAGTTCGACGAGACCAGCGGGATCACCACCGCCGACTCCAGCGGCCGCGCTTACCACGCCACGCTCTTCGCCACTCCGACCTTCTCCCCCGGCACCTTTGGCAACGCCCTCAACCTCACCGCGACGTCCTTCCAGTATGCCAAACTCCCCTCCGGCGTCACCAGCGGCCTCGCCGATTTCACCGTCTCCACCTGGGTCAAGGTGAACGCCTTCGCCACCTGGCAGCGCATCTTCGACTTCGGCTCCGCCACGAACAACTACATGTTCCTGACGACGCAGTATACCCCCACCGCGCCGAACAACGCCAAGCTCCGCTTCGGCATCCGCACCCCCTCCACCCCCGAGCAAAGCGTCAGCGGTACCGGTATCGCCCTCACGACTGGCACCTGGACTCATGTCGCAGTCGTCCGCTCCGGCACCACCGTCTCGCTTTACGTCAACGGATCCCTCGCCGGCTCCGGCCCCATCGCGCTCAGCCCCTCCGACCTCGGCATCACCACCCTGAACTACCTCGGCAAGTCGCAATTCAACGACCCCTACTTCGACGGCTCCCTCGACGACTTCCGTCTCTACAGCCAGGCGCTGAGCCCTGCTGAGATCGCCGCCTTCGCGCATCCCGCCGCTGGCGCTCCGGTGCAGCTCGCCGTCGTCCCCGGCGACACCAAAGCCACGCTCACCTGGCTCCCCAACGCGACCAGTACCTACACCGTCAAACGCTCCACCACGAGCGGCGGCTCCTACGCCACCATCGCCGAGGGCGTGACGGCGCTCACCTACGTCGACACCGGACTCACCAACGGCCTCACCTACTACTACGTCGTCAGCGGCGCCAACGCCGACGGTTCCGGCCCCGACTCCGCGGAGGTCTCCGTCACTCCGAGTCCGCTGGCTGTTCATCTCAAGTTCGATGAGAGCACGGGCACCCTTGCCGCCGATTCAAGCGGCCGCGCCTTCCACGCCACGCTCGTCAACGCCCCGACCTTCGCCACCGGCAAACTCGGCAACGCCCTCGGCTTGACCCCGACCTCCTCCCAGTATGCCAAGCTGCCCAGCGGCGTCGTCAGCGGCTTCACCGACTTCACCGTCTCGACCTGGGTCAAGGTTAACGCCTTCGCCACCTGGCAACGCATCTTCGACTTCGGCACCGCCACGAACAACTACATGTTCCTGACGACCCAGTATAACGCCACCGCGCCGAACAACGCCAAGCTTCGCTTCGGCATCCGCACTCCTACCATCGGCGAGCAAAACGTCAGCGGCACCGGCATCGCCCTCACCGCCGGCGTCTGGACTCATGTCGCCGTCACCCGTTCCGGCACCACGGTCTCCCTCTACGTCAACGGCGCCCTCGCCGGTTCCGGGACCATCGCGCTCAACCCCTCCGACCTCGGCACGACCACGCTGAACTACCTCGGCAAGTCGCAATTCAACGATCCGTACCTCGACGGTGCTCTCGACGACTTCCGCCTCTACAGCCAAGCCTTGAGCGCCTCCGAGATCGCGCTCTACGCCTCGCCTCTCGCGGCCCCGCAGAACCTCGCCGCCACGCCCGGCCCGCTCTCGCTCGACCTCACCTGGAGCGCCGTGCCCAACGCCACACGCTACACCGTGAAGTATTCGACCACGAGCGGCGGTCCCTATACCACGCTCTCCGCCGGCCTTCCCTCCACCAGCCAGTCCCACTCCGGCCTGAGCTACGGCACCACTTACTACTACGTCGTCTCCGCCGGGAACTCCGTCTACGAGGGCCCCGTCTCCGCCGAGTTCTCCGCCACGCCCGACTCCGCCCCGCTCAGCGAGGCCGAATCCGCTACGCCGGCCTTCGTCATCACTCTGGCCTCCGGCGAGGACCCCGCCACTGCCACGCTGACCACCGCCACCTCTGTCGCCGGCCACAGCTACCAACTCCAAACCAGCACCGACCTCACCGCCGGCTCCTGGCAGGACGTGGGCGAGCCCGTCGAAGGCACCGGCGCTTCGATCGTATTCGAAACGCCCTACGACTCCGCCGAGCCCCGCCGCTTCTACCGCATCCTCGTCACACGCTGATCGGCTGCCGGCTTCTTGTGAAACCGGCGCCAGGCTAGAAGAGAATGAGTTCGCCAGAGCGGAGGCGGCGAGGGAATCGGTTTGGGCGCGGCGATAGGTGAGACGGGCCAGGGGGGCGCGCCAAGCGCCGGCTCGTGTGTTTTGGTCCAGTCGTAAGCCGCGTCGAAATTACGCGAGGCCCATTGCATGAGGAGGCTGGTGAGCAGGCCGGGGTCGTCGGCGGTGAGCTTGGTTTTCAGGGCGAACTCCATTGCCGCGAGAGGACCGCGCTCGGCCAGGGCCAGGCACCGGCGTTCGAGCTGGAGACGGGGCGGGATCGCGAGTTCGGCGGACGGGGCGGACGAAGAGACGGGAAGGGTGTCGGGATCGGCAGAGCGCGCGGGGGCGGGGGCAGGACTTGCCCGGAGGGAGGAGGGGAGACTGGGGCGGAGGCCTGTTTGCCCTGTTATCAGGAAAATCCCTGGCCGATACAGGGAGAGCTCCAGGCCAAGGGAACTTGCGGTGCACCACTCCGATCCGGAATTGGCTGATGGCCTGCGCCATTTTTTTTGCCGAGGCGCAGGCCATGGCATCTCAACTAAAGTGGTAGTCGGAATGGATCGGGGGAACGCGTTGATCAACGCGTTGCGTCCCGCGATGCGGACTCTCAACCCAGCGCGTTGGGGTCAACGCGCTCCACCTCTTCGGCCGATAGGACCGAACACAGCTCACTCCACGCGCAGGCGCAGGAAACGGCGGGGCGCGGTCGAGAGCGCGACCGGATCGGTCACCGTGACGGGACCGGCGACATTGGCCGCTCCGGTGCTGTTCCAGATCGTCTCCGGCCAAGGGACGATGCCGAGGTCGGCAGTGGCTTCGACGGCATAATGGAGCTCCGGATCGGCGATGCGGCGGAAGCTCAGGACAAGGTGATCGCCCTGCGGGGCGATGTTCGGCAGCGCGGAGCTGTCCTCGGCCAAGGGATCGGCATCGAGCGCGTATTCCAGCAGGTTGACCACGCCGTCGGCGTCGGGGTCGGCGCCGTTCGCAGCAAGGCCGGTGGCATCGGCGATGCCGAAGTGCTCGAGCCGCCAGGCCATTGCGGGGCTCAGCGGCCGGGCCGAGACAGGCGCGGACGCGTCGCCGGTACCGGAGGCGTTGGTGGCGCTGACCGTGTAGTAGTAGGTCGAGCCGTTGCTCAGGCCGACGTCGTCGACGTAGGTGGTGGCGGCGAGTCCGCTCGCGAGGGTGGCGTAGGGGCCGGAGGCGGAGCCGGCGCGTTTCACGGTGTAGCCGGTGGCGCTGGCGGTGGCGGACCAGGCGAGCGCGACCTGGGCGTCGCCGGCGGTGGCGGCGAGTCCGGTCGGCGCGGGGGGCGGCAGGCTGGCGGGGGTGGTGGACACCTCGTCGAACCAGGCCTGGCAAAGGGTGCCGTCGAGGTGGCTGTTCACCGCGAGGCCGAGGTAGGCCGAGGCGCCCATGGTCACGGTGACGGGGGAGCCGACCTGGGTCCAGGCGACGCCGTCGGCCGATTGGTAGGCGGTGAAGCTGTTGCCGGCGCGGACGAGGCGCACCCATCGCGGCGCGACCAGACCGGTGGTGGTGGCGGCGGTGGTGGTGCCGCCGGTGGCGGTGCGGCGGATGAACTCCACGCCGGCGCCCGGGGTGACGTTGACCATCGCGTGGGCGGAGCCGGTGGTGAGCGATTCGCGGATCATGACGCCGCCTTTGGCGTTGGCGTGCACGTTTTGCAGGTAGCGCACGCGGGCGGTGATGGTGCAGTCGCCGGAGACCGGGACGTAGGCGTAATGGATTTCGTCCTGGGCGAACCACACGTCCGCGCCGGAGCCGGTGATCAGGAAGGAGCGGTTGGAGTAGCCGCCGGAGCCGGCCGCCGCGACCGCGCCGACGTCTTGTTGGGCCCAGCCGGTGGGCAGGGTGAGCGGGCCCGGGGTCACGGACACGGAGGCGGAGGGCAGGCTGGCGCCGTTGGTGTTCACCGCCTGGACCTGGTAATGGTAGGAGGTGCCGTTGCTCAGGCCGGTCTGGGTGTAGAACGTGGAGGTGAGCCCGCTTGCCACCGTCGTGTAGGGGCCTTCCGCCGCGGCGGCGCGTTGGACGGTGTAGCTGGAGGCCCCGGGGGTGGCCGTCCAGGTGAGCGAGGCCTGGGTATCGCCGCCGAAGCCCGCGAGCTGGGCGGGCCGATCGGGCGGAGGCAGCGGGCCGACGACGAGATTGGTGGCGATGACCTGGTTGAGCGCGCCGTCGTTGTTGCTGCAAACCGCGAGGCCGGCGTAGACGGTGCCGGTCATAGTGACGGTCGTGGTGCTTTGGAGAGTCCAGCTGACGCCGTCGGCCGAGTGGAAGGCGCTGAAGGTGTTGCCCGAGCGCAGGAGGCGCAGCCACTGGGGGGCGGCGACGCCGGCTTTTTCGTTGATGCCGCCGGCCGAGCCGCCGGCGGTGGCGCGACGTTGGAAGGCGACGCCGTTGGTGGGGGAGACGAAGTTGAGGGCGTAGGCGGAGTTGGCGTCGAGCGACTGGCGGACCATGACGCCGGCCTTGGCCCAACCGGAGGTGTTTTGCTGGCTGACGACGCGGGCGGTGACGGTGCAGTCGCCGCTCATCGGCTGGTAAACGAAGCGGAACTCGTCCGTGCTACCCCAGATGTCGGCGCCTGATCCGTCGACGACGAGGATGTCGCCTGATTGCTGGAGGGAGCCGGTCGCGCCGACCGCACCGATGTCGGCGGTGGTCCAGGTGGGGGCGGTGCCGTCGGTGGCGACGCCGACCACGGGCGCGGAGGGGGAGGAATCGACGCCTTCGGCGTGGGCGGTGAGGGTGTAGTAATAAAGCGTGCCGGGGGAGGCACCGGTGTCGCCGTAAGCAAGCGCGGTCACGCCGGTGGCGAGCGTCGTGAAGGGACCGGACGGAGAAGTGCCGCGGGCGATGGTGAAGGTGGTGCCGGCCGGTGCGGTCCAGGCGAGATTCACCCGGTCGGCGAGCGAATTGGCGACGACATTGCCCGGCGGGGCGATGCCGATGGCCGCGACGGGGCCGATTTTGAAGCAGACCGCGGTCTGAAAGGGCATCGAGGCGGGGCAGGTGATGACGAGCGCGTCGGATTCCTGGGACCAGGTGAGCGGGGCGGCGGAGCCGAGGAGCGAGGCCTGCCCGATGGGACCGGCGAGGAGCCCGGCTGCGGTGCCGAGCGAGGCGATGCGGAGCTGCGTACCCGGCGCGGGCACCGTCATGCAGTACACATACAGGCACTTGTCGGCGCCGACGGTGAAGCGGAAGTCGGAGGTGGTGAAAACCTTGTTGGCCTGGGCGCTGCCGAGTTTCCCGGTGGGCTGGGTGTTGGTGCCTTCGCCGTATTTGAGCCAGGCGTGACTCCCGTAGATGCCGGCGCTGTTGATGTCCATCCATTGGCCGACCGACTGGAGCATCGTGACGCAGGCCGCGTCCAGGCTGCCGTCGGGCTTGGGGGAGATGCAGATGGCGGCGGCGCCATCGCGCGAGACGCACTCCAGCAGGTAGTGGATCATGATCTTCGGGTTGTAGGTGAAGCCCGGAGAGTAGAACCAATCCCCGACGGGCACGTCGCCGACCCAGGGCTGGTCGGTCTTGATGCCGGAGGGGTAGGTGTTCTCGAAGGTCGTCGCGATCCGGTCGCCGGAGTGAAACTTCACGATCGCGTGTGTATCCACGGAGCCGCGACGCTCCAAGGCCCGGTTGGACAGGTGGGCGATGACTCGCTGCATCGCATCGGATTTGTAGCCGGTGCCGGTGCCGGATCCGCTGAAAGGCTGCGAGGAGGTGCCGTCGGTGTAGATGAAGTCGGGGTCGTATTGCTCGATCGCGTCGATCATGCGCAGCGCCCACCAGGTGTTATACCAACGGGCATAGTCGGTGTGCGCGGAAAAGAGGCCGGCGGGCGGGGGGGTCCATGCGCTGGCGGCGGCGGAGGACACGCCTTGGTATTCGCGCAGGTCGATGCCGTAGAGCAGGCGGGGGTCGAGGCCTTCCCACCATTTGCCCACGCCGTCGGCGAGCGTGAGGTGGCCGTCGTAGGGGATGCCGGCTTTGGCGCCGCTGGTGTCGGCGTTGAAGGCGGTCTGCCACCACCACCACGAGTATTCATGGTGAAAGGCGAGTCCGAAGCCGACGCCGGCGGCCCGGGCCGCGCTCGCCCATTCTCCGATGAGGTCGCGCTGCGGGCCCATGCGGGTGGAGTTCCACGGTTGGTAGCGGGAATTCCACATGTCGAACTGGTCGTGATGCACGCCTTGGAGGAGGAGGAAGCGGGCGCCGGCCTGCTTGTAGAGCGCGACCAACGCGGCGGGATCGAGCTGCACGGGGTTCCAGTCGCGCAGGACCTCCTTGTAGCCGACCTCGGAGGGGTGGCCATAGCGGGCAAGGTGATTGTTGTAGGCGGTGCTGCCGGGCTTGTAGAGGTTGCGGGCATACCAGTCACCGCTCTCGCCGGCCGACTGGGGGCCGAAGTGGACCCAGATGCCGAACTTCGCCTCTCGCAACAGGGCGGGATCGATCGGCAGGTGAGAGGCGATCGAGGACCAGGTGGGCGCAACCGGCCCCGCGGCGATGGGAAAGTCCAGCTTTACCTCGGGGAAGGCGTTGATGTTGCCGAGCGGCACCGAGTTTACCGGCTGGGGCGCGGGGATGGCGGGGATGGGCGGCAGCTCCGGCATCACATAGTCCGCCAACAGGGCCGACGCGGGCCAGGCGACGATGCAGGCGAGGGCGAGGAGGCGACGCGACGCGGCGCGGAGTGGGGCGAGGTGCTTGGAGGAGGGCGGAGGAGAGGCGAACACGGGAAACACGGGGCAGGAGGGGATGAACGGCGGATTGAAGAGACGAAAAGGCCGACCGGTTCGGCGGTCGGCCTCGGGGAATGAATCGCGGGCCGGTGGCGCCGGATCAGCGACGACGGGAGCGGCGGAGGCCGACGGCGCCCAGGGCGAGCAGGCCGGCGACGCTGGCGAAGGAGGCGGGCTCGGGGATGGCGGCTACGGAGTAAAGGGTGAAGCCGGACAGGGTGGTGTCGGCGTTTCCGATGGCGTCGGTCGCACGAATGAAGATGTGCTGGGTGGCCGCATCGGCTATAAACGTGCCGGTGACGGATCCGTTGGTGTTTTGGCTGAAGGATGCGGAAGACCCGCCGCTAAACACTCCCCCCGAGAAGGTGTCGAAATACTGCTGGGTGCGGCCCGCGGAAGAGGCGCGTCCGTCCGCCGAAAGGAGCGTGATGACGTAACTCTGCCCGATCGTGAGCCCGCCAATCTGGAGCGTGAGGGGTCGGGTGGCATCCGTGGCCTGGCTGTGCCAGCCATCGCTCTTCAGGACATTGTCAAACTGGGTGTTGCCCGTGGTGGCGGGGGACAGGAGGACGCCCCCTTGGGCGCCCGAGTTGAAGAGGGTGGTGGCGGTTCCGGATACGGCGTTGCCGCTGATGGTTCCGGCGGTGAAGGCGATGGTCTGGCTCGCCGTCACGACGGTTTGCGCACCGCTACCGGCACCGCTGCCGAAATTGACGGCTTGCACCAAGGTCGCGCCCGAAAACGAGAGCGGCGTATCCAGCACGGTAGTGCCGGTGACACCGGTGACGGGGGTATCGAAGGTGATGGTGGCGGCAAAGCCGAGGGCGGGGAGCAGTGCGGCGAAGGCAAACGCGGCGGCGCCGGCACGGCGCGACGCGGACGAAGCGGATGGGTTGAAGCGGTTGAACATAAGGTTGGCGGTTATGGTTGTCGCTCCATGCGCGGGCGTCCGGGCGGGGGACCCGGGACGGCGTGGTGGCGGCTTTGGTCAACGCGTCTTCGGTGGTGAATTTCCGCCAAGAAAGTTTTTGAGCTCCGTCGCGGCCTTGGGTCAGCCCCTGAGTATTACCTCGCTTTCGCGGGTGTTCCGCGCCGGCAGCATGGAACCATCCACCCAAGCGCCTTCGATCAGCACCTCCCGCGGCGCCTCGGGGTATCCCCAGCCGCCATACATGATGAGGGAAACGACCAGTTCGCACGCCGCTTTGCCGACCTCGAACGGCTTTTGGTCGATCCCCGCGTCGGAGTTGCCGTCATGAACGCTCAAGGCCGCGAAGCCGATGGCGCCCGGGATATCATAACCCGCCTTTCGAACCATCGCCGGAACCTCGCTTAAATTGCTCAAGATCGCGTCCGGCTTCTCCTTCTCGATCCACGCGCGCAACCGCTCGGGATCGCCGCTTTTCACGTCGGCTTCCGAGAGGCTCAGGAAGGGCACGCGATCCCGCTCCGCGAGATCCGTCTGCGCCAAGAGAACCCCGCTGAGGAACAAGGTGCGGCGTATCGAGTATTCACTGCTCACAAAGCCCACCCGGCGATACCCGCGCTCCGTCATTTTGCGAACGGCCAGCGCGGCGTTGTAGGTATGCGCGCTGGTCACCAGGTTGACGCGCAAGCGGTCAAAGGCGTGGCCGAACTTCACCACCGCGAATTTGTTCCAGTCGAAGCAGCTTAGATCTTGGGAAAACGTGCTCTGGGGAGGGGGGATCAGCACTCCGCGGATATTCCGCGCCCGCATGATCTGCTGGATGCGGCCCACCGAAAGCCCTTCGTTCGGCGCCAAGGGTTCCAATCGATAGCCTTTGTTCTCCGCGACGGTTTTCACGCCCATCCAATACGCGTGGAACTCCTTTCGGGTATGCATCGCCTCCGGCGAATCCCAGCAACTCAACCAAGCCAAAGCCGACTGTATGCGGGTCTTCCGGTTCGCCAGCCGGTAGGTGCTTAGCGCCCGCAGCATGGGATCGGTGCGATAGCCCATTTTACGGGCTTTCTCGCATATACGTTCCCGCAAGACCGTCGATACCCGTGACATGCCGCGCAAGGCATACGAGACGGTCACGTGCGAGACGCCGGTTCTTTCGGCGATATCGCGTATGGTCACCCGCTTTTCAATGGGGGACTCGGGGACGCCGTCTTCGTCCGTTCGATGTTCAAAAGGTTGGGCCATGGGATCAAATGAGCCCGCGTCCTCCGTCATAAACCGACTGGCAAGGAACTAGCGCGGTTGGGGAGCCGGCGTGGGATACCGGCTTGATTAGACCACGCTCGTCTTTCTTCGGGGTTCGAGGCGGAGGGACTGAAACGGCTTAGCATTGGTCGTTGGCGAGTTACGGTTGTCGCTCCGTGGACGAGCGTCCCGAGCCGGAGGCGCGGGCGATCATGGCGGCGGCATTGGGCAACGCGTCTTCGGCGGTGAATTTCCGCCAAAAAAGTTTTTTGCCTGGAACCGGCAGTAGCCGCAGCTCATCTCGCACAAGCTGCCGAGTATCTGCCGATCGTATCACCCCGCTCGAAGGCACACCTTCCAAGTGCGCCTTCGGGGCGCTGCAATCCACATCTGATTCAGCATCTTGGCGCGATTTTCGCCGGGGCTACTGCCGGATCTAGGATTAGTCGACACGATGGCTCCCGCGCTGGACATGGTCGTCCCTCCCGCGTCGAGTGAAGGACAACGGGACATGGCCGCCCCCTTGCTCGCCACCGCCCGAGCGGCCAGCAAACGCGCCCTGCTCGCCTTGTGCGCGGGGCGCCGGAAAGGTGCATGCCGGGCAAAAGAAATGGCGAGTTTTCCCGAGAAACGACGCGTGTCTAAGCGAACATTGTAAACTTTTAGCCACCTCGCTCTTTCCTAAACCCGTATTCATGCGTCCCCCGCCTCGCCTCCATCCCGATCCTTCTCGCCCCGGAACCCTCGTGTGGACCCTCGGAGCCGACGCGCTCGGCGTGACGCCCGCCTCCGACGCCGGCATCGTCCTCAAGATCACGCTCAAGTAACTTCATGCGGCGTCGGCATGGCGTTAATCGCCTCGTATCCGGGAGCGCGAGCGAGCGGAGTTAACCCCCGCTCGCTGGCGCTCCCGGCTTCGTTTTTCGCGTATCAGCAGCCGAGGTAACGCCCCGCGCCTCCGTCTCGCCTCGCCGGCTGCCCGACGCCCGGCGCGGTCATCCATGACGTCCTGAATCCCCGTTAAATTTCCATGTCTCCCAAATCCAAACTCCTCACCCTTTCCTTGCTGTTTGCGACTCCTCTGTTCACCAGCGCCCAAATCCCGAGCAAATGGGGAGACTGGCCGCTTTGGGGCGACCAGAAAGACGGCACCTACCGGAATCCCGTCCTACCTAGCGACTACAGCGACCTCGACTGCATCCGCGTCGGTTCCGACTTCTACGCGATCTCCTCCACCATGCAGTATTCGCCGGGCATGGTCGTCCTCCGCTCGAAGGACTTGGTGAACTGGCGCATCATCGGCCACGCCGTCTCCGACGTCACCCAAATCGGCCCCGAGATGAATTGGGACCGCATGAACCGCTATGGACGCGGCGTCTGGGCCGGCGCCATTCGTCACCACGCCGGCAAGTTCTGGGTCTATTTCGGCACCCCCGAAGAAGGCTACTTCATGACCAGCGCCAAGGACCCCGCCGGCCCTTGGGAGCCCCTCCACCAAATGACCAAACAAGGCGGCTGGGACGACTGCTGCCCCTTCTGGGACGACGACGGCCAGGGCTACTTCGTCGGCACGCACTTCAAAGGCGGCTACAAAACCTGGCTCTACAAACTCACCCCCGACGGCCGCGACCTCATCCCTGAGTCACGCGTCCTCATCAACGAAGGACTCCGCCGCGAGGCCAGCAAGCTCTTCAAGGTAAACGGTACCTACTACCACTTCTTCAGCGAGCATAAGCCAAACGTCGGGCGCTACGTGATGATGCAGCGGGCCGACAAAATCACCGGCCCCTATTCCGGGCCCCGCCAGCTTGGCCACGTGCAGCGCGAATCCCACGAACCCAACCAAGGCGGCATCGTGCAGACCGAAAAGGGTGACTGGTTCTTCTTCACCCACCACGGCACCGTTGACTGGGAAGGCCGCCCCGCCAGCCTCCTGCCTGTCACTTGGGTGGACGGTTGGCCCGTCGTCGGCAGAGTCGGCGAAGACGGCATCGGCAACATGGTCTGGAGCGGGCCAAAACCCGTCCAAGGCGGACCCCTGCTCGTCCCTCAAAGCGACGACGATTTCTCCAGCCCCAAGCTCAACGTGCAGTGGGAATGGAACCACCAGCCTCGCGTCGAAAAATGGTCCCTCACCGAGCGCCCCGGCTGGCTGCGTCTGCACGCCTGGAAACCCCTGCGTCACGACGACCTGAAGAAGGCCGGAAACACCCTCACGCAGCGCGTCATGCGCACCTCCGAAAACGTCGTCACCCTCCAGCTCGATCCCGCCGGCATGGCCGACGGTCAGGTCGCCGGCCTCGCCCTCTTCCATCGCGATTACGGCACCATCGCCGTGCGTCGCGAAAACGGTGTCCTCACCCTCGAATCCGCCCGCAACCAGACGATTCAAAACGGCCCCACGCTCAACGGGAAGCCCCTTTGGCTGCGCTCCGAATGGGGCTTGGACGGCCTCAGCCGCTTCTCCTACAGCACCGACGGCGAGAACTTCACGAACTTCGGCGAACCCCACCGTTTCGGCGGCGCCGACTACCGCGGTGAACGCATCGGCCTGTTCTCCTACAACAACGCCGCCGAGGCCGGCCACGCCGACTTCGATTCCTTTATCTACCGCTATGATTCCGCCCTGGCTCGCTAACGTTCCGCCACAACACTTCGTGAGTAAAGTAGACGCGGGCCGCAAAGAAACGCAAAATACACAAAAACTATAGGCGCGACTCCCCCTGCCGCCTCTCTCCGCGCCCTCCGTGCTCTCCGCGGTAGAACCATTTGGAATATTGAACCACGGGGATCACAGAGTTCCGACACCCTCTGACGAGGCCGCGCGCCGCGACGCCGGACCGTCCGCCCATCACGTCAAACCTCCTGAACAAACCCGGTAATTTCTATGAAAAATCATAAACTCATCCTCGCCTCCATCCCGATCCTTCTCGCCTCCGCCGCCAGCCTCCTCGCCGGACATGACCTTCCCAGCGACCTCAAGCCCGCGGTCATCGTCTCCACGACCGCCGAGCCGGTCGCCCCGGGCACGTTCCAGCCTACTTGGGAATCCCTTTCCCAATACGAAGTCCCCGAATGGTTCCGCGACCGCAAGTTCGGCATCTGGGCCCACTGGGGCCCGCAGTGCCAGCCCGAGGCCGGCGACTGGTATGCGCGCCACATGTATGTCGAAGGCCACGGACAAAACAAAGCGCACGTGGCGAAATACGGCCATCCCTCCGAGTTCGGCTTCAAGGACGTGATCAACGAATGGAAAGCCGAAAAGTGGGAGCCCGAGAAGCTCGTGGCCCTCTACAAGCGCGTCGGCGCCCAATACTTCTTCGCGATGGCCAACCACCACGACAACCTGGACATGTGGGACTCCAAGTATCAGCCGTGGAACTCCGTCGCGGTCGGTCCCAAGAAAAACATCGTTGGCGAATGGTCCAAAGCCGCCCGCGCGCAAGGGCTGCCCTTCGGCCTCAGCGTCCACGCCAGCCGCCCTTGGTCTTGGTATGAGACCGCGCAAGGCGCCGACAAAAACGGAGACAAGGCCGGCGTGCCCTACGACGGCAAACTCACCAAGGCCGACGGCAAGGGCAAGTGGTGGGACGGCCTCGATCCTCAGGATCTCTACGAGCAGCGCCACCAGCCCAGCCCCGGCTTTGAGAAAGCCAATTCCATCTTTGCCCGATGGAACTGGGGCGGGGGCATGAGCCAGCCCGACCAAGCCTACTGCGACAAGTTCTACAACCGCACCATCGACTTGGTTAACAAGTATCAGCCCGATCTTCTCTACTTCGATGACACCGTGCTGCCCCTCTGGCCCGTCTCCGACGCCGGTCTCAAGATCGCGGCCCACTTCTACAACACCAACCTCAAGAAACCCGGTGCCGTCGGCGCCGGCGTGCTCTTCGGCAAGGTCCTCACCGAGGATCAGCGCAAGGCCCTCGTCTGGGACATCGAACGCGGCATCCCCAACTCCAGCCTGCCCTTCGCCTGGCAGACCGACACCTGCATCGGCGACTGGCACTACGACCGCGGCGTTTACGAACGGAATCGCTACAAGTCTGCCAAGACCGTCATCCACATGCTGGCCGACATCGTGAGCAAAAACGGCAACCTCCTGCTCAACATCCCCGTCCGCGGCGACGGCTCCATCGACGAAAAGGAAGTCAAAGTCCTCGAAGGCATCGCCACGTGGATGGAGATAAACAAGGAGTCGATCCTCGCCACCCGTCCGTGGAAAACCTTTGGCGAAGGCCCCGCCAGCGATGGCGCCAAGCTCCAAGGCGCCGGCTTCAACGAGGGCAAGGGCAAGCCCTTCACCGCCGAGGATGTCCGCTACACCACATCCAAGGACGGCAAGACCCTCTATGCCATCGTCTGCGGCCTGCCCTCCGGCCCGGTCGCTCTCAAATCCCTCGGCCAAACCGCCGCCCTGCTCGATCGCCCCGCCGCCAAGATCGAACAACTCGGCGCTCCCGGAGCCCTCGTGTGGACCCTCGGCGCCGACGCGCTCACCGTCACCCCGGCCTCCGCCAAACCCGCCTCCGACGTCGGCATCGTCTTCAAGATCACGCTCAAGTAACTTCATCATGAGACGTCTTTCATTTCGGTTGGCCGTCTATGCGGGCGCGTTCGTCATGGGCGGTTTTCCCTCCTGTCCGGCGTTTGAGTGGAATGGCTCCGCCGGCTCAGATTTTCTCTCCGTGGCCAGCTGGACGGGCACCCCGCCGAAGGCCAACGCGACGAATTCCGGCGACCTGTATATCGCCAACGACACCAACGCCCCGCTCGTTTATTCGGAGACCGCCGGCAAAACCATCTTTGACTGCCGCGATTTCAAGGTGGGCAGCGCGCCAAACCGTGGCGGCGACCTCAAGATCACCGGCGGCGAACTCACCGTGGCTTCGCGCTTCTGCTCGGTGGTGGGGCAAGACAACAACCGGACCAGTTCGCTGACCGTCACCGGAGGGAAGCTGGTCATCAATAGTCGCGACGATGCCCCGCCCCCCGAACGCAATTTCCGCATCGGAAATGGGCGGCGCAGCCCCAACACACTCGGAGTGCTAAACGTCAGCGGCGGCACGCTCGTGATCAATTCGCCGGGTCGTCCGGAAGAGGGCGGCTTTATCATAGGGAACGAAAATGTCCCCGGCCGCGTGATCCTTACCGGCGGCCTTGTCGTGGTGACCAGCCTCCATGGCACCGCGTTTCACCCTGTCGCCGGACGCGGCAATGGCATTCTTACGTTTGGCCCGGGAGACGGGATTTTTATGCAAACCGACTCCAAGCGCATCTCCTTTGGTCCAGGCGAGGATTCCTACATCGACTTCCAATCCGGCAGTCGTGGCCAGCTCACCCTCAACGAAGCCACCGAGGCGGACTATATCGCTTGGGTGAATGCGGGTCGCATCCGCCTGAACGGCAAGCGAACCACCCCCGACCGGTTCCGTTTTCTGAACCTGTCGCCCCAAGGCATCTATCTTCTGGCGAATCCCTGAATCTCATCCGCCGACGCCGCCATCGTCTTCAGATCACGCTCAAGTAAGTTCACACGGCGTCGGCAAGGGTGTTATAATCGCCTCGTAGCCGCGAGAGCCAGCGAGTGGGAGTTGACCTCCGCTCGGTGGCGCTCGCGGCTAAGTTTTGGCGGCGTTGGTCAACGCGTCTTCGGCGGTTTCGCCAGGAAAGTTTTGGAGCTCCGTCGCGGCCTTGGAGGGCAACGTGTTTAGGCCAGGCTGGCGGCTTGGCAGCCCGACCAGCGGTCGGGCCTACCTCTCCTCGATCTCCGATTGGGCTTCGCGGAGGAGCACGCGGGCGAAAAGCCAGTCGAACCAAAATCCGTCCCGCCAGGAACCGCGCTCGAGACCGGCGGCGAAACGCGCATTGATGACGGATTCCGCCGTGGCAAGCCACTCGCGGGCCCGGGGGTCGCGGTTCTGATGGTGGCGGGCGAGCGCGCGGATGAGCTGGCAGGTCTGGACCAGCGAGGCGGCCAGGCCGCGCTGCGAAAGCAGACGATCGCAGCGGGCGGCCGCGCTGCCGTAGTCGCCCTGACGCAAGTCGGCCAGGGCGAGAGGAACGATCTCCCAGCTGGGTCGGTAACCCGACTGCCTTTCCTCGAATGGCCGCCAGTGCCGCCGGTTGAGCTCGATCAGCGGCTGGAGCGCGGCGAGGAATTCGGGCGGCGGGGGCAGGAGGAGGAGGGTCTTCACGATGCGCCCGGCGCCCTCGCCGTTGTCGATCGCCGCAAAATAATCGAGGGCGGCATGGCAGAATTCGCGGTAAGCCTCGCGGGCGCCGCTATCGGCGAGGACCACTCCACAGGATTGGTAGTCGAGGGTGGTGACCTGCCAGGTGTCGAGGCGGTCGATCTCCATGAGGGCGCGGAAGCGCTCGGCGGCCTTGTCCCAGCGGGCGGCGATCGCGTGCCATTCGCCGACCGCGCGATAGGCGGACACGGAATCGAAGCTCAGCTCGGGGGAGACTTTCTTCACGCTTTCGAGCAGCGTGTCGGCGAGGGCGAGGTCGCCGTGGGTCACGGCGATGGCGGCGCGGGTGATGGCCTCGCGGGCGACGGCTTGTTCGCGCAGGCGAGTCTCCCGGCGTTGCGAGGCCTCGGCCTGTTCACGCAGCACGGCCTGCTCCCGGCGGGCGCGCCGCTCTTTCACGAACATCCAGCTCGTCGCGCCTAATCCGAGCAGGAGCGCGGCGAGCACGGCGGCGCCGGCGGCGAAGGCGCCACGGTGGCGCCGGGCGAGCTTGCGGGCGCGATACCAGGGATCCGGGGGGCTGGCGTTGACAGGTTCGTGGTCCAGATGCCGGCGCAGATCGGCGGCGAGGCCGTTGGCGGTCTCGTAGCGGCGAGCGGGGGATTTTTCCAAGGTCTTGAGCAGGATCCAGTCGAGGTCGCCGCGCAGCAGGGCGGCGAGGCGGGCGGGCTCGACGCCGCGGTTTTCGGCCACGCGGCGGAGTTCGTCCGGGGGAAGCCGTGCCACAAGGGCGGAGGGGCGGACGGGCTCCTGCTCGCGCAGGAAGCGCCGCAGTTGCTCCGGCGGGAGACGGGCGAGTTCGCCGGGATCGAAGGGCGGCCGGCCGGCGAGCAGCTCGTGCAGGAGCGCGCCGAGGCTGTAGATGTCGCTGCGCGTATCGACGTCGAGCGCGGGGTTTTCCGCCTGCTCGGGACTCATGTAGGCGGGCGTGCCCATGAGCTGTTCGTGGGCGGTGGCGAGGGTGCCTTCGGCGGGGTGCTCGACGACGGCCTTGGCGATGCCGAAGTCGATGACTTTCGGCAGGGGCGGGCCGTCGGCGGAGTCGGTCACGAGGACGTTGGAGGGTTTGATGTCCCGATGGATGATGCCCTTTTGGTGCGCGTGCCGGACGGCGCCGCAGACCTGGAGAAACAGGTCCAGGCGCCGCCGCAAGTCCAGGCGATGGCGGTCGCAGTAATCGGTGATCCGCTCGCCGCGCACGAGCTCCATGACGAAGAAGGGCCGGCCGGCCGGGGTGACGCCGGCATCGAGCACGCGGGCGATGTTGGGGTGCTCCATGAGCGCGAGCGCCTGCTGTTCGGCGGCGAAACGCGCGATGACGCGGCGCGTGTCCATGCCGGGCTTGATCACCTTGAGCGCGACCTCGCGGCGCACCGGCTCGCTTTGCTCGGCGAAGTAGACGGTGCCGAAGCCGCCCTCGCCGAGACGGGCGACGACGCGGTAGCGGCCGATGCTTTCGCCGGCCGGCGTCTCGATGGCGGTGGAGAGGCCTTGCACGAGTTCGTCGCGTTCGCCGGGCGAGAGGGCGAGGGCGCCGCGTCCGCGCTCGAGGAGGCGCTCGGCCTCGTCCTGCGTGGCGAGCATCTCGTCCAGCGCGGCGCGGAGCCCGGGGTTGTCCACGCAGGCCTGGTCGAGGAAGAGGCGCCGCGCCGGGCCCTTCAGCTGGAGGGCGGCGTAGTAGAGGGTGTCTTCGAGTTCGCGACGGGCGTCCATGGAGCGGGCGGTGGGGAAGGAGGGACGCTGTTCATACGCGCGTGAGCGCGGCGATTTCCGCCACAAAAAAGGAGGGTGTCGTTCGTTCAGCGGTGTTCGCGCACCCAGCGGAAAAGCCGGGCCTTGGCGCAGGCCCAGAGGCGATCCACGGAGCGTTCGCCGAGGCCAAGGTGGCGGGCGATCTCGAGGTTGGTGAACCCGCCGTAGAACTTGAGCACGACGACGCGGGCCTGCTCGGGGTGCTCTTGTTCGAGGGCGGCGATGGCCTCGTCGATCAGGAGCACGGCGTCCTCGGCGGGCAGGGCCGCGGGGTCGAGCTCGTGGACGTCCTCGCGCACCTGGCCGGCGCCGTGCTTGATACGGGCGCGGCGCCGGGCGCGGTCGATGAGGATGCGGCGCATGGCGTCCGACGCGGCGCCGAAGAAGTGGGCGAGGTTTTCCCATTCGCGCCCCCCGCGCCCCTCGAGCTGGAGCCAGGCCTCGTGCACGAGGGCGGTGGGCTGGAGGGTCTGCGCCGCGCGTTCATCGGCCATGCGGGCGGCCGCGAGGCGGCGCAGTTCCTCGTAGACGAGCGGAAGAAGGCTCGAGGAACTGGCCAAGGCATCGCGGGACGGCCCGTCGGGCGCGGGTCCGTCGGTCTGGGGCGGGGTAACATGCACCGTGGGAAAAATGCCTGGAAGCCCCCGACGCTTCAAGCGCGCTTATGCGGCGGCTGACATTGCCCGACCAGCCCGGACCTGCACGGCCGGCTCCGGGCGTCCCTCCGGCCCTGCCTCGGGTCGCGCCGTGTCAGCGGGAGATGAGGATGCGGTAGAAGCGGCGGGGATCGGCGGGGTCGTAGGGAGTTTCGAATACGATGGGCGCGCCGTCGCCGAAGACGGGATCGCCCAGGTTCTGCCAGGGGCCGGCGGCGAGGTCGGTGCAGGTCTGGAGCTGGTAGCTGTGGCCGGCGACGGAGGTGGCGGTCGTCAGCGTGGCGGTGGCGGGGTTGCCCTCGGAGGCCGGGGTGATCACGAAGGCCGGCGTGGCGGACTCGGCCTCGTTGAGCGGAGCCGAGTCGGGCGTGGCGGCGAACTCGGAGGAGACGGGGCTTTCGTAGACGGCGTTGGCGGCGGAGACGACGTAGTAGTAGGTCGTGCCGTAGCTGAGGTCGGAGTGGAGCCGGTTGGTGGCGGAGAGGCCGGAGGAGAGCGTGAGGTAGGGACCGCCGCTCACGGTCGAATACTTCACGGTGTACCTCGTGGCGTTGGGCACGGCGCTCCACGAGAGGTCGAGCGAAAGGGGGCCGGGGGTGACGGCGAGGTTCTGCGGGGCCGCGAGGGGCGAGGAGAGGCTCGTGATCTCGGCGGGGCTCAGCGCCTGGCTGTAGAGGCGGAAATCATCCAGGGCGGCGTTGAGGTAGGGGTCGTTGAACTGGGACTTGCCGAGGTAGTTCTGGGTGGTCGTGCCGAGGTCGGAGGGATTGAGGGCGATGGTGCCGGAGCCGGCGAGGGAGCCGTTGACGTAGAGGGAAACGGTGGTGCCCGAGCGGACGACGGCGACGTGGGTCCAGGCGCCGGCCGTGAGGGCGACGCCGGTGCCGCTGACGCTTTGCTCGGTGGTGGTGGAACCTGCGCGGATGCCGAAGCGGAGCTTGGCGGCGTTGGGCGCGGTCGTCGTATACTGGGTGGTCAGGAACATGTAGTTCGTCGTGCCGGTGCCGAAGTCGAAGATGCGCTGCCAGGTGGCGAAGGCGTTGACCTTGACCCAGGTGGAGACGGTGAAGTCGGTGAGGCCGCTCACGACGCCGGAGGGGAGGGTGGCATACTGGGAAGCCGTCGCGGGGAAGTGGAGGGCGTTGCCGAGCCTGCCGGAGGCGAAGGCGGGCGCGTTGACGAGGGTGGCGTCGCGGCCGGAGCCGCTGGAGTCGGCGGCGACGGAGCCGGAGCTTTCGTCGAACTTGAGGTGGAGGCGCAGGGTGCTCGGGGTGACGGCGACCTCGGCGGAGTCGGGGCCGGAGCCGCCGGTGTTGGCGCCGCTGAGGACGTAGTAGTAGGTGACGCCGTTGGTGAGGCCGGTGTCGGTGTAGGTGAGGTCCGTCACGCCGTCGGCGATGGTGGAGTAGGGGCCGTCGCTCGTGGCGGCGCGTTTGACGGTGTAGGTGCTGGTGGCGTTAGGAAGCCAGGTGAGGGTGGCCTGGGCGTCACCGGGTACAATGGCGAACTGCATCGGGGCACCTGCCAGGGGCGATGCGAGGCTCGCGATCTCGGTGGCGCTCATCGCCTGGCTGTAGAGGCGGAAGTCGTCGAGGGAGCCGTCGAGATAGGGATCGTTGAACTGGGACTTGCCGAGGTAGTTCAGGGTGGTGACACCGAGGTCGGAGGGATTGAGGGCGATGGTGCCGGAGCCGGCGAGGGAGCCGTTGACGTAGAGGGAAACGGTGGTGCCGGAGCGGGTGACGGCGACATGGGTCCAGGCGCCGGTCGTGAGGGCGACGGCGGTGCCGCTGACGTTTTGCTCGGTGGTGGCGGAACCTGCGCGGATGCCGAAGCGGAGTTTGGCGGCGTTGGGCGCGGTGCCGGTATACTGGGTGGTGAGGAACATGTAGTTCGTCGTGCTGGAGCCGAAGTCGAAGATGCGCTGCCAGGTGGCGAAGGCGTTGACCTTGACCCAGGTGGAGACGGTGAAGTCGGTGATGCCACTGGCGACGCCGGAGGGGAGGCGGGCATACTGGGAGGCCGTGGCGGGGAGGTTGAGGGCGTTGCCGAAGGTGCCGGGGGAGAAGGTCGGGGTGTTGAAGAGCGTGGCGTGAAAGGCGCGGCCGCTGGAGTCGGCGGCGGTGGTGCCGCCGGACTCGTCGAGCTTGAGGTGGACCACCAGGGTGCTCGGGGTGACGGAGACTTCGGCGGAGTCGAGGCTGGAGCCATGGATGTTAACGGCGGCGACGACGTAGTAATAGGTGACGCCGTTGGTGAGGCCCGTGTCGGTGTAGGTCGTGCTCGTGACGCCTTCGGCCACGGTGGTGTAGGGGCCGCCGCTGGTGGTCGCACGCTTCACGGCGTAGCTCGTCGCGCCGCCGACGGCCGTCCAAGCCAAGGAGACTTGGTTGTGGCCGAGGACGGTGCTCAGACTCGTCGGGGCGTCGGGTGGGGCGGCCAGCGTCGTGGCGTTGGCTTGCGTGGAGTCGGCGCTATCGCCGCTGCCGTTCACCGCCGACACCACATAGTAGTAGGTCGTGTCGGCGCTCAGGGCGGTGTCCGAGAAATTCGTCGTGTTCACCGGCACGGAAACGGTCGTGTAGGGGCCTCCGCTGACAGTCGCGCGCTTGACCTGGTAACTGATCGCGCCGGGGCTGGCCGTCCACGACAGGTTGATCTGGCTGATGGAGACCGCCGTGGCCGCCAAGCCGGTCGGAGTCGGGGGGATGGGCTGCGGCGCGCTGCCGATGCTCGGCATCCAGAGCTGGCTGTCGCCGCCGGTGTAGGTCGATTGGACGATGCCGGCTCCGGCGGTTGTCGAGCCGTCGGCGACCTCGGCCACCAGGCCGCTATCGGCGGAAGAGATGCGGTAGAGGCCGTCGCTGTCGGCGGCAATCGTCCAGCGCTGGCTGGTGGCTCCGCTCGAGGCTTGGATGACCAGAGTGTCGCCCGCGTTGGAGCTGCCGCCGTTGTCGATCACCTTGGCGCTGGCGACGCCGGTGGCGCGATACCGGCCATTGCCTTGCCAGACGATGTCCCACTGCTGGCTACCGGCGCCGCTCCAGTCCGACTGCACGAGCGGTGCGCCGTTGGTGGTGGCGCCTCCGGCCACATCCGCGACCTTGTTGCTGTGGCGGTTGACGAGGCGGTAGGTGCCATCGGGGATCGTGCGTCCGGTGTCGCTCCACAGACCGAGCTCGGCGACTGCCAAGGTGGTGTCTCCATTGTTGGCGGTGACGTTGAGCCGGTAGTAGCGGTAGGCGGTGGTGTTGCCGATATCATACCTGTTCTGCTGTATCCGATAGGCGAAGGACTGGTCGCTCTGGGAATCGAGGATGGTCCAATTGACGCCGTCTTGTGAGCCTTGGAACTGCCAGTCTTTCGGATCGCGCGTCGTCACATCGGCGCTGCTAATCGTGTAGCGCTTGACGAGCTGCGCGTTATTTGCGCCGAAATCTTTCTGTATCCAGCCCGTCGGCGCCGCGGAATTGAACCACTTGCTGCCGGGGTTGGTGTCGAAGGCCTTGTCGGGAACTTCTGCGCTGGAAGCGTAGCTGGATGCCGTCGCGGTGCCGCTGAAGCCGAGGTTGGCCAGCGGCGCGGAGAGCAGAGTGGCGCCGAACTCGGGGGAATTGCCACTCGTGCCGACAGCGTTTTTCGCCTGGACCACGTAGTAGTAGGTGGTGCCCGCGACCGCAGTGGTGTCCACGTAGCTGGTCTTGGTGGTGGTGAGGTCGCTGGCGATGACCGTATAGCCGCTGCCGGAAGTGGTGGAGCGCAGCACATCGTAGGCGGTGGCTCCGAAGGAGGCCAGCCAGCGCAGGGTGATGGCTTTGTTGGCGCCGCTGGCGAGCAGGCCCGCCGGGGCGTCCGGAGTCGTCACGAAGCCGTCGGTGCCACCGGTGAAGGCGACATTGGTGAAGGTGGCGGTATTGGTCGTCGTCGTGGACCCGCTGCACACGAACAGTCCGATATAGAGAGTGGACGAGAGATTGCTGTAGTAGCTGCAGTTCACGGGCGCCCAGCTGGTGCCGTCCACCGAACAGAAGGTGGTGATCTGTGCGCCCCGGCGCTCGATTTTGATCCAGTAGGGGATGCCGACAGGCGCAGGCATCCAATCGTGTGAACGGTCGTCATAGCCGCTTCCTCCCCAGTTGTCGGTCCAGCCGCGCATGTGGGATTCGAGCTTCAGGGCGGTGGGGTCGGGATTGAATCCGACCCAGGCGCGCCGTGAAAAGGCGGCCGTGAGCGTGTCGCGAATCATCAACCCCACCTTGGCTTGTGCGCCCGGAAACTCGGATGAGGTGAGCTTGGCAACCATGGCGCAGTCGCCGCTCATCTCCTTGTAGGCAAACTGGCAATCGTCGGCCGTGTCGGACCAGACGCCGTTCCCGAGTCCGGTCATCGTCCAGACACCGTTCGAATACGTGGCGCTGCGGTCCGCGATCTGGCTGCCGAGGGTGGTCAGGGTCAATCCGCTCGAGGCCGGGGAGACCGCCGGGAAACTGGCCGGTGCCGCGGTGGCGGTGGTGAAGTCGGCCGTCTTGGCATACATGAAGTTGCCGGCATCCACGCTCTGCTCTTGGAGTTTCCGGTCGATCCAGGGTGTGGGGAGACCGAAGCGGTTCTTGTAGGCGTTTTGGAGAAGGTAAAAGGCGCCGCGATTGGCGGTGTAAGGTCCGGACGCATTGTATATCCACTGCCAATCGATGGTGCCCGAGGGAACGAAGGGATTGTCGGAGGTGAAGGTGTTGCGGGCGTAGTATTCGCCGCAGGCGAGCAGGCGGTTGTCCAATTCGGAGAAGAGGTCCACGCCTTGCTTCCACGCGACCTCGGCGACGAAGGTCAGGCCGTTGAGCATGCCGAAGGCGTGGCCCGCGTCGCGGCCTGTCTCGCCCAACTGGCCGGTGGCAAAGGTATTCATCAGGCCGGAGCCGTGGAAGGTGCGGTAAAGATCGACGACATGGTTGAACTTCGCGGTGTCGTCGCAGAATACGGCGATGGCGATACCGGCCTCCATATAGATGGCGCCTTTGTTGGCGGGCCCGAGGACGTTCACCGAGCAGCCAGACGCCGGCCAGAGGACATTCGAAAAGTAGTTCTTAACCGCGATCGTGTCGGTGGCCGTCCAGCCGGGCCAGGTGCCGCGCAGGATGCTGGCGGCGCCGCCATAACCGGCGGCGTAGTCGCCGAGGGCGAGGCCGGATTCATTGCCCGTGAAGCTCGTGTGCGTGGTTGCCCAAGCGACGAGGATGTCGCGGGCCTTCTGCGCATAGGCGGCGTTGCCGGTGAAATACCACATTCGCGCGAGGTTATGCACGGCGGTCATGTCATTCCTCCACGGCCAGAGGTTGGCGTCGTAAGCCCCCGCCCGGCTGACATTGGCGAAGGGCCCCTGCATGATATAGTCGAGCTGAGATTTCCCATCGGCCGCGAGCATGGCGTAGCCGGTTTTCCACGGTTCCCGATTTAGGCTGGCCTTGATGGTATCCAGTTCCTGCAAGGTGGTCGGAATGCAGGGATGGATATATGCGCGGGCCTGAACGGAGAGGCCGGCCAAGGCTGCGAGCAGGCAGACGGCTCGTGCAAGGACGGCGCGGACAAGGGAGGGGATGTGCATCAGGGGGAAAAAAGAACGCGTCGCGCCCAAGGGAGGGCGCGGCGCGGTTTGTTTAGAGGACGATCAGCCGGGGGACGCGTCAGGTCAGGGCGCGATGGATATCCTCCATTGCTGATTGCTGGCTCCGATGTCGTTATACTGGAGGATGGCCGCTCCATCGGCGGTCGAGTTATTCTGGACGTCGAGCGACTTGCCGCTGTTGACGTTCAGGACCTTGAAGAAGCCGTCGCTCGAGGGACTGATGGTCCACTTCTGACAGTTGTTGTTGTTCGAGGGCCAGATCTGGGAGGGTGCGCCGTTTGCCGTGGAGGCACCCGAGATCTCGAGCAATTTGCCGCTGGCCACGCCGGTCAGCTTATACTGGCCGTTGCCGAGATACGCGAGGTCCCACTTTTGGTCGGTGCCGCCGTTCCAGGCCCACTGGATGGCATCGGTGCCGTCGGCGGTGCTGCCGTTGACGAGATCGATGACCTTGTTGCACAGGCGATTGGCCAGACGGTAGCGGCCATCCGGAATGGTGCGTCCGGTGTCAGACCACAGGCCCACTTCGGAGAGTTGCAGACCACTTGAATCTCCATTGTTGGCCGTGACGTTGAGCCGGTAGTATCGGTAGGCGGTGGTATTGCCGATGTCATACGTGTTCTGCTGCCACCGGCTGGCGAAGGTCTGGCCGCTCTGTGAATTGAGGGTCGTCCAACTGGAGCCGTCTTGTGAGCCTTGGAACTGCCAGTTCTTCGGGTCGCGCCCGGGCACGTCGTTGGCGCTGTTAATCGTGTAGCGCTTGACCACCTGCTCGTTACTGGCGCCGAAGTCATACTGAACCCAACCCGTAGTGCCGGCATTATTATTGAACCACTTGGTGTTTGGGTTGCTGTCAAATGCGTAGATACCGTCCTGACCGGTAACATGTGCGCTGTCCGTGGCCGTGCCACCAAAGGCGAGGTTAGCCAGCCGCGGAATTAGCTGACTGTGAGAGCTGCCAAATGTCATGGAATCGCCGCTGGTGCCGGCGGAATTTACCGCTTGAACCCGGTAGTAATAGATGACGCCCGAGTTGACGCCCGCGTTTGCGGACGTGTCCACGTAGCTCGTCCCGGTGAGGTTGCTGGCGAGGACGGTAAAGCCGCTGCTGCTGCTGGTGGAACGGAGCAGATTGTAGCTGGTGGCGCCAAAGGACGGCAACCAGCGCACCGTATTGGCTTTGCTGGAGGCGGTGGCAATCACGCCCGCCGGAGCCGCCGGAGTCGTCACAAGGCCGCCGGTTCCTCCGGTGAACGCCACACGGTCAAAGTTGGCGGTGGTGGTCGTTGTCGCCGAGCCGCTGCAGGTGAACAGGCCGATGTAAAGAGTGGTCGGCAGGTTACCGTAGTAGGCGCAGGTCACGGGCATCCAACTGGTGCCATCCGGAGAACTGAAGGTCGTGATCTGCTTGCCCCGGCGCTCGATCTTGAACCAGTAGGGCAGGCCGAGAGAGGACCAATCATGACTACGCACGGCATATCCACTTCCTCCCCAGCTTTCGGTCCAACCCTTCTGGCGGGTTTGCAGGTATTGGGTGGCTGATGGAACAAATGCAATCCAAGCGCGTTGCGAAACGCTAGCGGAAAGATTGTCGCGAATCATCAACCCGGCCTTGGTGGAACCATTTATATATTGGCTCGAGGTGACTCGGGCAACCATCGCACAGTCGCCAGACATCGTTCGATAAACAAACTGGCAGTCGTCGTTGGCATCGTTCCAGACATCGGTTCCAGCCCCGGTTGCCGTCCACACGCCATTGGCGTAAGAGGAACTGCGGCCTCCGGAATTGCTGCCCAGGGTTGTTAATGTCAATCCGCTCGAGGCCAGAGAAACCCCCGGGAAGGTAGCCGGGGACAGGGTGGCGGTGGTGAAGTCGGCCGTCTTGGCATACATGAAGTTGTAGCCATCGCCGGGCTGATCCTGTAGCTTCCGGTCGGTCCAGGGAGTGGGGATGTTTTTGCGGTTTTTATAGGCGTTCTGAATCATGTAAAAAGCCGAGCGATCGGCGGTGTAACCCACCGCGTCCGTCGGCCGGTAAATCCATGCCCAATCAGTGGCGCCAAAAGGAACGAAGGGAAGGTCGTTGGCGTAGGTGTTGCGGGCGAAGTATTCGGCGCAGGCGAGCAGGCGGTTGTCCAATTCGCCGTAGAGGTCCACCCCTTGTTTCCAAGCGCACTCGGCGACGAAGATCAGGCCGTCGATGTCGCCGAAGGCGTGGCCCGCGTTGCGGCCCGTCTCGCCCACTTGGCCGGTGGGCAGGGTATCCATCAAGCCGGAGCCGTGGAAGGTGCGGTAAAGATCGAGGACATGGTTGAACTTGGTGCTGTCATCGCAGAAGAGGGCAATGACGATACCGGCCTTCATATAGATGGCGCCTTTGTTGCAGGGACCAAGGACGTTTGCCGAGCAGCCAGACGCCGGCCAGAGGACATTCGAGAAGTAGTTCTTCACCGCGGTCGTGTCGGAGGCCGTCCAGCCGGACCAGGTGCCACGCAGGATGCTGGCGGCGCCGCCGAACTTTTGGGCGTAGTCGCCGAGGTCGAGGCCGGATTCGTTGCCACTGAATTCCGTCTGCGTGTTCGCCCAAGCGACGAGAATGTCGCGGGCCTTCTGCGCATAGGCGGCGTTGCCGGTGAAATACCACATGCGCGCGAGATTATACGCGGCGGTCATGTCATTCCTCCATGGCCAGAGGTTGGCGTCGTAAGATCCCGCCCGACTGACCCGCGCGAACGGGCCTTGCATGGTATAGTTCGTCGAGGACTTGCCGTCCGCCGCGAGTGTGGCGTAGCCAGACTTCCACGGCTCCTGATTGAGGCTGACCTTGATGGTGTTCAGCTCCTCAAGGGTGGTCGGAATGCAGGGGTGAGTGTAGGCGCGGGCTTGGGGCTGTGCGAGTGCTAACAGGAGCAGGGATGCTCCGAGGGTAAGAACCGAGTTTATTGGTTTCATTTGGGGTTGGGGGAAAACAGGGCATTCCCACACGCGCGTAAGCGCGGCGATTTCCGCCACAAAAAGAAGGAGGCGTTTAGCGCCGACTATGCAGCCGATTGCACCGTCTTTCGTAAGCTGCTGGCAGACCAAGCGCGGTCGTTGCTTGTTACTGCACGGTCTGAGGTCGACGAGATGGTCGCGCACGACCACGCGCTACGCGGCAATCCATGCGTCGGATTGAACGCCTGGCGATGCGAGCAGCCGAAGCCCGGCGACGCGGTGCGCAAGATTGGAGACTGGAGCGCCGCGCCCGGGTGGGCGCGGCGCGGTTGTGCGGGGGGATATTAGCGAGGGACGACGCGTGACGTCACGGGACGATGCCGAAGCGCCATTGCTGGTTGTCCGCTCCGAGGTCGGTCCATTGATGGATGACGGCTCCATCGGCGGTGCTGCCGCCACTGACGTCCATGATCTTGCCGCTGTTCACGTTGATGAGCTTGAAGGCGCCGTCGCCCGCGGGGACGACGGTCCACTTCTGGCAGTTGTTGTTGTTCGAGGGCCAGATCTGGATGATCCCGCCGTTGCTGGTGGAGGCGCCCGAGACTTCGAGCAACTTGCCGCTCGCGACACCGGTCAGCTTATACTGGCCGTTACCGAGATACGCGAGGTTCCACTTTTGGTCGTTGCCGCCGTTCCAGCCCCACTGGATGGCATCGGTGCCGTCGGCGGTGCCGCCGTTGAAGAGATCGACGACCTTGTTGCTCTTGCGGCTGACGAGGCGGTAGCGGCCGTCGGGGACGGTTTGTCCGCTGTTGCCCCACAGACCCAACTCGGAAACCGCCACGCCCGTCGCCCCGTTGTTGGCAGTGATTTCGAGCCGGTAGTAGCGGTAGGCGGTGGTGTTGCCGATGTCGTAGACCTTCTGCTGCATCCTATAATCGAAGGTCTGATTGCTGGCCGAGGCGAGCCAGGTCCACGACACACCGTCCTGAGAGGCGCGGAAGTTCCAGCTTTTCGGATCGCGCGTATCCACGTCGGCGCAGCTGATCGTGTAGCGCTTGACGACCTGCGCGTTGCTCGTGCCGAAGTCATACTGGATCCATCCCGTCGGCGAATTGTAGCAGAACCACTTGGAGCCCGGATTGCGGTCGAAGGCCTTGGCGGAGCCTTCCGTGGCGGAGTCCTGGTTGAAACTTGCCGTCGAGGTGCCGCTGTGGGCGAGGTGAGCCATCTGCGGAATCAACTGACTGTGAGAGCCGCCGAATGTCATCGAATCGCCGCTGGTGCCGGCGGAGTTTTTGGCGCGGACCCTGTAATAGTAGTTGGTGCCCAGGGCCGCCGTCGTGTCCACGTAGCTGGTCCCGGTGAGGTTGCTGGCGAGAACAGTATAGCCGCTGTTGATGCTGGTGGAGCGGAGCAGGTCGTAGCCAGTGGCGCCGAAGGAAGGCAGCCAGCGCGCGGTCACCGCTTTGCTGGAGGCGGTGGCAATCAGGCCCGCCGGGGCGGCGGGAGTCGTCACCAAGCCGCCGGTGCCGCCGGTGAAGGCGACGTTGGAGAAGGTGGCCGTAACGGACGTGGAATTCCCGCTGCTGAGGTGGAAGCCGATATAGAGGGTGGACGGGAGGTTGCCGTAGTAGCTGCAGCTCATGGGCATCCAACTGGTACCATCCTGAGAAGTGAAGACCGCGATCTGCTTGCCCCGGCGCTCGATCTTGCACCAGTAGGGAAGTCCGGACGTGTACGGAGTCAATTGGTGCGAACGATCGTCATATCCACCTCCTGCCCAGTTTTCGGTCCAGCCCCGCATGTGGGATTCCATGAGCTGGGTGGCGGCAGGCACGAAGCCGACCCATGCGCGCTGCGAGACGGTGGCGGAAAGATTGTCGCGGATCATCAGGCCCGCCTTGCCGTTATTGGAGCCGGAATAGGTGAACGAGTTCACCTTGGCGACCATGGCGCAATCGCCGGTCATCTGTCTGTAAGCAAACTGGCAGTCGTCGCTCCCATCAGTCCAGACTCCGTTCCCGAGTCCGGTCATCGTCCACACACCGTTTGAATATGAGAGGCTGCGGCCCGAGGTCTGGCTACCGAGGGTGGTCAGCGTCAAGCCGCTCGAGGCCAGAGACACCCCCGGGAAGGTGGCCGGCGACAGGGTGGCGGTGGTGGTGTCGGCCGTCTTGGCATACATGAAGCTGTTGCCCACGGCCGGTTCCTCGAGGTTACGGTCGATCCAGGGAGTGGGCAGGTTCTTGCGGTTCTTGTAGGCGTTTTGGAGGATGTAAAAGGCGCTGCGATTGCCGGTGGCGGGTCCGGGTGAATTATACATCCAGGACCAATCGATGGAGCCGTAGGGAACGTAAGGATTGTCGGTGGTGAAGGCGTTGCGGCAAAAGTATTCGCCGCAGGCGAGCAAGCGGTTGTCGTATTCCGAGAAGAGGTCCACGCCTTGTGCCCAGGCGACTTCGGAGACGAAGGCCAGGCCGTTGAGCATGCCGTAGGCGTGGCCCACGTTGCGGCCCGACTCGCCCAGCTGGCCGGTGGGCAGGGTGTTCATCAGGCCGGAGCCGTGGAAGGTGCGCATTTGGTTGACGATCTGGTTGAACTTCGCGGCATCGTCGCAGAATACGGCGATCGCGATACCGGCCTGCATATAGATGGCGCCTTTGTTGGCGGGACCCTGCACGTTCCACCCGGCAGAAGGTGTCCAGAGGACATTCGAGAAGTAGTTTTTCACTGCGGTCGTGTCGGCGGCCGTCCAGCCGGACCAGGTGCCGCGCAGGATGCTGGCGCCGCCGCCGAAAGCGTAGGCGTGGTCGCCGATGGCGAGACCGGATTCGTTGCCGGAGAAGCTGGTGTGGGTGTTCGCCCAAGCGATGAGGATGTCGCGGGCCTTCTGCGCGTAGGCGGCGTTGCCGGTGAAATACGACATGAGCGACAGATTATACACGGCGATCATGTCATTCTGCCATGCGCCGAGGTATTGGTCGTAAGACCCCGCCCGGCTGACATTCGCGAAGGGGCCCGCCATCGTGTAGTTCAACGAGGAACGCCCGTCGCCCGAAAGCCCGGCGTAGCCGGACTTCCATGGCTCCTGATTCAGGCTGGCCTTGATGGTGGCGAGATCGTCGACCCTGGTCGGAATGCCGGGGTGGGTGTAGGCGTGGGCCTGGGCCGAAAGGCCGGCGAGGGCCGCGAGCAGGCAGAGGGCGCGTGCCTTCACGGCACGGCCAAGGGCGTGGATACGCATGGGTTGGTGGGGTTGGGGTTAAAACACGGACGGGTGACCGGGGGAGTCGCTCGCGTGTTGGGGCGCGTTTGATGAACGCGGCTAATCCGATGGCAACGGGGCGGCCGGTTTGTCCTGTTAGTAAGGACCGGGGAAACGACATGGGCGCAGGCCGTTGAGGCCTGCGCTATGGATTCCGGCAGTGCGCTATTCTGCGAGCCTCAGCGGGAGATGAGGATGCGGTAAAAGCGGCGGGGCTCGGAGGGGGCGCAGGGAGTTCGAATACGAGGGTCGCGCCGTCGCCGAGGACAGGTTCGCCGACCTGCCAGGAGCCGGAGGCGGGGACCGGTGCTGGTCTGGAGCTGGTAGCTATGGCCGGCCACGGAGGTGGCGGTCGTCAGCGTGGCGGCGTTTGGGCGGGCGGAGAGGAGGCCGGCCCGGGCGCGAGGCTACCGGGCGCCGCGTTTGATCCGGCCGCCGGGGCCGCTTCGTTCAGTGTCCGCATCGAAGCTTTCGGCCTCGGCGAAGTCGACCGTGACGGTGCCCGACTTGACCACGAGCCGCAGCGTGTGGGCGCCGGGCTCGAGCCCGTAGGCGCTGAAGAGCGAGTTGCGGCTCTGCGTGGTCCGGGCTGAGGTATCGATGGCGGCGCGGAGTTCGTCGTCGATATAAACGTCGGCTTTGCCGCCCGTTTTTTCCTTAACCCCGACGAGGCTCACCTGGGTGCCGCGGAAGGAGAATTCGACGCTGGCCCCGACCTTGCCGGTGCTGTGCCTGGTTCGTTTGAGTTCGGTAAAGTTGTCGTTTTTTTTGAGCTTCCAGTCGTCGGCGGAGAACGAGAACACGGCGGAGTCGTCGTCCGCTTGCCGCACGAAGGCAGGAACGCCGCGTTTGATCGGCTCGATCCGGAAATTGCGGAAGAGCACCTGCGGCCACGCGTCGTTCCGAGTCGTGTCGGTCGCGAGGGCAACGTTGCCGGAGGAGAAGCTGTGGTCCGACACGGTCGCCACCTCCACGCCGTCCACGCAGGCGGCGATCGTCGTGCCATGCACCGCGAGCTTCACGTTGTGCCACCTGGCGTTATCGTAGGCGCCGATCGAGCCGGAGGAGAGCCGCGTCACGATGGTGCCGGCCGATTTTTTCAGGAGCCATTTTCCAGCGCCGTCGAGCAACAGGGTGTAGCCCTCGGGCTGCGTTTTCTCCGGGGCCATCGGATCGAGCCAGGTGAGCCGGGCGATCAGTCCGGCGGAAGCCGTGGCGTCGGGGATCCTGACGTCGGCGCTTACCTGGTAGCTGGACAGGTTTCCCGGACCCACGAGGGTGAAGGGAGGCTGGTTGTTGCCATGCCACCAGGGGGCGGGGACGGTGGAAATCACCTGTTTGAGGGCGCGACCGCCCTCGCCGTCGTCGGCGATTTCGAAGGCCCCGTTTTGATCGTGAAAATACTGCGGCTGCGCCCCGACGGCGTAGCCGGAGAAGGCATCGGAGTAAGGCAGCGCGAGATCCCTGGGTGGCGGAACGGCGCGCGAAGGCTCCCCCTTTCGCTGCCCCTTTGTCGTGGTGAGCGAATACACGGAGCCGGCCGGCACCGTGAGGCTGAAGGCGCCGTTTTCCGGGGTGATCTCGGGCTGGCGGGCGAACTGGGTGTTTTCGTCGCTCGTCCAGACCGAGAGAGGGGCGTTCGAGAGGTGGGCGGTGTGGAAGGTGTAGGAGACGTCCTTCCTGCCGGCGTTGACGATCACCACGCTGTAGTGGTCGGAGCGCGGGTCCTTGAAGGAGACATAGGCGTTGTCGCCGTCCACCGCGCCGGAGCCGGTTTCGAGGATGCGCCAGCCGACGTCGGCGAACTGGGTGAACTGCGCCGTGAGCCAGAGGTCCCGATGGATCTCGAAGTGGCCCGACCATGGCGTGTTCGCGGTCAGGATGCCCTTGTGCTGGTAGCGGATGTTTTCGCCGACGCAGTCAAGCGCCGGCTGGTAGAGCCACATGTCCTGCCTTCCGGCGGAGAAAGCGGTGGCGATGCGCCGCGCGACCCAGATGCCGCGGTCCCAGTCCACCATGCCGGTGTCGCTCTCGGTGTTGAGGAGGGGCAGCCCGGATTTTTTGGCCTCGGGGGTGCTGGCGTCCGTGTAGTGCGAGCTGATCGCGAAGACCGCCGCCTTCAGCGCGGGGTCGGAGTTGATCGCGGGCGCGGCGCCCCAGCGTTTGTCGACGTCGTCCGAGATGACAATCCTCGCTTTGTAGCCGCCGGCGTCGAGGGCGGGCTTGAAGGTCTCCGTGATGAACTTGCCCAAGCCGGGTGTGTAATCGGCCTCGTTGATGCCCGGGCCGATGAAGTCCACGGGCGTGCCGTTGGCGATCATGAGGTCCAGGTAGGAGAGGAGATATTTCGAGCGGGTGGCCTCGTCCTTGACCCACGTGGGATTGGCCCAGCGCAAGGCCGCGAATTGCATGGCGGGATTTCGGCGCCCAGCCTCGCGGGCGATCCAGAAGTTCACCCCGCGTGCCGTCGCGGGCTTCGACGGATCGCGCCAGTGGGAGGGCTCGGTGCCGCTGGACGTGTTGTTGTCCGCCCCGATCTCGTTTTTCACCAATTGAAGGCCGGCTCCGAATTTCGGTTTGAAGAGCAGATCGAGAATGTCGCGTTGCTGGGCCTCGGGATAATCCTGAAGGAGCTTCGATGAGCCGCTGGAGTTGACCATACCGATGCCGTAGAAGGTTCGGGAGGGCCCCTTGCCGTCCACGTTCACGACTGTCGCCGCATCCAAGGACAGGGAGGTGGCGAGAAAGGCAAAAAGCAGCGTGGCGGTCCGGGGTGCGGAGCGAGGCAAACGGCGGGGTTTCTTCATGGAATGGGCCTTTTTCGGGGGACCGGTAGGCTTCGTCGAGCATGGATGGATCTCCATCGCCTTGTGCCTGAAAAATACACGGGGAAGTCGTCTCGGATGATCCGAACGGCGCCGTCCCGGGCATTTCTTTGGCGGGCGCCTCGATCGTCTTCATGAAGCGGCATCCCGCCGGACCAAGACGAGATTGCTGAGGAATTCCGTCGCCCTCGGCGCTTCGGGGCCTGGGCTTCGGCAAACAAGGGCGCCGTGCAAAGCAAGGGGAGTCGGGCGTCGGACGAAGCGCGATGCCCGCTGCGTGGCGCGCGTCAGCGGGAGACGAGGATGCGGTAGAAGCGGCGGGGCTCGGCGGGGTCGTAGGGCGTTTCGAATACGAGGGGCTCGCCGGTGCCGTCGACGGGATCGCCGACCTCGAACCAAGAGCCGGAGGCGAGGTCGGTGCAGGTCTGGAGCTGATAGCTGTGGCCGGCGACGGAGGTGGCGGTGGTCAGCCTGGCGGTGGCGGGGTTGCCCTCGGAGGCGGGAATGATCTCGAAGGCCGGTGTAGCGGACTCGGCCTCGCTAAGCAGGGCGGAGTCGGGCGTGGCGGCGAGCTCGGCGGAAACGGGGCCCTCGTAGACGGAGTTGGCGGCGGAGACGACGTAGTAATAGGTGGTGCCGTAGCCGAGACCGGAATGGAGCTGGGTGGTGGCGGGGAGACCCGAGGAGAGCGTGGAGTAGGGACCGCCGCTCACGGTCGAATACTTGACGGTGTAACGCGTGGCGTTGGGCACGGCGTTCCAGCTGAGGTCGAGCGAGAGCGGACCGGGCGTGGCGGCGAGATTTTGCGGAGCCGCGAGGGGCGAGGCGTAGAGCGCGATCTCCGAGGCGCTCAGGGCCTGGCTGTAGAGGCGGAAGTCGTCGAGAGCGCCGTCTAGGTAGGGATCGTTCCACTGGGACTTGCCGAGGTAGTTCTGGGTGGTGACGCCGAGGTCGGAGGGGTTGAGGGCGATGGTGCCGGAGCCGGCGAGGGCGCCGTTGACGTAGAGCGACACCGTGGTGCCGGAACGAACCACGGCGACGTGGGTCCAAGCACCGGTCGTAAGGGCGATGCTGGTGCCGCTTACGATTTGCTCGGGAACGGAGGGGGTGCGGATGCCGAAGCGGAGCCGGGAGGCGCTGCCGCCGGTGCCATACTGGGTGGTGAGGAACATGTAGTTCGTCGTGCCGGTGCCGAAGTCGAAGATACGCTGCCAGGTGGCGAAGGCGTTGACCTTGACCCAGGTGGAGACGGTGAAGTCGGTGACGCCGCTCACGATGCCGGAGGGCAGGGTGGCATACTGGGCGGACGCTGCGGTGAGGCCGAGGGCGTTGTTGAGTTTGCCGGCGGCGAAGGTCGGGGCGCCGACCAAGGTGGCGTGGCGGGCGTAGACGCCGGAGTCGGCGGCGACGGTGCCGGCGATTTCGTCGAACTTGAGATGAACGCGCAGGGTGCTCGGGGTGACGGCGACTTCGGCGGAGTCGGGACCGGAGCCTAGATCGTTGGCGCCGTTGACGACGTAGTAGTAGGTGAGGTCGTTGGTGAGGCCGGTGTCGGTATAGGTGAGAGCCGTCAAACCGGTGGCCACGGTGGCATAGGGGCCGCCACTGGTGGTGGACCGTTTGACGGTGTAGGTGGTGGTGGCGTTGGGGAGCCAGGCGAGGGTGGCCTGGGCGTCGCCGGGGGAGACGGCGAGCTGCATCGGGGCGCCCGCGGCGGGATGCGCGAAGGCGGAGATCTCGGAAGCGTCCATCGCGTGGCTGTAGAGGCGGAAGTCGTCGAGGGCGGCGTTGAGGTAGGGGTCGTTGAACTGGGATTTGCCGAGGTAGTTTTGCGTGGTGACGCCGAGGTCGGAGGGGCTGAGGGCGATGGTACCGGAGCCGGCGAGTGCGCCGTTGACATACAGCGAGACGGTGGTGCCGGAGCGGACGACGGCGACGTGAGTCCAGGCGCCGGTCGTGAGGGCGATGGCGGTGCCGCTGACGTTCTGCTCGAGGATGGACGGGGTGCGGATGCCGAAGCGGAGTTTGGCGGTGCTGCCCGCATACTGGGTGGTGAGGAACATGTAGTTCGTCGTGCCCGAGCCGAAGTCGAAGATGCGCTGCCAATTGGCGAAGGCATTCACCTTGATCCAGGTCGAGATGGTGAAGTCGGTGAGGCCGCTGGTGACGCCGGAGGGGAGGCGGGCGTGCTGGGCGGCCGTGGCGGGGAGGTCGAGGGTGTTGCCAAAGACGCCGGGGGAGAAGGTCGGGCCGCCGAGGAGCGTGGCGTGGAAGGCGCGGCCGCTGGAGTCGGTGGCGGTGGCGCCGCCCGTCTCGTCGAACTTGAGGTGGGCGACCAGGGTGCTCGGGGTGACGGCGACCGCGGTGGAATCGGGGCTGGAGCCGTGGATGTTAACTGCGGCGATGACGTAGTGGTAGGTGACGCCGTTGGTGAGGCCGGTGTCGGTGTAGGTCGCGCTCGTCACGCCATCGGCCACCGTGGTGTAGGGGCCGCCGATGGTGGTGGCGCGTTTCACGGTGTAGCTCGTCGCTCCGCCGGACACCGTCCAGGTCAGGGTGACTTGGTTGTGGCCGAGGACGGTGCTCAGGCCGGTCGGCGCGTCGGGCGGGCTGGCGAGAGTGGTGGCGGTGGCCGGCGCGGAGTCGGCGCTTTCGCCGCTGCCGTTCACCGCCGAGACGACGTAGTAATAGGTCGTGCTGGCACTCAGGCCGGCGTCGGAGTGGCTCGTGATGTTCACGCCCGAGGCGACAGTCGTGTAGGGGCCGGCGAGGGAGTCTGCGCGCTTGATGTTGTAGCTGATCGCGCCGGGGCTGGCCGTCCACGAGAGGTCGATCCGGCTGATGGAGGCGGGCGCGGCCGTCAGGCCGGTCGGCGCGGGCGGAACGGCTTGCGGCGTGACGGCGAAGCCGGGCATCCAGAGCTGGCTGTCGCCGCCGGTGTAGGTCGCTTGGATGATGTTCGCCCCGTTGGCGGTGGAGCCGGCGGCGACGTCCATGACCAAGCCGCCGTTCGCGGAGGTGAAGCGGTAGAAGCCGTCGCTGTCGGGGAGGACCGTCCAGAGCTGACTGGTGGCTCCGCTCGCGGGTTGGATGGCGAGGCCGTCGCCCGCGGAGGAGCTGCCGCCGTTGTCGATCACCTTGGCGCCGCTCGCGTTGGTGGCGACGTTGGTGGCGCGATAGAGTCCGTTGCCCTGCCAGGAGAGTTGCCATTTCTGGGTGTCCGCAGCGGTCCAGCTCGATTGGACGAGGGCGGTGCCGGCGGCGGTGGCGCCGGAGGCGAGGTCGGCGACTTGGTTGGTGTTATGATTGGCGAGGACGTAGGTGCCGTCGGGGAGGGTGCGTCCGCTGTCGCCCCACAGGCCGATGTCGCCGAGGTGCAGGATGTCGGGGTGGCCGTTGTTGGCGGTGACCTTAAACCGGTAGAACCGATAGGCGGTGGTGTTGGAGAGGTCATACGGCTTCAACTCCATCCGAAGGGCGAAGGTCTGGCCGCTTCGGGTGTCGAGGGTAGTCCAGTTGACGCCGTCGTGGGAGGCCAGAAACTGCCAGTCCTTCGGATCGCGCTCGGGGATGAGGTTGGCCGAGTTGACCGTGTAGCGTTTGATGACCTGGGCGTTGCCCGCGCCGAAGTCATACTGCAGCCAGCCGGTCGTCCCACCGCCATGGAACCAGAGGGAGCCGGGGTTCTGGTCGAAGGCGCTCGCGGAATTGGGATTCGACGGGGTTAAATTTTGGTCGTCGGTGGCCGTGCCGGTGGTGGCGAGGTTGACCATCGGCGAGGGGAGCAGGGAGGCGTAGAACTCGGGCGAGTTGCCGCTGACGCCGGCGGAGTTTTTGGCCCGGGCGACATAGTAGTAGGTCGTGCCCGGGGTCACGCCGGTGTCCACGTAGCTGGTCTTGTTGGCGGCGAGGTCGCCGGCGACGAGGGTATAGCCGCCGCCGGAGGTGGTGGAGCGGAGCACGTCGTAGGCGGTGGCGTCGAAGGACTCCAGCCAGCGCAAGGTGACGGCCTTGCTGGAGCCGGTCGCGAACATGGCCGCCGGGGCGGCCGGAGTCGTCACCAGACCGCCGGTCCCGCCGGTGAACGCCACATGATCGAAGGTGGCGGTGATGGGGGTCGAGTTGCCACTGTTTGTGAACAGGCCGACATTGAGGGCGGAGGGCAGGCTGTCATACCACGACTGGAGCATGACGGCCCAACTGGTGCCGTCCGGTGAGGAGTAGGTGCTGATCATGTTGCCCCTGCGCTCGACCTTGAGCCAGTAGGGCATGCCGGGAGGATGGACGATCGAACGATCATCCCGGTTGCTTCCTCCCCAATGCTGGGTCCAGCCGCGCATGTGGACTTCGATCTTGCTGGGGGAGCCGGGCATGAGAGACACCCAGCAGCGCTTCGAAACAGTGGCCGTGAGATTGTCGCGGATCATCAACCCCGCCCTGCTGGCGGCGCCGGCATCGGAGCACGAAGTGACCCGGGCGATCATGGCGCAGTTGCCGGTCATCGTTGTGTAAACGAATTGGCAGTCGTCAGCCGTATCCGACCAGACACCGTTGCCGAGTCCGGTCACCGTCCACACCCCGTTATCATAGGAGGCGTCGCGTCCGACGGTCTGGGTGCCGAGGGTGGTCAGGGTCAAGCCGCTCGACGCCAAGGAAACAGACGGAACATTCAAGGGGGCCGGAGGCGTGGCGGTGGTGAAGTCGGCGGTCTTGGCGAACATGAAATTGCCGCCGTCCACGCCTTGTTGTTCCATTTTCCGGTCGATCCAAGGCGTGGGTAGCCCTTTCCGGTTCTTGTAGGCGTTTTGGAGCATGTAAAATGCATCCCGGGCCGCGTTGTAAGGTCCTTCCGCGTTTTCGTAGTAGGTCCAATCGATGGTGCCGTAGGGAACGAAGGGATTGTCGAAGATGTAGGTGTTGCGGGCGTAATATTCGCCGACGGCGAGCAGCCGGTTGTCCATTTCGCCGTAGAGGTCGATGCCCTGCTTCCACGCGATCTCGGCAATCAAGGTCTTGCTCTTGAGGTCGCCATAGGCATGGCCCGCGTCGCGGCCGGTCTCGCCCATTTCTCCGATGGGCAGGGTGTTTCGAAGGCCGGAGCTGGCGGAGGCGCGGAATTGGTCGATGAGGAAGTTGAACTTCTCGGTGTCGTCGCAGAACGTGGCGAGCGCCAGGCCGGAAGCCATGCAAAGGGCACCTTTATTGGCGGGGCCGAGCGTATGATACTGGGCGGAGGAACCCGCCCAGAGCACATTTCCGAACCAGTTCTTGACCGTGGCCGTGTCGGCGGCGGTCCAACCGGGCCAGGTGCCGCGCAGGATGCTGGCGCCGCCGGCGTAAGCGATGGCGTAGTCGCCGAGGTCGAGGCCGGATTCCTGGCCGGTGTAGGTTTTGTTCACGGTCGCCCACGCGATGAGGATGTCATGTGCCTTCTGCGCGTAGGCCTCGTTGCCGGTGAAATACCACAGTCGCGCCATGTTGTAGATGGCGACCATGTCATTCCGCCAATGGGTCAGGTTGATGTGGGGATTGCGGCTGACCAATTCGAACGGCCCACCCATGTTGTAGGTGAGCAAGGAATGCCAGTCGCCCAAGAGCCCTTCGTAGCCGGACTTCCAAGGCTGCTTGTCGAGGTTGGCCTTGATGGTGTCCAGCTCCGCGAGGGTAGTCGGAACGCACGGGTGGGTGAAGGCGCGGGCTTGGGCGGAGAGTCCGACAAGGATCGCGAACAGGCAGACGACGCGTGCGATGAGGGCGCGGACAGGGGAGGGGATGCGCATAGGGAGGGAAAGGGAGGGGCGGATCGCGAGATGCGGCGCGTGTGATGCGGGCTGGACTGTCTGCGCGCCTTTTCGAGGCTTCAGCGGGAGATACGGAGGCGGCGGGGCTCGGCGCCGGTGAAACGGTGCCAGTTCGGGGAGCGGAACAGAGCCATTGAGCGAAAGGATAAGGGTGGTGAACGCTGACAGCCCCGGCGGGTGTTCGACGGTCGGGTCGGTTTCGATTAAAACGGATTCCGCCAAGGCCCGCCATGACCAGTTCAGGTTGTTTTCACCTGATTGGTCGCCCGATGGCGGCGACACCGGTCAGCTTATACCGGCCGTTGCCGAGGCGCCTGAGGTTCCCCACTCTGGTCGGCGCCTCCGTTCCAGCTCCGCCGGAACGAATCGGTGTCGCCGGCTACAGAGATGAGCCTGGCTGTTTGTAAGAAACGATAGTCGTTATCTCGTTCATCGCACGCTGTCGTAGGCTGCCCTCGGGGAAAAGCTGAACCCAGGCGTTGGCCTCTTCCTTGTCCTGCACGGCCCATTGAT